>NZ_JH604955.1:0-10755 GCF_000250875.1 Sutterella parvirubra YIT 11816 | reverse complement strand
GCAGATGAACCTTCTTCAGGCCGTGGCGATGGGCGAGCGCCAGCTCACGACCTCGTACGCGTTGGACACCTTCGGGTTGGGAACGTCGTCGACCGTCGCCCGCGCGCTCGGCGCTCATCGCGAAGGGGATCCTTTGGCCCGTGAGCCCGCGCCGCGGCGCGGCGCTCCGCTTCGCCGACCCGCTCTTCGGACGTTGGATCCGGGACGGCTTCGAGATGATGCCGAAGGTGTGACGGCGGTTTTCGGGGCCGGGAGCCGCCCCGGGCGCACAGCTCCAGCACACGTTCAACACGCTCAACACGCACGAACGCCCGCCGGGTCTTCCCTCGGCGGGCGTTCTCATCGGTTCCGGTTCTCTCTGCGGCCTCAGAGCCCCAGCATCACCCGGATGATTTCCTTGTCGGTCGTCACCATCCCGCGGCTCGCGATGCGCCCGACGGCTTCCGCCGTCTCGTCGACCGTGTGCTGCACGATGCCGTCCCCTTCACGGAAGACCTTTTCCTGCGCGACCATGTCGAGCGCCATCAGCGCGCCTTCGACGCTCATCGCGATCTTGGCGGCGCAGGAGGACTTCGCGCCGTCGCAGATCAACCCGGAGGTCGTGGCGAGGGCGTTCGAGACGACGTCGGCGATCTCGTTGTCGGCATAGCCTTTGAGCATCGCGATCCCCGCGCCCGCGCCGCACCCGGCGGAGACGGCCCCGCAGTAGGCGGAGAGCTTCCCGATCCCCTGCTTCAGGGCGATCGTCACGAGGTCGGAGAGGAGCACCGCGCGCAGGAGCTCCTCTTCCGAGGACTTCAGCGACTGCGCGAAGATCACCACCGGCACGCTCGCCGTAATCCCCTGGTTCCCCGAGCCCGAGACGATGACGACGGGGAGTTCGCACCCGTTCATGCGGGCGTCCGACGCGGCGGCCGCCCAGGCGCGCGCCCGCACGGCGGGGTCTTCGGGGTTGCGGGAGAGAATCACGCGGCCCACGCCCGCACCCCAGGGCGTTTTGAGCCCCTCTTCGGCGATCGCCATGTTGGCGGCGATCTGGCGCTCAAGGAGCGGACGGGAAACGTCCAAAGGCATCGTGCGCGCGGCGCGGATCAGTTCCGAAATGTGCCAGAGCTCGGGCGCCTCCTCCTCTTCGGCGTGGTCGTTCTTGAGGAAGACGGCTTCGCCGTCCTCCTCAATGCGGGTGACGTTCGTATGCGACGTGCGGATCACGACCGTGACGGTCTTCCCCGCGCGGGTCGTCGTCAGACGGATGAAGAAGACGTCGGGTTCGTCCGAGGGCACCACCTCCATCTTCTGCGAAGCGAGCCGCTCGTGGATTTCCTTCTTCTCGTCGGGCGTCACGCCCGAGAGGACTTCCAACGCCGCTTCCGGGCGCGCGGAGACGAGACCCGCCACGACGGCGGCTTCGATGCCGCGGAGCCCCTCGGTGTTGGGGACGACGACGCTCTTCACGTTCTTGATGATGTTGCGGGAGACCTCGACCCGGATCGTCTCGGGGAAGCCTCCGAGGCGCTTCGCGCAGATCGCGCCCGCGTACGCGAGCGCGATCGGTTCCGTGCAGCCCATGGCGGGCAGGAGTTCGTCGGCCAGCGCGGCGTTGTAGACATCGAAGGTCGTCATAAAAGGCTCCTCAGATTGAATTCTTGTCGGGCGTCTCTCAGGCCCGGGCCGCGGTTGGTCGGACGGCCCGGGCTTTCCCCGGATCGGAGACGATCATAACGGGCCGAAGCCTCAAAGTGAACCCTCCGGAAACGCCACTTTGTGTACGAGTTCGCGGCCGGGCCGAACGGCGTCGTTCTGCGGTCGTGTCCAGGGCGTTCCCATCGGCCTCTTCCGCGGACCGCCCCCCTTTCGGATCTCATGGCGCCTCATGGCGCTCTGCTTCTCCCCCAAGCGGTTTCTCCGACAATTCGCCTAGCCCCGCAACGTTTTCGAAGAAATCACCCCTCTCCGGGAAATTCCCGAGAGCGCCCCACCGCAAGGAGCGCGCCCGTGACGATGCCGGCGATGAAGGTGGGGATGGTGGGCTTCTTCATCACGATCAAGGCGATGACCAACGGCACCGGAAGGAGCGTCACGGGGTAGGACGGCGGACTCTCGAAGGACTACGCTCAAAGCCTCACACCTCAGTCCTTCGGAGTCCTTCATGCCGCGCGAACTCTCCGCCATTCACTTGACCGCTCTTGAGCTCCCTCCGGCCGAGCTCGTTCCCGCCGCCCGCCGGGCGGGTTGCGCCGCCGTGGGGCTTCGGATCCACCCGATCGTGCCCGGCTCGGTCGCGTATCCGTTCGAGCCGGGGAGCGAGGAACTCAAAGCCTTCAAGCGGCTCCTTGCGGACGAAGGCATGCGCGTCCAAGGCGTCGACGGCTTCGGACTCACGGATGCCACCGATCTCTCTGCGTTCGCCCGGCTCTTCGAAGCCTGCGGCGAGCTCGGCATCCGGAGCATGTGCGTGAGCGCCGACGCGAAGAACCGGGAGGCGTTTGCGGAGGTGTTCGCCCAGATGTACGACATGGCGGCACCGTACGGCTTCCGCATCGATCTCGAATTCATGGCCTGGCACACGATCGGCACGTTGGAGCAGGCCTACGAGATCGTGCGGCTCGCCGACCGCCCGAACGGCACCATCGCGGTCGACGCCGTGCACCTCATGCGCTCGGGAGGGAAGCCCGAGGACCTCGCGAAGATCCCGCCCCGGTTCCTCGGGGACTTTCACCTTTGCGACGGCGTGAAGGACGCCCCGATCGCTCCGGCGTTGGTCGCGCGGGTCCGGGCGGGCGATGTGAACTTTCTCGACCCGGCCGGATTCCCGGCCGGGTTCGAAGGCCTCATCCGGGAGGCCCGCGGGGGCCGCAGGTACCCGGGCGCGGGCGAACTGCCGTTGATCGAGATGCTCCGCAGGATGCCGGAAGACGCTGCGGTGGGCGTCGAGGTGCCCGTGCCGGGGATGCCGGGGGAGGCGGTGCTCAAAGACAGCTTCGCGCATGCGGCACGCGTGATGGCGGAGGCCTTTCCGGAGTGAGGATTTCCGCCCCGGAATGCCGCTGAAGGCACCTGACGAAAACGCCGTCCGGGCTCGTGTCCGGACGGCGTTTCTTGCGGTGTTTCCTGCGGTGCTTCCTGATTCGGGTCTTCGGGCGTTACGGTGCGGGGGCGGGCGCCGCCCCATCCGCCGCGGCCCGGCGCTCCAACTCCCGCACGGTCGCCTCGTAGCGCACGTACTCGGGGCGGTCGGGGGACATGTGGCGCAGAATCACGCGCAGGTTGGTGAGCGCCAGATCCCAGTCCGAGGTCTGCATCGCGGCGATGGCGGTCAATTCCACCAACTGGAGGTTTTCCGGGTCCTGCGCAAGCGCCGCGGAGAGCACGTCCTTGGCTTCCCGGAAGTGCGCGGGCGACTCGGTCGAGAGGAGCGCCGCGCCGAATTCGAGCGACACGGACGGGTCGCCCGCCACCTTGGCGTTCACCTGGCGGGCGCGCCGGTACGCGTCCGACGCCGCGACGAAGTCGCCCCCTTCGGCCTTCCTGCGCGCCAAAAGCACCCACGCGCGGCCGTCCTTCGGGTTGTCGCCCAAGTAGGTTTCGATGGCTTCGGTGGACGCGGTGCCTTCCAACACCTTCTGGTCCTGCGAGAGGCGCATGAGTTCGGGCGCGCCGTTCAGGCTGTAGATCCCGACCGACAAGCCCACGAGGAGCGCCACCACCCCGGCCGTGATCGCGGCCATCGGGGTGCGCATCGGCTTCTTTTCCGTCGCCAGCGGGTCGCCCCCGGCACTCGCCCGGCGGTTTTCCTCCACCGAACGGCGCGCGAGGTCGTCCATGAGTTCGGCGTGAAGCGCCGTCGAGAGGCTCCCGCGGTTCAGCTCTTCGTCAAGGCGCAACTTCTCCTCGCGGAGCGCTTCCTTCAGGAGCCCGCGGTAGATCGTCTCCGCCTCGTGATCCTTCAGGTCGTCCGTTTTGAGAAGCGTCGGCACGATCATCGCGATGGCGATGAGGAGCATGAGCCCCATCAGGCCGTAGAGCATGGCGTAGGAAGTCATGGCTGGGTCGGGGAAAAGCCAAGGGTTCATTGGTGGAAACGCCAATATACACGAAGCCGAACCGGGACCGTTCGGCCCCAAGCCTGATCTTTCGGCTTAGTCCGGAGGTTTTTGCGGTTGCCTTGAGACGGCGTCCGCCGGATGCGGTTGGTTTTCCGAAAAAAACCGCCGGACCCGAAGGCACGGCGGCGAGGAAAGCGTTTTCGGAGGAACCGGTCCGAGGCACTCCGCCCGGACCGGTGTTCCTCATCGAAGCGTTACTTCTTCTGCTTTTCGGCCATGGCCTTCCTCAGGATGGCGGTCGCATCCTGGGCGGCCTTCGCGGCCTTGGCGAGGCTGCGGACGGCCTGGTCGGGATTGTGGAACCAGGCGCCGTTGACGGCAGTCCAGTATTCCCAGTTGACGTGGGCGGTGCTGTGCAGCTTGCGGGCTTCTTCGAGCGCCTTTTCATCGACGCCCACCGCGAGCGCGAGCTCGAACGCGTTGAACATTTCGTCCATGCGGGATTCGGCTTCACGGAGCTTGCCCGTGTAGTAGCCGTGCATCGCGTCGATCGCCGAGGTCATCTGCGCTTCGGTCTTGTCCTTGTGGCAGGAGAGGCAGGTTTCCTTCAGGTAGTGGCGCGGCGACGTGGCCCAGTGGAGGGTGTAGGTCTTGCCGGTCTTTTCATCCTTGACCTTGGGCATGTGGCAGTTCTGGCAGGTGGCGCCCGCCTTGTCGTGCTTGCTGCCCAAGTAGGTTTCGAAGTCCGGATGCTGCATCTTGACGAGCTTCGCGCCGGTCAGCGGATGCACGAAGTCGCGGTAGCCGATCTTCTCGTAGTAGGCCTCGATCTGGTCGGCGTTCACCATCGGGAAGTGGTTGGTGAGGCGGTTGTCCATGCCGATCTTCTCACCCGTCTTCGCGTCGATCCCGGGGTTGCAGATGTATTCGACGTGGCACTGCGCGCACATGAGGTTGGCGTCGGGCTTCGCGAGATAGCCGACCTTGCGCGTGAAGCCGCGGACACCCATGTCCTTCACTTCGACGTCGGTCTTGTGGGCGGCGACTTCGTGCCAGACGTTCGGGCCGTCCTTGCGCTCGATCGATTCGATCAGCGCGTCGCGGATGATGCGCGGCTTCGTGTTGTGCGGATCGTGGCAGAAATTGCAGTTGATCGCGTGGTTCACCTTGCGGACGACGTCGACCGCGTTCGAGCCGCGGTTGAAGGCGGCGCCCTCAACCTTGTCGCCCATGTACGCCCAGTCGAGCATCAGGTCGCTCGACTTGCAGGTCCAGCAGACGGCGTTCCCGGCCGCGGCCGTACCCGGCTTGAAGGGCTTGTGTTCGTTGTTTTCAGGATGGTTGTCTTTGAGGACGTCCCAAACCTTGTAGGACTTGCCGCCTTCCAAGGTCGTGTAGAGCCAGCCTTCCTTCGGCTCGAACCGACCGCCAAACGCGCGGTCGACGATGAACTGGTCGATCGCCATGAAGGTGTGCGCGCGCGGAAGGTCGTGTTCCTTCGTGAAGCCGTGCGCGCCCATGGCGCGGTCGAAGAACGGGTCGGGCGCGGGGCCTTCCGCTGCCTTCTTCGACTGACGGGCCGGACGGTCGGAAACGGTGAAGAGCGACTTGTACTGGTCCTGGTGGCAGGCGCCGCAGGTGGCCGGGTCCATCGACACGGTCGGGCGCTGCTTCATGTTCTTGAGGTGATCCTCCACGCCGCCGTGGCAGGTCGTGCAGGCGACGTCCTTGTGGCCGGCAGAGGCGTGCGTCTTCGTGAGGTCGGCGTGACAGGTCTGGCAGGCCGAGAGGTCGGGGGCGGCCCAGGCGCCGGTGGCGGCCGAGAGGCCGATCGCCGCGATCAAGGCGGCGAGGTGCTTGGTCTGATGATGCATACGGGGATTCTCCAAAGAGGCGCCCTGCTCCGTCTTCAGTCCCGGAAGGCCTTCCCCGCCCGTCTCTCTCGGGCGTCCTCCCCGGCCGGGCGTCCCTGGGGGATGGGACGCATCGTCGGGGAAGGTCGTGATGGGGGTCGGCTCCGCCGGGGGGAAGCGGGCGCACGAAGACGCGAGGGGCCGCGTTTTCTTAATGGAAGTTTAAGAAAAGGCTTCGATTTGCAAAAGAACCCTGAGGAGGTGTAGGGAGAGAGGGGTGAGATACCTCGTTGGAGGTATGTCAAATGTCTTGAAAATCAATGGGTTGGCGATGAGTTAAGGTGAAACCCTCGTCCCTTCTAGGGGGGTTCGGAGGATGCGGAACGCCCCTTCGGGGCGCGTCGGCGGAAGGGGATTGCGGGCGCAGGAAGGCGTCGGATGCGCGGTCGGGGAGGAGATTTTGGGGAGAGCGGCGGACGGGGGAGCGGTTTCGGCGGGATGGGGCGCTCTGCAGGGGATGCGGGGAAAGCGTGGAAAAGTGTGACGGGCGGGGCGCCGCGGCGGCCTCGGTCCGGGCGTCCGAAGGCGCCCCGACGAACGCGGCCGCGAACGGCCAGAACGAGGGCCGCCGAGACCGCTCCGGAAAACGTTCTTCTCATGCTCGAGCCCGCCTGCGTCGCCTCGTGCCCGCAGCACGCGATCGAGTTCGGCGACATTGAGGAACTTCGCCGCAAGCACGGGACCTGCGCCGCGATCGCGCCCCTGCCCGCGGCCGAAGCGACGAAGACCGCGCTCGTCATTCACCCCGGGAAGACCGCGAAGAAGGTCGGAGACGCCTCGGGGGCGGTGCACTTCGCACTGAAGTAAGCGGCCGAACCTAAGTGAAGAACGGAGCGCGGGCTTTCGGGAACCTCTTCACGGAAGAGGTTCCACAACAAATTTGATTAGTTCACGAATTCCGAACACCTATTCGAATGGGTTGATTTCGGGCTTTCCGTTTTCGAGGAGAGGGGCCTCATCGAAGCCCCTGCCCGTCACTTCCGCGGACGATCAACGCTCCTGCTGAATTTCTTCTTCCGGGTGGCGCGGCCACGCGAGGACGCCCTTCGAGCTCGGGAGCACCGAGGGGTCGAATTCGGGGTTCTTCACGCCCGCGCGCTTCTGCGCGCAGTAGTCTTCGAGCACCACGTAGGCGATGCGCCCGAGCATCGCGATGGCGATGAGGTTCAGGATCGCCATGAGCGCCATGAAGAGGTCGGCGAGGTTCCAGACGAGCCCGAGGCTCGCGATCGAGCCGAAGAAGACCATCAGCACGACGAGGCCGCGGAAGATGGGGAGCGCCGCAGGGCTGTGCGAGATGAAGTCCATGTTGACCTCACCGTAGAAGTAGTTCCCGATGATCGAGCTGAAGGCGAAGAAGAGAACGATCACCGTCATGAAGACGTTGGTCCAGTCGCCCAGCTGCCCGGCGAGCGAATGCTGCGCGAGTTCGATGCCGGTCACGCCCGCCGTCTGCCAGTCGGGCGAGAGCATCACGATCATGGCGGAGGCCGTGCAGACGAAGAGCGTGTCGACGTAGACGCCCAGCGCCTGAACGAGACCCTGCTTCGCGGGGTGCGTGGCGTCCGCGGTCGCGGCGGCGTTCGGGATCGAGCCCATGCCGGCCTCGTTCGAGAAGAGGCCGCGCTTGATGCCGGTCATGAGCGCCATGCCGAAGCCCGCGCCCAGCACGGCATCGAAGTCGAAGGCGCAGCGCACGATCGTCGCCAAGACTTCCGGAACCATCGTGATGTTCATCACCGTCACGATGAAGGCGAGCAGAAGGTACGCGCCCGCCATGAAGGGGACCATCCAGCCCACGATCTTCGCGATGCGGATGACGCCGCCGAAGATGACGATGCCGGTCAGGGCCGCGATGCCGATCCCGGCCACGAGGGGCGAGACGCCGAACGAAGTCTGCATCGAGAGGGCGATCGTGTTCGCCTGCACCGAATTGAAGATGAGGCCGTAGGTGATCGAAATCAGCACCGAGAAGACCATCGCGAAGAAGGGGCTCCCCAGAACGTTCCCGATGTAGTAGGCGGGGCCGCCGACGAACCCGCCCCCCTTCTTCGGGACCTTGTAGACCTGCGCGAGCGTCGATTCGACGAACCCGGTCGCCGCGCCCAAGGTCGCGATCACCCACATCCAGAAGACGGCGCCCGGGCCGCCCGTCACGACGGCGATCGCGATGCCGGCGATGTTGCCCACGCCCACGCGGGACGCGGTCGAGACGCAGAACGCCTGGAACGTGGAGATGTGGCCCTTCCTCGGCTGCGCGCCCGCGCCTTCGCCGACGAGACGGACCATCTCGGGGAGAAGCCGCACCTGCACGAAGCCCGTGCGGGCGGTGAACCAGATCCCGAGGCCGACCAGCATGATGATCAGCACGTAGGACCACAAAATGTCGTTGACCGAGGTGACGATGTCGTTGAGCCAGGTCACTTGGGAACTCCTGTGGGTGTTGTTTTTGGTTTTCCTGATCCCAGCCGTGCGGTCCCGAGGGAGGGACGCCCGGGCCCAAAACAAAAACACCCGGTCAACGAGTGAGCTCGTCGATCCGGATGCTTCGACGTCGGGCCCGGCGGCATGCGTGATGCGCCGCAAAACTGGTGCCCGGGGCGGCCTTTTCTGCGCTTTCGGGGCTCTTCCGAGCTCCCGGTCTTCGTCTTGAAGGGCTTGGGCCGCCTCCGCAACGGGTGACCATTCTAACGCGTCTCCCGTGCGGCCGATTTGGTTTTCTTGGATTTTCCTCTTCAGGCGGAGGCGTCGCCGCCCGGAGGCCGGGCGGATGTGAGGTGCGGACGGGGAGGATGCGGGGAGGATCCAGGGGGCCGGCGGCCCCGGCGGACTTATTCGCCCCGGGTCTTCTTCGAGCCGTGGCGCCCGCACGTGACGGTGCGGACGTCCCCCTGACGCTCGGCGCGCTCGCGGCGCGCCTTCTTCGGGTCGCAGAGGAGCGGCGCGGCTATATCGAGCCGGTCGCCCTCTTCCAGAACGTCCTCTTCGCGGCAGCGGCGGCCCCAGCGGGCGAGGCCCCAACCCTCGCGGAGCGTCACGCCCGCGGCGCGGAGCGCCTGCGCGACCGTCGCCCCCGCGGGGACCTCCGCGGTCTGGGTGGTGAGGCCTTCGGCCCTAACCGTGGCGATCGTGATCTGCATGAGGGTCTCCGGAAAGCCCGCGCTCCGCCGTAGGGACGGAGGGCTGAAGGGCGTCAAAGATATTGATTCAAAGGACGGGCGAATTGTAGCCGCCTGCGGAGGCCGGTTGGGCGGGCGCCGTTCGGCGCTTTCGAACCGGCCTTGGGACCTACCGGGCGAGCCGCGCCGCGCGCGGCACCCAGAAGGTGTCGTTCGGGTACGCGCGGCGCACAGCCGCCCACCAGTCGGGGCAGGCGTCGGCATCGGCCGCGACGACGGGCGGGACGTTCTTCGCGTCCTCGGCCATGCGGAGGCGCTCCAGGACGAGCTTGATGGGCATCTGGAGAATCACCCACTGCGTGGTGTCCATCCGGTCTTCGCCCTTGACGTAGGAGACGATGAGCGTGTCGTCGAGCGTCGGGCGCTTCGTCTCTTCGCCTTCGTCGTTGAGGAAAATGCTGGTCATCAAGCGGTCGACCTTGGCGGCCGCCACGGCGTCCGGGGCGGTCACCTCGGCGTCCGCGAACCACGAGGGCGCGATCGCGGGGAACGGGCGGTTTTCGGTGACGCCCTCCCACTCAAAGTGGAAGGCCTCAACGAGGAAGGGGAGCGCCTGCGGCGGAAATTCGATGAGGTCGCCCGAAGGGAAGCCGTCCGGGCGGAAGGCGACGACCGCGAAGTCGCCGTTGAAGCCCTTCTTGCCTTCGCGCTCGTACTTTCGGTCGGCCTTGCGGTCTTCGATTCTGAAGGCGACGCGGGCGAGCGCGTTTTTGATCGTGGAGAGGATGGTCTTGGTCATGGGGACCATCGTAGCGCTGATCATGGACAGGGGAGGTGCTCAGCGGAGTCGGCGGGGCGCGGAACTCATGTTCTACTCCTATTCGACGCATGGTCGACTCAAGCGCCGCGGAGGCGCACCCGTTAAAATGGTCCGACCGCCGATCGGCAGGACACGCCGGAGAGCTCTCCCCGAGGGACGCTGAGCTTCCGTCCGGCACACCCGGCAAACCCCGCGCATCCGATCCACCACGAAACCTGAAACGCGTCGAGCGGGAGGGCATCCCTTACCCCCTCCCTATTCCGCGTTTCAAACTGCGGGGCCCGCAAACGCCCGATCGGCCGACCGGATTCAAAGAACAGAAGAACATTACGGAACACCCCATGGCACTCATTCAGAACAAACGCGCGCGCCACGACTACGCCATCGAAGAGAAGTACGAGGCGGGGATCGTGCTGCGCGGTTGGGAAGTGAAGAGCGTGCGCGCTTCGCGCGCGCAGATCAACCTCGCGCACATCTACGTGCGTGAGGGCGAGCTCTTTCTCTGCAACGCGCACATGACGCCCGCCGACCAGGTCTGCACGCACGAGACGCTCGAAACCAACCGCACCCGCAAGCTCCTCATGCACAAGAAGGAGATCGCGAAGCTGATCGGCAAGGTCGAGCGTGCGGGCTACACCCTGGTGCCCCTGGACCTTCACTTCACGCGCGGTCGCGTGAAGTTGTCGCTCGCGCTCGCGCGCGGGAAGCGCGAATTCGAAAAGCGTGCGGACGAGAGCAAGAAGGAATGGAAGCGCGAACAGGAGCGTCTCATGAAGAAGGACGCCCGCGGGCGTCACGTGCTCTGAGGCGGACCATGCTGAATGTGATCAAGGTGCGCCTTCCCAAAGCGGCCGCCG
>NZ_JH604954.1 GCF_000250875.1 Sutterella parvirubra YIT 11816 | reverse complement strand
AAAGGGCCCCGGTGAAGAGGTTCCTTAAGGCCGCCGGCGTAAAGATTGTGGATGGCGGAAGTCATCTCAAGCTTTACTACAAGGGCAGGCAATCCACTTGCCCACGGCATCCCAGCCACGAGATCTCGAATGCGTTTGCCAAAAAGATCAAGAAACAACTGGGTGTGAACTAACAGTTCGTAGATAAAACGAGGGGCATCAGCCCCTCGTCAACCTACGACATCAATCACTGAGGAACAAGCCGTGACGTCCGCTTTTCGCTATCCCGCGCAAATTGAACCAAACGGCGAAGGAGGTTTCATTGCATCCTTCAGGGATATTCCTGAAGCCCTGACCGAGGCCTGGACCGAGGAGGAACTTCAAAAAAACACCCTGGATGCTCTGATTACCGCCATCGATTTTTATATCGAGGATCGCCGTCGTTTCCCCCAACCCTCTGAATTCCGCCCCGGGGATATGGCGGTCGAGCTCCCCCCCTCCGTAGTCGCTAAGGTACTTCTACTTAACACCATGATCGAGACGAACACCCGTCCGGCTGATTTGGCCCGTAAACTGGGTGTCAGTCGGCAAGAAGTCTCACGACTCATGGACCTGCGTCACACCACTAAAATTGACACCGTTGCTAGGGCCCTTTATGCCCTAGGTCGTCGTTTAGACCTCTCGCTGTCTGCGAGTTGACTCATCCCCTTCGTTTAGAACACTGAGAGGGCCTCCGGTTTTGGGAGGCCCTCTCTTTTTCTCACAGCTGCGCCCTCACGCTCCCTGCCCAATGAATCATTCCGGTGAGAATCGGCTCCGCCATTCCTTTCGCGAAGTCGTCCGAGGGACCTCCCGGTTGGAAGCAAACATCCCGGACGAAGGCGTCTTCCCATCCGGTACAACGCTCTGCTTCAAGAGACCTCCAAGGGGTTTCTCAGCCCTCTTCCTCCAACCGCTTCACCGACCGCACCCCGGTCGCGAGCCACGCCAAGGCCACCAGCGCGAACACCGCCCCGAACCCGAACGAAGCCCCCGGCCCCGCAAGGTCCCAAAGCACCCCTGCGGCCGCGCCCGCCACGAGCAGACTCATGCCCGACGCCAGGTTGAAGAGCCCGAAGCCCGTCGCCCGCCAGTCGGCGTCGGTCGTCTTGGCGACCAACATCGAGAGCACGCCCTGCGTCGCCCCCAGGTGCAGGCCCCAGAGCAGAATCCCGAGCCCGATCCCCCAGACGTCCGCCCAAAGCGCGAAGACGACGTCGGAGAGCACCAAGAGCACCAACCCCACGCCCAGAAGCGTCGTCGGTCGGACGCGGTCGGCAAGCGCCCCGAAGGGGCTCGAAACTGATACAATAAATCTAATC
>NZ_JH604953.1:10338-17732 GCF_000250875.1 Sutterella parvirubra YIT 11816 | reverse complement strand
GTGATGTCGTTGTTCCACGATTCCATCGAGCTGTTGATGACGACCTTGCCCTCACCCGTCTTCCTGAGGGTGCCGTGGCTGTCGCGGGTCGTGTAGGAGGCGAGCCCGTCGGTCGATTCGCCCGCGGTCCCGATCGTGATCGTGCGGCCTTCGGCGGCGTCCAAGGTGACGTTCGCGGCGTCGGCGGCGTAGAGGAAGCCGCCGGCATTCTTCGAAGCGTCCTTGTTCCCGGAGATGACGACGTCGGCGTTCGCCGCGGCGAGGGTCACCTGACCGCCCTTCGCGTAGATCGCACCGCCTTCCTTCGAGGAGGTGTTGTTCTGGAAGTTCGAGTCGGTGAAGGCGGCTTCCACGCCTTCCAGGTAGACGGCGCCTCCCTGACCGGTCGAGGCGTTGCCGGTGAAGTCGGTGCCCTTCACGCGCACGCGGAGCGCGTTGGCGTTGCCTTCGCTCTTCGAGTAGACCGCGGCCAAGGCCGATCCGCCGACGGCGGACGTTTCGGCGTCCTTGACCGGGTCGGCGACGAGGCCCGAGATGGTGCCGCCTTCGAGGATGAGCGCGTTGATGGCCAACGTGTCGGCACCGCCCGCAGCCTGTTCCTGAACGTAGGAGGACTTGACGCCCTCGACCTTGGCGTTCTCGCCGTAGTCGCGGCCTTCCATCGAGATGGCGAGGGCGTTCCCGGCATAGAGGTAGGCGCGGGTGCCTTCAAAATTGGCTTCCTCACCGCCCTTCACGGGGGAATTGAGTTCGGTGGCGTCGGGGGTGATCAGGACGCCGGACGAGGACGCCGCAAAGGCGCCGGTCGAGATGACGGCCGCCACGGCGGCCGCGAGGATGGTTTTCGTGCCGAAGCCGGGCATGGCGGCGGCGATGGTGTTGTTTTGCATTTCTCTTTAGCTCCAAATCGCGTGGGGTCTCCGTCTACCGTCTTTCTGCGGCGATCGGCTCACGCGGGAGGCGAGGAAATATCACGTTTTCGGCGCGCGGCTCATCCGTCGGGACGATTGCATGACATCGGGTAAGCCCTAAGTGCATGAATTTCGTCGAAACCCCGGATTCCCTGGGGCGGAAGGAATGCTGTGGTGTTTTCTTCACACGCCGAAAACCGGCCGTCAAATTTCGACGCTTTCCGCCGGTAAGTGAACGCTTTTCTGTCCGCCCTAGGGGGTTCGGGCGGCTCCAAGACCGTCATCAAGCGTTTCAGAGGTCCGAAACGACATGACCTGCCCAATTTCAGACGGGATGCAAATTTGATACTGTACGGTAGAATGTTTTGCGTAGGCTGAAGGTATCTCCCTCCGGAAAAGAACCCCAAAACACGCAGCGCCGTCAAAGAGAGGCCGTCTCGACCCCGTCCGGGTGAAGACGCCGACCACACGCCGACCACACGCCCATCGTCCGGTGCCCTCACCCACCATCCGCCCGGCCATCCGACCGACCCTCCAGGCGCTCTCCTCCACACCCTCTTCGAAAACTGTCTCCGCAAAGCCTCAACGGCGAAAGAATCCCGTCCATATCGGGCGTTTCTACCCGATCGGGTACTGAAAAAAGCTACCGCCGTGATAAGCTTCGGCCATCCATTTCCCAACATCACAAGGACCCGACATGACGACTCCGTCCGCGGCGCTTTCCGCCTGCGCCGAGCATCTGCTCGATCCGAGCTTCGCCTACGACTTTCTTCCCCACGACGCGCTCCGCGAGCGCATCGTGAAGGACAAGCGCCTCACGGGGCCGCTTCGCGAAGCGCTGCTCCTCGCGATCAATCCCGTGCGCCGCGCGACCCGAGAAGACTACGAGGCGCTTGAGATCCCCGAGGACCTGAAGACCGCCCTCACGTACCTGGGGACGAGCCTCAAGCACTCGGCCTACGCGCAGGTGCGCTTTGCCGAATGGGCCGCGAAGACGAAGGAGACGGGGTCGGCCGAGCTGGACGACGCGCTCGCGAAGTTCGGGTACGTGCTCCTTTCGCTCACCCGCCGCACGCCCGGGTCGGATGCGGAGTTGGAGCTCTTCCGCGCGCAGAAGGCGGGCTTTGAGGCGGACCCCCGCTTCTATCTGGCCGTCCTTCAGTCGCTCATCAACAAGCCTTCGGTCCAGATGACGCGCATCCGGGAGGTGGTCGGGAGGCTGATGCCGGAACTGCGCGACCCGACCGACGCCCTCTGGGCGAAGCTTCGCAAGACCGACGCGGTGACGGCGGACGCCCTGGCCGCGACGCTCTTTTTGATCGAGGTCGGCGACGAACCCCGCGGCGCGCTCGGGATGCCTGTCGCCGCGCGCTGCTTCTGGTCGCTCGGGCACCCCGAGAAGGAACCGCTCCTGCGCGCGGGCGGACGTGCGTATGAGGCCTTCGCGCAGGCGGTCCTCTGGGCCGGGTGCGTGGCGGTCGAAAACGAGATGGAGCGCTTCGGCGCCTACTACGGCGGGTTTGCGGAGGACTGCGGCCTCCCGAAGTCGCTCGTCACGGACAACTTCCGGAAGTTCTGCGCGGGGGTCGCCGAAGAGACGCCCGACGCGTTGGGGAAGTTCGAAAAGCTCGTGAAACTCAAGGCCGACCCGAAGAAGGGCCGCCCGGAAGACTTCATGGCCGTTTTGGGCACGTGCCTCCAAGCGCGTCGCGATTCGCTCATCAGCTTCGGCGTCGACCTCACGGGGTCTGAAGAGGAGATCGCGAAGCGCGAAAAGGACATCGACGCGGCGAAGGTCCTTTTGGCCGAGCGCGCTGAAGCCTTCAAGGCGGAGCGCCGCAAGACCTCCTACAAGAAGACATCGCCCACGGAGCTTTTCTGCCGCATGGCGGAAGCCTTTTCGGTCGTCTCGATGAACGAGCGCTGGTCGAAGAAGCCCGCGGACTCCGACCGTGCGTCCCTCATGCGCCTCATGGAAGCGTTCACGGCGACCGAGGACGCGGCATCGAGCCTCGGCGACCGGCATTTCGTCGAGGCGCTCCGGCGCCTGACGCTCGGGCTCTACGTCGCGGTCTGCTCCGCCCCCTTGGGCTGGCCCGTGAACGACCTCACGAAGGCGGACGGGAAGCTCGCGCCCTTGAACAAGCTCTTTGCGGACGCCGGGTTCCCGACTTGGAATCTCCGAAGCGTCATGGGCCGCATCCACGCGCCCGAAGCGCCCGAATCGCCTGAAGCCGCCGTCGCCCCCGCGCCTCTTCCCGCTTCGACCGAAGCGACGGACGCGGACGGGACCGAATTGGTCGACCCGGGCCACTCGACCCTTGACGCCGCGAACGAATCCGCCCCGGTGACGGTGACGCCCCAGGGCTACGTCAACCTTCTCATGAACTACTACGAGCGCGTGGCGGCCCGCCCGACCTGCGTCGCGAAGGACCGCGAGGGGTGGACGGAGACCAAGATCAACCGCATGAAGGCGGCGCTCGGGCGCTTTGCGGCGAAGTACGCGGTGGTCGACTGGGAGGCGGCCTCGAAGCTTCTCACCACCACCGAAGGTTCCTGCCACCCGGACTTCCAGCCGCTCATGCACCTCTACCCGTGGTTGAACCCGGATACGGTGATCATTCTTCAGGAACTCTTGAACGGCAAGACCGGCGCGGTCACGATGGACGACTATCGCGCGGTCCAGGCGCTTCTTGTCCTTCACAACCACGGGAACGCCCTTTGGCGCCGCAACTTCGACTGGTTCGCGCCGATGTACCACCCGTTCGGCGCGATCGTCAACGTGCGCGACGACGGGGAGCTGGGCGTGGCGGTGCTGGAAAAGGACGGGAACCGCGCCATGGTGACCGTGGGCCTCGCCGACGAGGTGACGCGCATCTCGCGCGCCCAGAAGCGCCCGATGCCCGAGTACGCCGAAGAGTGGATCGTGCTCCTGCCCGAATCCGTCGCGAAGCTGGGCGACCAGGATCCGAAGCTCGTGCTCCTGATGACGCACCTCCTTGCGAAGGCCAAGGCCTTCGTTACGGACCTCGAAGCGAATCCGACGGAAGAACAGGCCCTGCTCCCGGGCTCGCCCTTCGAGATCCCGGTCTTCGCGCACCTGCGGAAGCTTAGGAACGAGCGCAAGGTGAAGAAGCCCGGCAAGAAGGGTGTGGTCAAGGTGGTGCCGGGCGAATTCGATTCGCCCTCGATCCGCCTGCGCGCCATTCCCTTTGAGGACGCGTAAGGCGTAGAGACGGGAGCAGCCGCGTGGAATCGCACGGCGCGGCCCCGCCCTCTTCCACTCTTCAGCTTCTTCGAAAAACGAAGCCCTCCGGCCAGCGGACCGGAGGGCTTCGTTCATCTGGAGTTGTCGGACGCGACGCTTACGACCGCTTCGGGAGCGTCGGGGTTTCACCCTTCAGCCCCACGAGTTCCAGCGCCGTGAGAAGGACGAGCTGCGGCCCGAGATGCGGGACGATGTCGTCGTAGTACTCGTGGATCGTGTGGGACTTCATCTGGCAGCCGCCGGCCGAGAGGCACGTCGCGGGGATGCCGAGCGAAACGGGCATGTTGGCGTCGGTCGAGGACGCGCCGTAGTTCTTCAATTCGATCCCGAGCGCCTTCTGCGCCGCGCGCGAGGCCTGAATGACGGGGCAGTCGTGCGGACGGATCCCGGCCGGGCGGTCGCCGATCTGCTCGACGATGAGGTTGAGCTTCTTCTCCGGGTCCGTGATCCCCCAGATGCGGTGCTCTTCCTCGATCGCTTCCTGGAAGGCGGCGACGATCTGCTTGTCGATCGCTTCGATGGGGCCGTTTTCAAACGAGCGCACGTCGATGTCGACGGAGCAGGAAGGCGCAATGGTGTTCACCGAGGTGCCCCCCTTGATCGTCCCGATCGTGAAGGTCGTCACCGGCGCTTCGGGCACCTTGATGTGCGCGATCTTCGCGCCCGCCATGCAGACCGCGTGGATCGCGGACGGCACCTTCCCGAAGGCGGCGTAGCTGTGGCCGCCGGTGCCCTGCACCGTCACGCGCCAGCGGTGCGCGCCGATCGCGGTGTGGAGGATGCGGGTGACGTCGGTGTTGTCGACGGCGAGGAAGCCGTCGATGTCCTTCCGGGTGTTGAAGAGATGTTTGGATCCGCGGATGTCGCCGTTCCCCTCTTCGCCGACCGTGCCGATGAAGAGGATGTCGCCTTCCGTTTCCAGGTTCGCCTTCTGCATGGCGCGAAGGACTTCGAGCATCGCGCGAAGCCCCGAGCAGTTGTCGCCGATCCCGGGACCGTAGTAGCGGTTCCCTTCACGGCGGACCTTGATGGGCGTCCCTTCCGGGAAGACCGTGTCCATGTGGGCGCCGATCGCGAGAAGCGGGCCGTTCCCCTTCCCCGGACGGCGGCCGACGACGTTCCCGATCTCATCGATCTGCACGTCTTCGAGGCCGTACGACTTCATGAGGCGCTGGATCTCGGCCGCGCGGACTTCTTCGTGGAAGGTGGGCGCGGGGATTTCGCAGAGATGCACTTGGAGCTTCATCGCTTCCGGGGCGTTGGCCTTGAGGTCGGCCAAGGCCGCCGCGACTTCGGGTCGGGCGGCGAGCTTTTGAGCATGCTCGGCGATGGAAGCGTTGAGGGGCGGGAGCTGCTGCGTCATCTTGGGTTCCTCTTCGGTTTTTCGGGTGGGACGGACCTGAGCCCGTCCGGGTTGGTCGTTGTGGAGAATGGGGTGATTGGAGTGAATCCGGAGAATTATCCGCCGGATGGAAGCCGCGCCCGCTGAGATGGCTCAAACGGGCGTGGATTTCAAGGTTTCCTCAGGGTTTGATCCCTCGCGGAGTCCATTCGTCCTTTAGACGAAGAGGACCGATGCGAGGATCGTGAGGAAGAGCGCGAGCACCATCACGGGGAGCGTGCGGCGCACGAGCTCGAAGGGCGAGATCCCGGCCAAGCCCGCGACCGCCATCGTGACGCCCGAGATCGGCGACATCGAGCGGGCGATCCCGGAGGCGAGCTGCACGGGGGCGGCCAAAACGATCGTCTCCCACGCGACCGACTTCGCGCACTGCGGCAGGAAGTGCGAGAACGCGAAGAAGGCGGCGTTGCCCGACCCGGTGACGAAGGAGGCGACCGCCATGATGCCGATCATCATGAGGAGCATGGCGACGCCGCCCGCGCCTTCGATCTGCGAAGCCCAGGTGAGGATGGCGTCGATGCCGCCGGTGCGCTTCAAGCCCTCGGCGAAGACTTCCGCACAGATGATGAGGATCACGGTGGAGGTGAAGACCTTCCCCATGCCTTCGAAGATCGCCTTGGTGTCGGCGACGACTTCCTTCGGGGTGCGGCGCGTCAAGAGATCGACCACGAACGCCGTGAAGCAGCAGAAGAGAATCGCGGTGATGAGCTCCAGGCGCACTTCCGCGTAGACGAACTTCGAGAAGACGAAGAGGAGCACGACGGGAAGAAGCGGCAGGAGCGCGTAGTAGGCGGGAGACGTGCGCTGGGCGGCGGCGCCCTTCACTTCGACGGCTTGCGCCGTGAAGTCGGCGTCGGTCAAGCGGCCCAAGGCGCGGTCCTTGATGTCGAACTGGCGCTGGAGGAACGCATGCGCGATCGCGCAGAGCGGGAGCACGACGACCGCGATCGGGAGCTGACCGTCGAAGAAGTACTCCATGACGTGGATTGCGGAGAGCTCCGCCGCAAGGAGCGAATTCCCGGACGCGGGACCGAGGTCGAGGGCCGATGCGGTCGCGATGGCCGCGGCGGCGGAGTATTTGGACACCCCTTGGGAGACCAAGAGCGGGAAGAGCGTCACCATCAGGAGCATCCCGAGACCGGTCGCGGACGGGATGAAGACGTTGAGCAACTGCCCCACGACGTAGGCGAGCGCGAGGAGCACGTACGGGGCGTGGATCTTTTCGAGCGGCTTCGTGCAGAGGTTGACGAGCGACTTGGTGGCGCCGATGCGGTCCATGTAGGCGGCAAAGCCCGCAACGACCATGATGTTCATGCCGAGCCCCGCCGCGCGGGACTTCAGAAGATTCGTCATCACCTGGACGACGTCGAAGGTGAAGGTGTTGGTGGCGGATTTGCCGGTGACGACCGGTTCACCCGTCACGAACCCCATGACGACGATGAGGGCGGCGCCCACCATCAGGAGCGCCATCGGCGCGTAGAAGCGTTTCAGGACGAGGTAGGCCGCGGCCGCCACGCCCAAAGCGACAAGAACGATGCCGAGCATCTTGTTGTTCTCCTCAATGCGTAGAAGTACTTAAAACAAAATTCCACGCATTTTGCCTGAGGCGTACGCAAAAGTGTGAGCCCGGCGGAAAGGAATTTCCTCGGAACAACCCGGATTCGAAGCATCTCGGGGGTGAAGAGCCGTCAAAACCGTACCCGGGCGCAGGTCACACCCTTACGCCTCCCGTTCGGGAGCGGGGACCGATGTGGCCTGCTCGGCGTCAACCTCAGCGGCATCTTGAGCGGCTTCCCGGATCGGGAGAGCGGAC
>NZ_JH604953.1:0-10325 GCF_000250875.1 Sutterella parvirubra YIT 11816 | reverse complement strand
GGAGAGCGGACGGCACGTCTTCGCCCGCGCACCGGCGCTCCATCACGGCGAGCGCCGCC
Organism: Sutterella parvirubra YIT 11816; assembly: GCF_000250875.1. Classification (GTDB taxonomy): domain Bacteria; phylum Pseudomonadota; class Gammaproteobacteria; order Burkholderiales; family Burkholderiaceae_F; genus Sutterella; species Sutterella parvirubra. The sequence goes on along the minus strand of NZ_JH604953.1, from coordinate 10,266 downwards.
CTCACCTCCTCATCTCCGATCATGTCCATGCGGAAGTGCCGGAGAAAGAAGAGGCCTTCCAAGGCGAGCACGGCGATGAGGCCGTCGACACCGGCCTTCGAGTCCCTGAGTCCGTCGAAGAGCTCCTCGTACCAGTCCTGAAGGACCTTCAACATCCGGTCGTTCTTGACCGAGAGCGCGAGGATCGAGAGCCCGTAGGCGGTGTTCGACGCATCCTCCTCGTGGAAGGTCCGGTACCACTCGAAGAACCCCGCGACCGTCGGGTCCTTTACTTTGGATTCGATCATCTCGGCTTCGATCATGCCGAGCGAGAGGCGCTTCGCCAACCGGTCGCGGTAGCGCTCCATGAGCTCCTCCATCAGCGCGTTCTTCGAGCCGTAGTGGTACATGAGCGTCCCCTTGCTCATGTCGGCGACGCGCGCGATCCGATCGAACGTGAGGTGCTCCCCGCCCTCTTCCCTGAGGATCGTCTTCGCGGCTTCGCAGATCAGTTCCTTCGTCTCCGTCCCCTGCCGGTTCGTGCGGCGCAGCTGCCCGCGTTTCACCGTCCCTTTCTGTTCGGAGAGCTCGGAAGGGTCGGCGGCGTCGGCGGGTTCAAAGGTCCCGGGGAATTTGGGCGGGTTGAGGCGGGAAGGATCAGTCGTCATGGCTGGGATCTCGCAAGAGGAATTCGGTTGCGCTCTCAATTGTAACAGTTTCGACCGTATTTCACCCAATAGATCAAACTCAACGTCTTCTCTATCATTCTTCGTACGGTTGGTGCAAAGAGTGTGCGTCGACCATGAACGAAGGTTGAAGCCGGACCGAACGACCCAAGATGCCGGCGCGGCTTCACGAAGGAGAGACCACCATGACCGAACTGAACCTCAACCGCCGCCGCGTTCTGGGCGGCGCGCTCGGGAGCCTCGTCGCCGGAGCCGCGGCCACTGCGGCCCACGCCTCCCCCATCAAGCCGGAGCACTTCGACGAAACCTACGACGTCGTGATCGTGGGCTCGGGCTTTGCGGGGTTGTCCGCCGCATATGAAGCCGTGAAGAAGGGCATCAAGAAGATCCTCATTCTCGAAAAGATGGAAGCCTGGGGCGGGAACTCCGCGCTCTGCGGCGCGTTGATGTGCATGCCCTTGACCAAGATGCAGAAGGCGAAGGGGATCGAAGACTCCCCCGAACTGCTCGTCAAAGACATGATGGCCGCGGGGCGTGGGTTCAACCACCCGCAACTCACGCTCACGATGGCGACCGAAGCCGCGAAGGCCTTCGACATGCTGACGGAATGCGGCGTCGAATTCCAGGACAAGGTGATTCGTCTGGGCGGGCACAGCGCCCCGCGCGCGCACCTTCCGAAGGTCCCGTCGGGCGGCTCGATCACGGTGCCGATGCACCAGTGGCTGCGCAAACAGGGCGTCGAATTCAGGAACCGCGCCAACGTCCACGAACTCGTCATGGTCGAAGGCGAATGCCGCGGCGTGCGCGTGACGTTCGGCTACGACTGGCACACGGGCGAAGGCCGCCGCGAAGCCGCGATCCGTGCCCGGAAGGGCGTCGTCGTCGCGACGGGCGGCTGGGGCCAGGACAACGAATTCGTGACGGCGACCCAGCCCGCCTACGCGCAGCTCGAGTGCACGGCGCAACCGGGCGCGACCGCCGAAATGATCAAGGCGATGCTGGCGGCGGGCGCTTTGCCCGTCATGCTCGACATGTTCCAGTTGGGGCCGTGGGCTTCGCCCGACGAAAAGGGTGCGGGTCCCGGGAGCTTCTTCGCGGACTACGCGTTCGGTGAAGGCATGGCGATCGACCCGAAGACCGGGAAGCGCTTCATGAACGAGCTCGCCGACCGCCGCACGCGTGCGGAAGCGCAGTTGAAGGTCCTCGAAAAGGGGACGAAGGAGAACCCGAACTACCCCTTCTGCTTCTGCTCGGAAGAAACCACGACCCACGCCGAAGGCTTCAAGGCCGCGTACCGCGAAGGGACGGTGAAGAAGTCCGACACGGTCGAAGACCTCGCGAAGCTCCACAACGTGCCTCTGGACGCTCTGAAGGCCTCGATCGCCGAATGGAACGAGATCGTCGCGGGCAAGAAGGAAGATCCCTTCAAGAAGCCCTTGGACGTCCGCACGGAACTCAAGCCCCCCTTCTACTCGATGCGCCTCTCGCCGAAACTTCACTACTGCATGGGCGGCGCCGCCATCACGACCAAGGCGGAGGTGATGTCCTCTCAAACCTGCAGACCGATCCCCGGGCTCTACGCCGCGGGCGAAGTCACCGGGGGCGTGCACGGCATGGACCGTTTGGGCGGCTGCAGCTCCGTCGACTGCTTCGTCTTCGGCCGCATCGCGGGCGCTCAGGTGGCTGCCCGCAAGGCCTGAAGGAAGGCCTGATCGAAGCCGATCGGACCAGAGAAACGACATTCAGAGTTTGAGGACAACACCATGAACACGATCCGCAAGAACCTCACCCTCCTCGCGATGGGCGTCTGTGCCGCCTTCGCGCTCACGAGCGCCCACGCCGCGACGCTGGCCGGCGTCCCGATGAAGGACCACCACGCCAAACTCATGCAGACCTGCGAAACCTGCCACGGGACGGCGACCCCGACCGAGCGCCCCGACGGCAAGGCCTGCATCGGCTGCCACGGCACGATGGACAAGATCCCGACGAAGCCCAACCGCTTCGACAAGTTCCCGCACGCCTCGGCCCACTACGGGAACACGTTGGACTGCACGACCTGCCACGCCGAACACAAGGCGAGCCGCGCGCTCTGCAACGACTGCCATGTGGTCGAGTGGACGAACTTCAAGTAATCACGTAAGGGATTGAAACGTCGGGGCGCTGCTTCCGGACGGGGATCGGTCGCTCGGACCAGACGGATCAAATCGACGTTAAAAACTCGTGAAGCGTGAAGAGAATGCCCCGCGGGACACCTCCCGCGGGGTTTTTCAATGGGGCGCCGGCGCCCTCAAACACGCTTTGCGACGGGGGCTTTGCGTTTCCCGTACGGGTTTCATCCGTAACACGTGAGGTACAAAGGATGTTGACGCGGTACGCGCGCGGGCCTAGGATGGAAGGTGTCTGAATGCTCAAAGTATACGGAGGGACCCATGTCCATCGGCAGTGCAATGGAGCGCGGCAGCGCCGTCTATGTGTACGACGAAAAGGGCCATCTGCTCTTCTCGAAGCCCGGCAAGCTCATCGGATACACGGCGTCGACCGTTTCCATCCAGCGCGTGAAGACGATCTACACGTACGATCCGCGCGGACGTCAGGTGTTCGCGAAGAGCGCCTGAAGAACTCCGGCCAAACAAGACCGCCGGCCGAAAGCCCGATTCCCTACCGTCGACCGAGTGGTCCAAAGCCCCGTAAGGACGAGAATCCTGCGGGGCTTTTCAATGCTTCGAGAAAAAGAAGAAGGACCGCCCGGACACGTTTTCCTCAAACCGGACGGTCCTTCGAAGTGTGCGGTGCCGCTGCTCGGAGGAGGTTTGGTGAGTGCGGTGCCGCGGCCGAAATTCCGGGGTTCTTGGGAAGGAGTGATGCTGAGTTTCCGGAGGATGGGCCTCAGGCCTTTTCGGACTTTTCGGACTTTTCGGCCTTGCCGTTCTTGTCCTTCTTTTCGGCCTTCTCAGCCTTGTCGGTCTTTTCCGGCTTCTCGGACTTGTCGGCCTTCTCCGTCTTCTCAGGCTTCTGCGCGGGATCCGTCGCGCCCAGCACCGCGCTCTTCACCTCCTCTTCGAGCTTCTCGATCCGGCGGGACTTCTCTTCGTCGTCGAGGGACGGATGCACGATCGCGGCGTTCATGGCGCCGGTGAAGAGGTAGTTGGCGGTATTGGGCAAAAGCATCGCCGCGCGGCCGACGATCAACGGATCGATCTGCCCCACGTGGTCCATGTTTCGGCCTTCGTAGTCGACCGACTGCAGGAGCACGCGGATGGCGTTCAAGCGCCCACGGCGCTTGTCTTCGTTGCGGATCACCGTCCAGGGGGCGTCCAAGGAGTCGGACGCGCGGAACATCGCCTGCATGGCTTCCGTGTAGGCGTCCCACTTGTCGATCGAGGCGATGTCGACGGGCGAGAGCTTCCAGCGTTTGAGCGGGTTGATCTGGCGCTCCTTGAAGCGGCGGAGCTGCTCCTCCTTCGAGATCGAAAGCCAGAATTTGACGAGGATGATCCCCGACTGAACGAGGCTTCGCTCAAAGAAGCTCACTTCGTTCAAAAACCGCTTCGTTTCCTCGGGCGAGCAGAACCCCATCACGGGTTCGACGACGGCGCGGTTGTACCAGGAGCGGTCGAAGAAGCACATCTCGCCCGGGTTCGGGAGCTGCGCGACGTAGCGCTGGAAGTACCATTGTCCCGCTTCGGCTTCAGTGGGCTTCGCGAGAGCGACGATCCTCGCGCCGCGGGGGTTGAGGTTTTCGACGAAGCGGCGGATCGTGCCGCCCTTGCCCGCCGTGTCGCGCCCCTCGAAGATCACGACCACCCGGAGCTTTTGGCTCTTCACCCATTCCTGGAGTTTCAGAAGCTCGACTTGGAGCTCATAGAGCTCCTTCTCGTAGAGCTTCGCCGGGTAGCGGTTCTTGTAGGGGTAGTCGCCGTGGGCGTAGCCCTCGGAGAGTTCATAGACGGCGGCGAGCTTCTTCCGGAACGTGCCCGACTCTTCCGCCTCCTTGATGAGGAGCGCTTCGAAGAGCCCGCGGCGCTCACTTTCGGAAATCGATTCGTAGAACCTCGAGGCCGCCTCCTCAGGGCTCGCGGCCTTCATTTCGACCAAGCGGTTCTGGATGTAGCTGACGGCGTATTTGGGCGTCTCGAAGACGGGAACCGCTTGGTCGAGCTTCAATTTGTCTTCGAGCCGGTCGAGCGATTCCTGGATCTTGTCCTTGGGCATCGATTGGCCTCCTTCTTGTTTGGTTTTGGTCGAGGTCGTGCCGGGCGGGCGTTGGGGGAAAGCCGGGGCCCGGCGGAGTCGTTCTTACGATTTTAGACCGACGGGTGCGCCCTTCGGTACCCGTCATCGTCCGTACCACGCGGGGCCATCAGGCTCGTCCTTTTGGGGGATCGACAAGCGGGTTGGATGGGGTTCCGGCAGGATTCTGACGGTCGAGGACGGAAAAAGGCTGCGGCACGGTGGTGCTGCGCCGCAGCCTCTGAGCAGACCGTCCGCCTTCCCCCAACGGGGCCCGTTGCGGGCCCCATGAGACGGACGCTTCTCACTACTTCATGTGATCGAAGCTCACTCGGAAGCTCAGAACCTCCAGAGCGCCCGGACTTCGCCCGTGACGCCCTTCCTCGCGCCCGCATAACCCGTGAGGCCGAAACCCATTTCGTAGGCGTTGTCGGGCGAAGCGTAGTTCCAGCCCGCGGAGATGACGCCGGTCGTGCCGTCCATGTCGGAGGTCTTGAGGTTCACCTTGCCGCCCGTGCCGGCCGTGTCTTTCGCCGTCCCGGAGGCTTCGACGCCCCAGATCTCTTCGACGCGACCGCGAGCGTAAGCATGAGCGGGCGCAGCCGAACGTCGGCGGACGCGGAGGAACGGGGCGCGAGGGTGTTGGTCGCGGGGCGGCGGGCGGGGGACGTATGCATCACGGGCACCTCTTCAAAATGGGGCTGCGTCGTCGCGCCGGAATGTCGTCCTGTATTGAACTCCGGGTTGAGTTATGCGTTCCGGACGCGGCACCCGGGAATCAGGCGCGGACGCAGCTTCTTCACTTGCCCCGAAAGTACAGGGAAAGACGATGGAGGCGAACGCAAAAGATGTACGGCCAAGGCCATATACCCAACATTTGGAGAGTTCAGTTTAGGTGTCTACCGTAATCCTGTTTAGTGATCCGCCGAAGTGCTTCGGTCTTTGCCTCAGATCCCCCGCCGCGCACCCGATCAGCTTTTCCACGTCCGCCCGGACGGCAAAGGACCGATAAACAGGTCCACGGGTAAACCCGTCATATTTCCATGCATCCGAATTCAGCCACCTGTTGTGCGCCCACACAACAAGCGGGCCCTAATCCGAAGATTCGAGCCCGCATCCCTTTGATTCCACGAGAGAATTTTGACGCCCTCAGAGCCCTCCTCCGGGGCTCACCCCTTCGTTCCGCCCGTTCGGGCACCCTTCTCGGCCTCCTTCGCAGCCGCCTCGCACCTCTCCGAGAAGGTCTCCCGGAAGAACCCCGTCGCCCGGGTGAGCTTCTGGTTCTTCCACCGCACGAACCGCTGCTTCGAGATCACCGCATGCGTGATCGGGAGAAAGACAAGGTGTCCACCGGCCGGACCGCGATCGACCGTCGTCCCCTTCATCGTGCACGGCACGGGCGGTTTCGCCGGGACGATCGACGCGCTCCGCACCCTCGCCCCGGGCGCCAAGGTGGTCGACCCGATCGGGTTCGTGCGCGAGGACGTGCGGGGCGACCCCGCTTCCGAATCCACGGCGCGGGCCCACGCGGCCTCATACACCGAATGAGCGTCAAAAATCTACGGGACTTTCGATAGGAAGGTTTTGATGGCCACGACCGCTAAAATTGGCAGTTGCGCCGTCGTGCCTGGCGCCGGAAGTCCCCTAAAGATCCGCTCCATATCCATTTGAAGTTCCCGACCGGACGCACGTTGGCCCGATTCCTCAACAATCGGGCTTTCGTCGTCAATGGGAGGTTGAGTTTCGGAGACGACCCCGCGCACGGCGGCCCGCAGCGACCAACCCCATCTACCCCCAGACCCGCAGCCCCCATGTCCGAGTCCAACGACGCCCTTACGACCTCCGCCCCCGCCGGCGCCGAATCTTCCGCTCCTGCCGATCCTTCCGCCCTGCCGAAGACGCCCTTCCCCTTCGACGTGAACAAGCGCCGCCGCTGCGCCGCCAACATCTGGACGGTGCACTTCATCCGGGCGTTTCTGGAGGCGGCGGGCATCGACGTCGAAGGTTCGGGATTCAAGGCGGGGCTGGAGCTCTTCAACCAGAAGCTCCCCCGGGTGGAACTCACGCCCGACTACCGCTTCGTCGTGACGGTGATGAAGACGACGGGCGAAGTGAAGCGCGTGGTCTTCCGCCACCCGTTGGTGTCGATCCGCCGGGCGTCGCTCACCACCTACTTCTTCGGGCGCGAGTCGCTGATCGACCCGCTCGTGCGGGGCGACTGGACGCCGGCATTGGACAAGACGCTCTCGGACGCGGGTCTCCAGCTCTTCAACTTTTCCGCGGAGGAAGTCCGCACCGACGCGGACGGGGATGAATCGGAGACCGGCATTCCGCCCCACACGCGCGACCTGCTTCTCACCGCCGCCTGCTTCGGGATCGCCGAGGCGACCCTCATCGCCAACTCCTCGTCGACCTCCCCCTTGGGTCTCGTCCGCGACCACATGACCGAAAAGTCGCTCGAAGACTTCGGCTACCGGAAGGGCATGCCCCCGATGGTGGTGCTGCCGGGCTTCCAAGCCGTGGTCGAGTGGGTGAGGAAGTCGATCGAAGAGGCCGTCCTCGCCGACATCGAGACCTACGGGCCCGCGAGGAGCCTCAGGAAGGACGCAGCGATTGAGCGCATGACGCGCTTCAACCCCGAGGGTTGGTACGGCCAGCCGATGGACTTCCGTCGGATTCTGCGGCCCTTCAAGCCGTCGGGCTGGCGCATGCCCCACCCCAACACCGTGCGCCCGATCGGGAGCTTCGGGGACATGACGGCGACGATTCACCGCCAGATGTCGGACGAAGCCGACGAGTGGCTCGAATGGGCCGCGAAGGGCGACGCCGTCGGCCGCGACGGCCTTTCCGCCTCGCCCCCCTGGCACAAGAACCACGTGCTTCCCAAGGCCCCGAAGAAATACCTCCGGATGGCGTTCCGCTACGCCGCCCCCGTGATCACGGGGGAACAGGTGTTGGTTGCCCAGACGTCGGCTTCGGCCTTCAGCCAGCTCGCGGCCAAGAATCTGAGGGAACCGGAGAGCTTCAGCCGTGAGGACCCGAAGGCGAAGGGCCGCACCGGCACCAAGACCGCCAAGACCGTCAGGACCGCCAAGCTCAAGGACGCCCTGGGCGAACTCATCACGATGCCCGCGTGGGCGGCGCGCGTCTGCGCGCCGACGGTGGTCGCGTGGCGCGCCGTCGGGCGCTTGGCGGCGCTGATGATGCAGACGGGCGCCGTCATGCCGGTTCCCTACGTCGAGCAGGAGTATCCGTTCGTTGCGTGGGTGCCGAGGGCGGACGTCTCGGACCGGAAGACCCTGCAGCGGCCTTTGGTCGACCTCGCGCGCTGGATCAGGTCCGTCGAAGCCCAGTTGGTGAAGGAAGCCGCGGGCGCGCCCCGGATGTCGCCGCCCCTGACCGATGCGCCCCACTACGTGCTGGCGCTCCTTCTCACCTATGCGGTGACCGCCTTGATGCGCCGCGCGACCGAGGGTCGCACGTTCCTGGGTGCGGGCGCCTTGGGCGTCATCGCCGACATTCCCGCGTTGGAGCCCGTCACCGGGTGGATGGGGGCGTGTTTGGAAAACGCCATGCTTCTCCCCTTGTGCCTCGTGAGGCTCAAGGGGCGGCCCGTCGTCACGGTGACGCGCCCTGAACCCTCGCTCGGGCGCACCGGGTGCGTCCTCTCGATGGGGATCCGCCGGTTCGGCGAGAAGGACGTGACGCCCTACGCCGACTGTACGGGGGAGGAGCGCCGGATTCTCGACGAATTCGCCGTCCAGGTCGACGTGATCGACGGGGCGCACGTCGTCGTGCGGTTTTCGGATGCCGAACCCGGCGAAATGGGCCGCGTCGCGGACCGCACCGCCGGGTCCTTCATCACGCAGGTGCTCCCGAAGATGGGGGACCTGGGGCTGACCGTCGAGTTTGAAGAAGGTTCGATCGACTTCACCGCGCCGGAAGTCTTCCTCACGATGGGCGTGGAGAACGGGGAAGGCTCCGAAGGCACAGGTGACTCCGAAGAGCTTGCCTTCCGGAGCGGCTGCGCCAAGGGGCGCCGTCCCGCGACCGTGCTGCGCGCGCCGGAGACGCTTTTGAACGCCGCGTCGCTCGGCCAATTCAACTGGAAGATGGCGTTGGGGGACCGTGAGCTCACCCAAGCCGAACTCGACGACCTCTTGGAGCGTGCGGGCGACGTCGTGCAGTTCGACGGGCGCTGGGTGTTCGTCGCGAAGGAAGCGGCGGACGCGATCAGGAAGCGCATGGCGGAGCTTAAACTCGCCGCCGCGAGGCTCACGGAATGGGATCGCCTGCGCGCGATGCTCACGGGCCGCTTGGGGAGCACCCGCGTCGAGGCGACGCCGGAGCTCCGCCGGGCCTTCGACCGCGCCGTGAAGGCGAAGAAGGTGTCCCCGCCCGAAGGCCTTCAGGCCGAGATGCGCCCCTACCAGAAGCGCGGGTTCGAGTGGCTCGTCAACAATCTGCGTTTGGGGTTGGGCGCCTTGATCGCCGACGACATGGGGCTCGGGAAAACGCTCCAGGTGATCGCCGCGCTCCAGCACCTGAAGGACATCGGCGAGCTTGCCGACGCCCCGGTCCTCGTCATCGCCCCCACGTCGGTCCTCATCAACTGGGCGCGCGAAATTGAGAAGTTCGCGCCGGGTTTGAAGACCTGCGTCTACCACGGCGCGAACCGGCAGTTCCCGACGAAGGCCGACGGCGTCGACGTCGTCATCACGAGCTACGGGCTCTTCCGGCGCGAAGCCGAAACGCTCGGGCACCATCCGTGGCGGCTCATGGTGTTGGACGAGGCGCAGTCCCTGAAGAACCACACGACGGAGGTCGCCGAAGCCGCGCGCATCTTCCCCGTGAGGCAGGTGATCGGGATGACGGGGACGCCGGTCGAAAACCGCCTCCTCGACTACTGGTCGATCCTCTCGATCGTGCAACCGGGGCTGCTGGGTGCGAGGACCACCTTCGAGCGCGAATACGCGTGGCCGATTCAAGCCGGGGGCGAAGGCGCGCGCATTGCGGCCGAGACCTTCCGGCGGCTCACCGCCCCCTTCATCATCCGGCGCCTCAAAACCGACCCGGCGATCCAGAAGGATCTTCCCGAGAAGTCGATCATCGCCCGCTTCACGACGCTGACCCCGGACCAGGCCGCGCTCTACGCGCAGTGCCTGAAGTCGGGGTTGACGGACATCCGCCAAAGCGGCACGGAAGGGGACGCCGTCCGCCGCCGCGGCGAGATCCTCACCTTGATCACGCGATTGAAGCAGGTGACGGACTCGCCTTCGCTCGTGACGCTCACGGAGCCGAAGGAGCCCGACAGCGAAAAGGGACGGTGCCTGATGGAACTCTGGGATGAGGGTACGTATTTCGGACCTGT
>NZ_JH604952.1 GCF_000250875.1 Sutterella parvirubra YIT 11816 | reverse complement strand
AGAAAAAGGCCCAACCTCGGTTTCCCAAGATCGGGCCTCAAGCGCCGGGCTTTCGCCCCGCGCAGTGTGAAATCTCCGTCCCGCGCCTTCTTGGAGCTGAAGGCGCGGGGCGAAGGCTCCGCAGCCGAACAGACTGCGGAGCGCTTCCTCATCAGAAGCGATAGCTGAAGTTCGCCTTCACCGTGGCGTTCTGACGGTCGTCGCTGCCGAAGCCGTAGCCCGCGTCGAGACCGAAGGCGTACTGGCCGTAGACGGCCTCCACGCCCACCGTGGTGTTGTAGAGGTTGTCGATCACGTCGACGTTCCCCACCGCGGTCTTCACGTCCTTGTCGCCCACCTGCGGGACGATGGTGAAGTCGACCGAGGGCACGACCTTCCAGCCGGAGGCTTCGAACGTGCCGTTCACCTCAACGCCCACCGGGAGTTCGACGACGTTGATCGAGTCGGACGCGTACCCGCGGTAGTCGTCGACGTCGATCGCCGTATAGCGGACGCCCGCGTGCGGGACGACGTTGAAGGCCCCTTCGTAGGCCGTCCAGTCGGCGCGCAGCCCCACCGTGAAGACGGTCGAGTCGAGCGATTCGTCGGCCGACGCACCGGCCACCGTGCCCTTCAGGTCGTTGTCGACCCAGAGGTAGGAGAGGTCCGCACCGATGTAGAGGCTCGTGTCGGCGACGTTCTTCCCCGTGTAGACCGAGAGACCCCAGAAGTCGGCGTCGTTCGAGTACTTCGAGAAGGAGCGTTCGCCGTCGGCGTCCGCCTGACCGATCGTCAACGCCGCGCCCAGCTTCGCGCCGCACGAGAAGACGGTGTCGAAGCCGAACACGCCGCCGTAGACGTCGGCGCTGTAGCCCTGACCGCCGTAGATCTTCTTCGCTTCGTTCGAGGCGTAGAAGACGTCGGCCCAGGCGCCCATGCCTTCGCCCTTGACGTTGTGGTTCATGACCGCGCGGGTCACTTCCGCAGCCGCGTCGTAGGCGACGTTGTAGGTGCCCGCGACGACCGGGGCGGCGACGTATTCGGAAGCGGCCCACTGACCAGCCTCGGTGAGCTTGCCGTTCGCGAAGAGCGCTTCCGTCGCGCCGATCGCGTTGAAGACCGCGCCGTTCTTGGCGTTGGCGTAACCCGCTTCCATCGCGGCGGCGAGCTCGCCGTCATCGCCGACGGCGGTCCCGTCGAAGGCCACCACGAGCTTCGAGGTCGTGTCCGTCGCGCCGCCAGCGGCGGTTTCGATCGTGGCCGAAAGGAAGGCGCTGTCGTCCTTGAAGGTGAGGCCCGAATCGGCGGTATTCGCGAGGGCGAACGTACCGGTCTGGTTGAGGTTGAGCAGGAAGCCCGACCCGGCCGGAGCCTTCAGATTGCCCTTCACGATGGGTTCGGCACCGAGCGCACGCGCGTCGATCACGAGGATGCCGGAGGAGCCCACCGTGACGGCGCCGCCCGTACCGGAAGTGACACCAACATTAACCTGACCAGTGCTCTCCACTTCCAAGACGCGGTCGAGGAAGAGGACATCCTTGTCCTTGACGTCGTTATCCGTCATGAACGAATTCGCGATGATGTCGCGGGCGTTCTTGTTCGTCCCGTAGAGCTTGAACCCAGTCGCAACTTCGGGCGTGAGGGAGAGGACACGGGAACTGCTGGACGGCGTCCCAACCGTACCGGCGACCTTGGTAAGGACGACCGTGCCGCCGTTTTCAGCCTGAACGTTGGTGCCTGCCTTCACTTCCGTGACATCAAGGGTACCCGAAACCTTCGTCCTGCCGCCGGAGAGACTGTAGACGGTGAAGGCGGCACCCGCGTCAACCGTGGCGGTGGCATCGACCGTCACATTGTTCGCGGTGAAGGCGCCCACCACCGTGAGCGTGTCGACCTTAAGGGTTTCGACGTTGACGTTGCCCGAGGCTTCGGTGTTGTTGCCGAGGGTGAGCGCCCCCGTCACCTCGACGGTCTTCGTCGTGTCGGCGAGACTCGCGAATACGTCGTCGTTATCGCCGGAGAGGACAAGCGCACCGGCCCCTTCCGTACCTCCGCTGGAGTTGTTGGCCGTGATCGTCACGGTCTCTTTCTCGGCATTGCCGAAGTCAATCGCTGCGACGGTGGTATCGGTATTCGACTCGAGGGCGAACGAACCGTCATCAGCCTTCGCAGTCTGGTCGGCGAGGTTGAGACCGCCGATTTGGCCACCCGTGAGCGCTTCGTCCTGCCCAAGCACGAGCTTGCCGTTCGCGAAGACCACCTTAAGCGTGTCCTTGGTGGCGTTCTTGCTGCCGGCATTGAGCTTGGACTGCGCGGCCTTGAGGTCCGCCAGGCTGTACTCAAAGCTGTCGGTCAGTAGTTCCACAACGCCGATACCGGACATCAGGGCCACGACGTCGGTCACGCCCCAATCCGCAACGGTATCCTTGCCGTTGTTCACGAAGATCTGCGAGCCCTGAATGTTGAGCGTGCCGCCCTCGAACTGGATCGCGCCACGAGTGGGGTCCTTCGTGCCGCCCGTGGCCTTCAACGTGTTGGTCACGGAGAGACGACCGCCTTCGAGCGTCAGCTTGCCCTTCGGGGCCACTTCCACGTCGCTGAAGGCGTAGTTACCCGAGACGACCGTCAGTTCGCCCGAGCCCTTCTTTTCCGAAGCCGTGCCGATCTTGAGCGCGCCGGTGTAGTCCTGGCCCGCAACCTGCAGGCGGCCGCCTTCGAGCTTGTAGTCCGCGTCATAGGCGAGAAGAAGGCGGTTGGCCGGATCCGTCGCCGCCGTCCCCGTCGTACGGGAGTTGAGCGCTTCGATGTTGAAGATGCCGTTCTCGCCGATCGTGACTTTGCGGAAGGCGTTGTTGAGCGTCTTGTCGCTCTGGAAGATCGAGGCGGTGAGGCGGCCGTTCTGGATGTTCGCGACGTCGATGACGCTGACCACGTCATTCTGCTCGGCGGTCGTCGTCTGAAGCGTCACGTCGGCGCCGTCATTGACGCTGAGCGTGAAGTGCTTACCGGTATCCTCGGTGCCGGTATCCTTGGTGGCCTTATCGACCTGCAGAAGCAGGTTGCCCTGCATGCCGTTCAGGTTGAGGGTCGTGTTGGTCGCGGCCGCATCAACGTGCACGAGCCCCAGAACGCGCGAACCAGCTTCGAGGTTGATGACATTGCCGTTCGTACCGTCCTTCTTCACTTCAATGGCCGACGTACCGTT
>NZ_JH604951.1:3773-20071 GCF_000250875.1 Sutterella parvirubra YIT 11816 | reverse complement strand
TCGCGTTGGTCGTGCCGGTCTCGCTGCTGGTGCTGGTCCTGGGTTTCTTCGTTCTCGTCATGGTGAAGACCTCCCGTCTTCAGAGGTGGTTGGACCCCTTCAGGTGCCCGATGCGGATTCATACGAATCCGGCAGAACGCCCGAAGGGCGGGGAAGTCGGAGGTCGTCGGGCGCGGAGCTGGCACGGCGGGCGGCCCGGGGCTTCCCGGGTTCGTGGACGATGGGCGCGGGTGAGGTCGTCATGAAGACGCACGGAGGGCGCGGGTTCAGTCGACCTCAGCGAGGACCGGTCGTCCGGTAATGGTGGTCAAAGGAGCCGTTGATGGGACGGCTCAAGGTTTCTCGGGGTCCCAGTGGGAGCGCCTGGGCCCCAGGGGATTTCGGAGGAGCCGGGTGCGCGCGGGTCAATGGATGAGACCGTGCGGCGCCGGCGGATCGGGGTTCAGCGCCGTCTTGAGCGGGCTGCCGCCTTCAAACCCTCAGAAATCCCTTTGAACAACATGATGCTGATCTTCTCCGGTGAGGTTCCAGGTTCTTACTGCTGCTTCGCCGTCTGCACCGGATTGGCGAGACGGTTGTAGATGTCGTCCGCGATCGAGGCGATCACCTCGGGGTCGATGTGCATGGGGCACTGGTGCTGCGCGAAGCTGAGTTCGAGCCCCGGGAGGATTTCGTAGTGCTCGGTCTTGCGGTAGCGCACGAGCGTGCCGTCGGGGTGCGTCGAGACGCTCTTTGCGAAGCGGGCGCCGTCCTTCGAGAGGGGATAGAAGGACTCGTCGCGGGACGTGTTGGCGGCGTCGGCGCGCGGGGGCTGCGCTTCGTGCGCGGGAAGGTCTTCGACCGCGCGCTCGGGCAAGGGTTCCCCGTCGGCCTTCGAGGCCTTCAGTTCCGAGAGACGGTAGCCCTGTTCCTTGCGGCGCTTCAGCTCCATCAGGGCGACCACGTGCGTGCGGTCGTAGTAGGCGCCGCGACGCTGGCCGTAGGGCTTGGGGCAGAGTCCTTTGGCGATGTAGTAGCGGATCGTTCGGGGCGTGAGGCCGGTGATGGCGCTCAGGCGGAACATGTTGAACGTATCGGCTTCGACGTTGGGGGTGCTAGTCGTCTGCGTCACGATGTGTCGCCCTCCTCAGCGACGCAGGGTGTGCGTTTTCTTCTTGCGTACCGGGCGCGCGCCGCAACGCGCGCGCGTGCGTACTTGTATGAGAAGTAGGGTACCGCAAAGCGCTCCCCGCTTACATTTGCGGCGGGAGTTTACGACGGTATTCACGATGCGCCCCGCGAAATCAGTGCAGTGGGTTTGAACGCGGTGTTCGGAATTGCGGATTTCCCGAGGATTGGAGAAGGATGCGTAAAAATGCCCGAACCGGTAAAGTTATGCGACGGCAATCCTGTCACAACCCTTCATGAGAAGAGATTTTCGTGCAATTCATTCGGCGTCGAGGCCCGGCAACCCATATGCGACGATCAGGGTCGGAAAGATGACGAATGATGTTGGTCGGGCGTTACATGGCAGGCGAACCCGAGTGTAAAAAGCGCGACGCTCAAATTGTCGTATAAAAAGTGTCCGTGTTTACTCGTATGTTCGGCGGCGTGCGAACCCGTCTCCGGGGAGGGATGCGTCAATCGCTGACGCTTATGCGCGTCGTCCGGACGGGTGACGGACGGACGTTCAGAACGACCGGTACGGTGCGCACTTGGGGCGGCCGGGATCCGTGGGTCCCGGACTCAGTCGTCCCGCTCCCGGTTCTCTTCGACCAGCTTCGCGATCGCCGCCCGGATGTCGGGCATGAGGACGGTCAACGCTTCGCCCGAGTGCACCGCGAACTTCGTGTAGAGCTTCGCGCGGTGGCCTTCGACCGTGCGGATCGAAACCCCGAAGCGCTCAGCCACCTGGGCGTCGGTGAGCCGCCGGCAGATCATCGAGAGCGTGTGGAGTTCGCGCTCCGAGAGCTGCGCCGCGCCTTCGGCGATCCTCTCGGGGCGCGTGACCCCGAGACGGCGGAGCACGTCGCGGTGCACCGCCTTGTTGATGGCGGCGAAGAGCCGCTCCTCGTCGACGGGCTTCATCAGGAAGTCGACCGCCCCCGCCTGAAGGCTCGAGACCGCCACCTCGACGTCCGCGTAGCCCGTGAGAAAAATGATCGGCATCCCGTCCCGGGCTTCGAGGCGCTGGGTTTGGAGCTCCAGCCCGCTCATCCCCGGCATCCGGACGTCGAGGATGAGGCAGCCGATGCGCTCGGGTTGAAGGTCCCGGAGGTAGTCCTCGGCACAGGCGTAGGGAGCGACGACGTAGCCCTCGATTTCGAGCATGGTCGTCAGGGCGTCCCGCACCGCGCGGTCGTCGTCGATCACGCGGATCAACGCTTGGGTCTTTTCGTTCGCGAGGAGGTCGTCGCCCAGGTCGCTTTCCAGAACGGCGCGGCAGGCGGAAGGTGTGAAGACGGTGCTCATCGGTGGGTCCCGGAGGTGTTGAGGGGGTTGGTGTTGTCGGTGTTGGCTTCAGCGGAGTCGTTCCGGTCGGCGTCAGACGGAGCGGACGGCGCGGCATTATCGCTCTTCGCCGTCTCCGTCATCTTTGGAAACGCGACGGTCACGACGATCCCGCCCGCTTCGCGCGCGTGGAACGTGATCTTCGCACGGTGGACTTCGGCGATGGATTTGCAAAGAAGGAGACCCAACCCGAGCCCCTCGGTCTTGGTGCTCGCCAGGGGTTCGGTGATGCGCACGAGCTCATGGGCGGTGAGCCGCCGGCCGCCGTTCGCGACCGTCATCCGCGCGCCTTCCTTCGGGGCGGTGAGCGTCAGCGTCACCGCGCTCACCACGCCCGAGGCGCACTGCGCCTCATCGGCGTTCTTGAGCAAATTCATGATGAGGACGCGCAGCTCCACCGCGTCCCCCGCCGTCATGACGGGGTCCGCCGGGGCCGTGACGGCCACTTCATTCCGGAGCTTTTTCGATTCCGCCATCTCGCGCACGACGTCGCGCGCGAGCGCCGCGAGGTCGATGGCCGCGGAGCGGTCCGCACCCCCTTTGGCATAGCGGCGGACGCGGTCGATGATCGATGCGGCGAGCTCCAGCTGCTCCGTCAGCCCGTCGATGCACTTCGCCATCAGGGGGCGGTTCAATTCTTCCCGCTCGGAGAGCTTCCGGATCGAACGCGCGTGGTAGCGCATGGCGGACAAGGGCTGCACGAATTCGTGCGCGAAGACCGAGCTCAGGCGTCCGATCATCCCGACGCGCTCCAATTGGTTGAGCTTTTCCGCGGTGCGTCGGGCGGCTTCCGAGGCCGCCCGCTCGCGCGCCATCGATTCCGAGAGCGCCGCCGTGCGCTTCACGACCAGGCGTTCCAGCCGCCACGAGTGCCAGATCCAGCCGAGGACCCCCATGAGGAGAAGCATCAAAAACGGCCAGTACGTCTGCACGATCCGCTCGACGGTCCAGTGGCGCAGGTGCTCGAAGGGCCCGATCCGGAGCTTCCGGAAGAGTTCCGTCACGCTCTCGAAGTTCGTCGTGAAGCTCACCGTGTAGCCGCCCGGGGTGTCCCCGGGGGAGAGTTCGAGCAGCGCGACCGCGAGATGCCTCGTGATCGCCGCCGGCGTATGGTTCGCGACCGCGATGGTCCAGCCCGGATAGAGCGCGGTCGAGAAGGCGCAGCCGAGGCGCTTCCCCGCCGGCGCGGCCTGGGCGTTGATCACCTTGAAGCGGCCGGCCAACTGCGGGTTCTTCGCTTCCAGCGCTTCCGGCATGCAGGCGCGCAACAACCCCACGTCGGCTCTGCCTTCCGCGACGTCGCGGAGCACCTGCTCGGGGGAATTCTTCGTGAAGGCGACGGACGAGAAGAAGTCGTCCGGATCGAACCCGGCCTTGGCGATTTCGCCCAGGTTCGTCTGGTACGTCATGAAGTTTTCGCGGTCGGTGGAGACCGCGCGCTTCCCCGCGAGGCTTTCGATGTCGGTCAAATCGTCCCGGTCGGACCGCACCACCATCACGCCCGCGACGCACTGGTTGGGGTCGGGCATGGCAGGCGCCGTCAGCGTCCCGATGTCGCGTACGCCGTAGGGCTGCATTTCAACGAAGAGCCCCGAGCTCGCGAGGAAGAACTCCACCTGGTTGTTCCGGACCGCAGCTTTGAGTTCGCCGGACGAGTGGTACGGGATCGCCTCGATCGTCAACTGCAGCGCCCGCTTCTGGAGGTACGCCACCACCGTGTCCTGCACGTTGTCGAGGTTCGCGCGGTAGGAGCTCGCCGCCTCGAACTGCAGAATCCCGAACCGCACGCGCGTCCCGTGGGGGATGGGCGCCTCCGGAGGCTCGACCGTCGGGGTCGGGAAGACGTCGGGGTCGACGGGGACGCCGAGGGATTCCTCGGCCTGGGCTGGGCCCGACATGCCGACAAAGCCGACGAAGCCGATGAGGCCCGCCAACGCGCACGCCGTAGTGACGGCAACCCGCCGCAACGCCCCGGGCCTGCGGCCGGAGCCGCTGCTGCGGACAGGGGAGGGTACGGAGGTCATTTCAGGGGCTGCGCCGGAGGCTCTTCGGAGGGCTTCGGGCGCCCCGGCGGATCGGGTCGTGGCGGTAGGGTGCATGGCGCAAGTGTAGCGGGATCCGTAGGCGGGCGCGGAAGACGGGGTCGGGGTTCGGTCCGGAAGATCCGCCGGGGAATGCGACGGCAAAACCGATCCCGAGCGGTGTCCCTGAAGGCGGACGGATCAACCGTCGTTTGAGGCTTCCCAAGGCAACCTTTCACGCCGCGTTGACGGCCAAACAACGCGACCATAGTTCGAAACAAACTTAAGAATTGACCGAAGCTATCCGGACATAAACGCCGTTCATTTATCCGGCGGATGGAAGCCGTGGTTTGTGCTGGTTTCGTGAGTCCGTCCCTCAACACCTCCCCGAAACGGAACTGAGGCGAACGAAACACGTCCCCGGACAGAGAGAACGTTCGCCGCCGAGGCGTCTCAAAAATAGTCCCTCCTCATCCTTTGGTCGTGCTGGTAGAACCCTAAGCGCTATGCCCTAGGGCGAATGACCTATGCCTCTCGGGCAGGCCTATGGACCAACCGAACGTGAGGAATTGAGAGATGAACCGTGTTTTCAAGACAGCCTGGAGTTCCATCCGTCAGCAGTACGTCGTCACGGACGAACACCACGCCGCCAAGGGGAAGGCAACGAAGAGCGCCGTCGCGATCGCCGTGGCGGCGCTTTTGACGGTGTCGGGGGCGGCGTCGGCCGCGTACGTGCAGGGAAGCCACGCGCTTGACGGCATCAACTGGGCGAAGGACGCCGAATACCAGAAGGACTGGGGCCTTCGCGCGATGAACGCGTCGAAAGCCTATGAGTTGGGCTTCTATGGTCAGGACGTCAAGCTCGGCATCGTCGACTCGGGGAGCTTCTTCGGGCACAGCCAGCTCCAGGGGCAGCTGATCGACACGTCGATCACCGGGAAGTACGGCTCCACGGGCAACCGCTACCAGAAGTGGGCGGGGCTCAACTGGGGAGCGGATCACGAAAACCCGTTCGGCTCCTACAAGGAAGGCGATGCGTTCGACCGGGCGTCGAGCGACTTCGCCCTGAACGTCAACGACTCGCACGGCACGCACGTCGCCGGCACGATCGTCGGGAAACGCGACGGCAGCGAATTCCACGGGGTCTCGTTCGGCTCGAAGCTGATCGTCGGGAACACCGGCGGCACGGACAATTCGACCTACAGCCCGATCCTCACCGACCGCACGAATCCCTCCGACGCGGCGTCCTACTCGGTGATGGACTACAACTACTTCAAAGCGGTCTACGCGGCGGTGGCCGAGTCCGGCGCGAAGTTCATCAACAACTCCTGGGGCACGAACGCCCGCGTGCGCATCACCGGCACGGGCGACAAGTGGTACGACGACAGCTACGGCTACACGAACTTCGACGTCTCGAGCGCCTGGATCACGCAGGATCAGGTCAAGGTCGCCGATCGCAATGAAGACGGTTCGGTGAAGAGGGACGAAAACAACAACGTCGTGTACAAGAACAGCGGCAATCCCATGAGCGTCGACCTTGACGTCCCCGGCGGCTACATCGGCGAATGGTTCCTCTACAAGAAGGCCGCCGCGTCGCAGGTTCAGAACAAGGAAAACGCGAAGTTTGAGGACAACGTCGCCTTCGTCGACGCAATGGGCGACGTCGCGAAGAAGCACAACATCGTGCAGGTCGTCACGACCGGGAACCGGAACGAAGACAACCCGTACCTGCGCGCCGGCTACGCGAACTTCCGCCCCGAATTCGAGAAGAACTGGGTCGCGGTCGCGGGCGTCAAGTACGTGAACGAAGAGCTCTACTACATCTCGAACTTCAACGACGCGGGCTACGCCAAGTGGTGGACGGTCGCGGCGCCCGGGAACGCCATCTACTCCTCCGCGGTGGTCGACGGCGCGTACGTGACGCCGGGCAAAGATGAAGGCGCCGGGAAGAAGCTGGGCGACGAAACCTACGCCGCCTGGGGCGGCACCTCGATGGCGGCGCCTCACGTGACGGGCGCGCTGGGCGTCTTGGCGAGCCGCTATCCCTACATGGAACCCACGCAGGTCCGCGACGTGATGTTCACGACCGCGAACCAGAACATCCTCTACGACACCTCGACGGAAGACGGGAAGCGCGACCAGAAGAAGCACGACGAATCGTTCGTCAAGGGCGTTCCGTCCGTCAACTTCGGTTGGGGCGTGCCCGACCTCGACAAGGGCATGTACGGTCCGGGTCAGCTGATCGCCAAGAACGACATCAAGCTCGGCACCTACAGCGACCACTGGTCGAACGACATCTCCCAGATCGCGCTCGACGCCCGCCGCATCGAAGACAAGGCGGAACTTGCTGCGGTGACCGCAGAGCTTCAGACTGCCAACGGTCTCGAGGCCGGTGACGAAAAGGACGCCAAGACCGCGTACTACACGATCCGCAAGACCGAACTTGAGGCTCGTCGGGACGGTACGGCTGAAGGCTACAAGGACTACTATGTCGGTTCGATCAGCGTGACGGGCGAAGCGGGCTCGGGCGCGACGCTCGTTCTGACGGGCGAAAACACCTTCCGCGGCGGCGTCGAAGCCGGCAAGGGTGCGACGGTCGTCGGTTTCGCGGAATCCTTCGGGTCGTACGATCCCAAGTTCACCTTCGCGAACGGTACTGTCTATGAGGGTGCGACGACGACCACCACCGCGAAGGAAGCCGGGACGGATGCGGTCGAAATGAACGAAGCCCTGAAGAAGATCGACGGTCTCCTCACCGTGAAGGACGGTGGCCGCGGCGGCGTGATCGCCTCCTACGTCGATGAAGTGACCGACAAGGGTTCGCTGCGTCCCGCGCCCGAAGCCCAGCACGGCACGGCGGTCACGGTCGAAAAGGGCGGCACGCTTCTCGTGCACGCCGCGTCGACCACCGGCTCGACCGCCACGACGGTCAAGAAGATTGAGGCAGTCGACGGCGCGCTCGTCAGCGGCTGGGCGCAGGGGAGCGACCTCGCCCAGATCTACAACGGCGGGAAGCTCTCTGGCACCGTGACGTTCGCGGAGGGCGACGGCACGAAGCTGAAGGCCACCGAAGACGACATGCTCTTCTTCAACGCGAAGACGACGGTCGCCGAAGGCGGCAAGTCCGTCTTGACCGAAATCACCCGCGACGAGACGAAGAGCTTCGGGATGTTCGCCCGGAACGGCAATCAGCGCTCGGTTGCTCAAGCGTTGGAAGCCAAGGGCGGCGCGATCTTCGAGGGGCTCTTGTCGGGGAACCAGTCGATGTTCGATTCGACCCTCGACACGCTCGACAACGATCTGCTCCTGAACGCCCAGAACGCGGCGGTTCTGAACACCCTTGACGTCGCGAAGACCGCGAAGGATCAGGCGCTTCGCCGCGGCGTGGGCTCGACCGCCGAACTCGCGCACGGCGCGACCCTCTGGGCGACCGGCATCGGGAACTGGGGCTCGGCCGACCACACCGCGAAGGTCGACGCCGACTTCTATGCGGCGCTCGTCGGCGCGGACATCCAAGTGGGCGGCAGCACGACCTTGGGTGCCTTCTTCGGCGCGGGTACGACCGACTTCGACGCGGGCCGCGACGGCAAGATCGATTCGGACGACATCCACTACGGTCTCTACGGGAAGACGGACGTCGCGGACGTCGCCTCGATCTCCTACGGGGTCGTGCGCACCGAACAGGACCGTGAAGGTCACCGCCCGGTCTCGCTCGTCAACAAGACCGGGTACAACGCCTTCAACACGGACGCCGACATCACGACCTTCTACGTCGAAGGGGCCTACACGGGTCTTGACCTCGGGAGCGCCGTGAAGGTCGAACCCTATGCCGGGTTCGCGTACATCCGCGCTTCTGCTGACGGCATCGCCGACCGTGCGGACGACGTGAGCTTCACGACGAAGGTCGAGGACCAGACGCTCCAGGCCGCGACGCTGGGCGTGCGGGGCGACATGCCCTTCACGGCGGGGTCCGTGCGGATGGCTCTGAAGGGCGACCTCTCCTGGAGTCACTTCTTCGGCGACACGCAGGCTGAAGCCCGACTCGGGGGCGACGCCGCCGGGAAGATCGTCGGGGCCGAGCTCTCGAACCTCTTCTCCGTGGGCCTCGGCATCGAAGCCAACGTCGGGAAGAGCACGACCTTCGGGCTCTCCTACACCGGGAACTTCTCGGGTGACGTGACCTCGAACGGCCTCTCCGCCACCGTGCGCTACGCCTTCTAAGGGAAGCCCCCAGGGGGCCGAACCGGCGTTCTCGCCCCGCCGCCGACACCTTGATTCGTCGGGGGAAGCAGGCGGCCGGGGAGGGTACGCCGGCCGCGGACCCGACAGCCAAAACCAACACGACCCGTCTTCGGCACCGCCCGAAGGCGGGTCTCTTCATGTGCGGGGCGCGGGGCGAATTCCGCTATTCGACACCCGGCCGGGATCCTGGGGAAAAGCCCCTGAAACGGGGCATCAAGCCCCGGACCGCCGCGCTCCCGCCGCGCTCCCGTCCGCCGCCCGACCCCTCACGCGTCGCCCGCGGAAAGAGGTGGTTCCACATCCTTCGCTGTCAAAAAGATGCGCCAAGAATGCCGAAACGGCGTCGCAATGTCGTCGCAGCAACGGTCAGGAAAATCTGCCGGATCGGGCCGTCAATCGGGCGAAAAGGGCGGTGGCGCACCCTTTCTGAGGTGTTTGGTCACGACCAAAGGACTAGGTGAAAACCCTTGAGGGCAACAAAGCAGGTTCTCGTCCGGCAAATCGGCGTGATAGATTGCGCACATTCGCAAACGAGAATGATTCGCAGTACGTACGGATAGACGACGCAAATCGTTCGGACAACCCCGATAGGAGATTTCATGAGTGCGACGAAGCCGATGAAGCCGGTGACGTTTGAGGCGGGCGCCAGGGCCGTCGAAGAGGCCATGCGCGGGAAAGGCGTCGAAGGGTACTACGCCGACGCCGCGGATCCGCTCCACGCCGCCTTTCCGGCGAAGGCCCGCATTCACAGCGGGCCGGACGGCATGCCGCTGATGGGGGAGAGCGCCTGCGAAGCGCTGGAGCGCCTCGCGGACCGGCCCCGTTCCGGGAAGACGCTCGCGTACCTGCACATCCCGTTCTGCGAGACGCGGTGCCTCTACTGCATGTTCTACCAGAACCCCTTCGACGAAGACCGCTCCAAGGTCTTCACGGACGCACTCATTCGCGAGCTGGAGCTTTGGAGCGACCGCGACGCGCAGCGCGTCGGTCCCGTCCACGCGGTCTACCTCGGGGGCGGCACGCCCACGGCGCTCTCCGCCCGGGATCTCCGCCGGGTGCTCGATACGGTTCAGCGCACGCTCCCGCTCGCGAACGACTGCGAGATCACGATCGAAGGCCGCATCAACAATTTCGACGACGAAAAGATTGAGGCCGCGCTGGCCGGCGGCGCCAACCGCTTCTCCTTGGGCGTTCAGACCTTCAACACCCAGGTCCGCCGGTCGATGATGAGGATCGATGACGGCGAGCGGTGCCTGCGCCGCCTCGAAGCTCTCATGAGCTACGACCAGGCCGCCGTGGTGATGGACCTCATCTACGGGTTCCCGGGCCAATCGATGGACGTGTGGGAGGAAGACCTCCGCATCGCCTCGTCGCTTCCGCTCGACGGCATCGACTGCTATCAACTCAACGTCTTCGAGAAGTCTCCGCTCGCGCGCCGGGTCGAATCGGGGAAGCTCCCGCCCGCCGCGGACACGCCCATGAAGGCCGACATGTTCGCGCGCTCGGTCGAGTTCCTGACGAACGCCAACTGGCGGCGGCTATCGAACAACCACTGGGGGCAGGGCACCCGTGAGCGGAACGTCTACAACCAGTTGGGGAAAGGCGCCTGCGACTGCCTCGCCTTCGGGTCCGGCGCGGGCGGCCGCCTCTTCGGGCACAGCTTCATGCTGGAGAGGAAGTTGGACGACTACATCCGTGCCGTCAACGACGGCGTGAAGCCCACGTCCTTCCTCATGGCCCCGGGCCCGCACTGGGCGCTCCTTCGCACGATTTCGTCCGCGATGGAATCGGGCGCGATCAACCTAGCTGCGATCGGGCGATCGGCCGGGCTCGACCTCGAAGGGATGGCGAAGCCGGTTTTGGACCAGTGGGCCGAAGCCGGGCTCCTCCGCCGCCGGGGCGAATGGCTCCACCAGACGGTCGCGGGCCAGTTCTGGCACGTGACGTTGGCGCAGCTCCTCATCGACTTCTTGAAGACGCAGCTCGTCGCGCCCAACGCCCCGAACGCCAAAGACGCCCAGGACGGGATGAACGCGATGGCGCTGCGCAAGCTCGACATGGGCGCCCCGCAGATGGTCGCCGCGGCGGCGGGCGGCGCCCGGGCGCCCCGCGCGCCGCACCCGCACCACGGGTGAGGCCTCTGCCCAAACAACGATCTGAACACCGAACCCCCGGGGCCCACGTCCATCTGATGACGCGCCCGCACGACCCGGGGATGCCGAACAGAAGCGGGCTCATTGGCTTGAACCGGTCTTCGGGCCGGTCCTTTCAGCGATTGACGAACCACCAGTCCCTACCACCATGCAGCATCTGAAACTCCTCCGGACGGCCGCCGCCGTGTCCTCGGCTTTGGCCGCGCTCTACGCCTTCGCCCCGGCCGCGCACGCCGAAGAAGCCCTCACCACCGAAACCGTCCGCGTCACCGCGTCCCGCGTCGAGCAGGAACTGATGGACGTGCCGATGTCGGTGTCGGTCCTCACCGCCGAAGACATCGAGCGCTCGTCCGCGCAGACCGTGGGCGACCTCCTCAAAGACATCCCCGGCGTCAAGGTCATGAACGACGGCAGCCAGGGCATGAAGCGCGTGCAGATCCGCGGCGAAGACGCCTTCCGCACGCTCGTCATGATCGACGGCCAGCGCGTCTCGGAACACAAGTCGATGTCGGGGGCGCCGATCCTCATTTCGCCCGATGAGATCGAGCGCATCGAAGTGATCAAGGGGCCGGCCTCGGTCCTCTACGGCTCGGACGCCGTGGGCGGGGTCGTGAACATCATCACGAAGAAGGCCTCCGCGAAGGCCTTCAGCGCGCAGGCCTCGGCCGGGATGAATTCGTCCAACAACGGGAAGTCGGTTTCGGCGTCGATCGCCGGGACGGTCGAAGGGTTTGAGTACCGCTTGACGGCCGGCACCGACCGCGCGGACGATCTCTCGACCCCCGCGGGCGACGTTCCGAACACGTCCTTCAACTCGCGCCAGGCGTCCGCCTACCTCGCGTACAACTTCACGCCGGAGACGAAGGCGGGTCTGCGTCTGGAAACGTACGACCTTGAATTCCATACGGGGCTCCTCCCCGAAGACATGGGGTCGTACTCGGACTTCGCCGTGAACGTCCCGCAGTGGAAGCGCGAAAAGGCCGCCGTCTTCTTCGAGACGAACAACGTCTCCGACGCGCTCGTGCGCGTGCGCACCGACGCGTACTACCAAAAGAGCGACAAGAGCATGCACAACCGCGTCTACGTGCTGCAGGTCATGAACCCGATGATGTCGATCGACCAGAAGATGGACAACTACGCGGACAACACGGTCGATCAGTACGGTTTCACGCTGCAGACCGACTGGCAGTTGGGCGACGCCCACTACCTGATCGCGGGCTACGAATTCAACTACGACGACCTCTCGGCGGCGACCGAAACGCACTCCCGCACGAAGATGCGGATGCCGCCGAGCTCGTCGACGAACAAGTACACCCACAACTACTCCGTCAACGACGGCTACCAGATGTTGAACGCCGTCTTCGCGTCGATGGAGTCGCAGCTCCCCGCCGACGTGACGCTCACCTACGGCGCCCGCTACACCTGGGTGAAGTCCGAGGTCGAGACCTACTCCGGGAGCGCCGTCAATACGGAATCCGACATGTCGGCGACCCCGGCCGATCCGGGCCGTCCCGGGTTCAGCTCGAATTCCAAGGAAAGCCAAAGCGACGGCCGCGCGGTCTTCAATCTCGGCGCCGTCTGGCGTGGGATCGAGCACACCGCGGTGCGCGCCAGCTGGGCGCAGGGTTTCCGCACGCCGAACCTGATGGAGCGCTACATCCCGACCTCGATGGGCGGCGGCAACGTGATCGCGAACCCCGATCTGAAGCCCGAAACGTCGAACAACTTCGAGCTGGGCGTGCGCTTCACGCCCGGCCGCGCGGTGCTTGACGTCGCCGCCTTCTACAGCGATGCGGACGACTACATCACGACGGCCGAAGTTGAGGACAGCGTCTACCAGTACCGCAACGTCGCGTCGGCGAAGACCTACGGGCTTGAGCTCCAGACGAGCTACCGCTTCGAAAACGGCTTCGAACCGTACGCGACCGGCACCTGGATGCGCCGCGAACTCTCGCAGAACGGCGACAGCACCTACGACGCCGGCGTCGCGGAACTCTCCGGCCGCTACGGCGTCCGTTGGACGGGCGAGCGGGCGGGCCTCAAGCTTCGCGCCGACGCCTACGCCTGGAGCCAGTCCGAAACGGCGCTCTACGACTTCAGCAAGAAGACGGTGAACTCGCGCTTCGGCGGTTCGACGAGCTTCAACCTGACGGGCGGCGTCTCCTTCGGGCCTGAAGACGCCTACAGCCTCGACGTGAGCCTTCTGAACCTCACGAACAAGCTCTACAAGCTCACCGACTCGATCTACGAAGCCGGCCGCTGCTTCACGGTGAACTTCAACGCGAAGTTCTGATCGGACTTCTGAGGGAGATGCCTCCTCCGGTGCGCCTCGTTGAGGCCGCCGGAGGAGGCGTCGCGAAACCCGAAGGAAGGCTTCGAACAACCTCAAGGCGCCCAAAGCAGCCAACCCCAAACAACCCCCAACAACCCAATCCCCGAACAACGACCGACAGGAACCCACCTCATGGAGATGCGCATCAGGAAACGCCGCTGGGAGCCCCGGGAGCTCGTGCTCCTCGGGGTCTTCGCCGCGGCGGCGAAGCTCTCGAGCCTATTGATCGCCCTGGCGGGCGGCGGCATGAACCCCGTCTCGCTCGTCGCGAAGAATCTCGTCTTCACGGCGCTTCTGATCGTGCTCCTCACGAAGGTCCCCAAGGCGGGGACGCTGCTTCTCTTCACCGCGGTCTCCACGCTCGTGAGCGTGCTCCTCATGGGCGGGAGCATGGCGCTTCTCCCCGCGGCGCTCGTCGCCGCGGTGCTGGGCGAAGCCGCCGCGGCGGCTTCCGGCGGCGCGGAGAAGCCCTGGGCCCCGTGGGTCGCGGCCGCGGTCTACGACTTCGCATCGAAATCCATCAGTCTCGGCGTCTCGTACCTCTTCATGCGGGAGAGCCCCGCATTGATGACGGTCGTGGTGCCGGTGGTGGCGGTCGGGTATCTCGGGAGCCTTCTGGGTCTTTGGGTCGGTGGAAAAACGGTGGAGGAACTGAAGCATGCGGGCTTTGTTCGCTGAGGGCGCGGCCGAGACGAGCGTGCTCCGGCACCTCGACGCGCGCACGAAATTGGGCGTGACGGCCGCGGCCGCGGTCTTGACGGTGTCGTCCGGCGGCTTCGTCGGCCAGGCGGTGCTCTTCGCCGCGACCTTCATCTACGCGCTCCTCTTGAAGCGTCCGGTGCTCCTCGCGCTCCTCTACGCGCTGATGGCCGCGATGATGGCGTTGGCGACGGGCTGCGCCTTTTTGATCGAATCCTGGGTGCCGGGGATAGGCGGTCTCACCGTCAAGTCCCTCGTCATCCCCTTCATGCGCGGCGCCTCGATGATGAACGCCGTGATGGTGCTGGCGCTCACCACCCGCGTCGAAGACCTGTTGGGGACGCTGGAGCGCATGCGTCTGCCCTTCATCTTCTTTCTCCCGACCGCGGTGATGCTCCGCTTCATCCCGACCTTCACGAACGACATCCGCCAGATCTGGGAGACGCTCAGGATCCGCGGCTGGGCGATGGGGCCGGAGATGCTGACGCTCCATCCGCTCCTCTCTGCCCGTCTTCTTCTCGTGCCGATCCTCTTCCGGGCGTTGAAGTCCTCCGAAACGTTGGGGATCGCGTCCGAGTTGAAGGGCCTTGGCACGGGCGAGCGCACCGTGATGCCGCAGGGGCGGACGCTGACGAGCCTCGACGCGCGCGTCGTCGCCGCGGCCGTCACGACGACGATCCTCGTCGTCCTCGCGGAGGTCTTCTTCCGGAACGTCCTCATGTTGGGGACGGAAGTCTCCATGCCCTGACGACGAAAGCGTGACGGAAGGATGGACCCATGGACCACATGAACAACCCCACGACACGGAGCCCGGAGAGCCCCATGCACCGCATCGAACTCCAGAACGTTTCGTACGCCTATCCCCACAGCGACCGCGACGCCGTGACGAACCTCTCGCTCACGGTCGACCCGGGCGAGCTGAAGCTCGTCACCGGAGCGTCGGGCTGCGGAAAGACGACGCTGATGCGCCTCGTGAACGGCCTCGCGCCGCAGATTCTCAAAGGTCGCTTGACCGGGAAGGTTCTGATCGACGGCTGGGACGCGTCGACGACGCCGGTCGCGGCCTTGTCGGAGCACATCGGAACGCTCTTTCAGGACCCGGAAGAGCAGTTCTTCGCCTTGAACGTCCGCGACGAAATCGCCTTCGCGCTCCAGAGCCGGGGGCTGCCTGCGGACGTGGTCGAAGCGCGCGTCGCCCGCGCGACCGAGCGCCTCGGGCTCGCGCACCTTCTGGACCAGGACATCCATGCGTTGTCGGAAGGCCAGAAGCAGAAGGTGGGCCTCGCGGGGATCCTTGCGCTCGAACCCAAGGCCCTGATTCTAGACGAACCCACCGCCAACCTCGACCCCGAGGCGACCGAAGAGCTGGCCGGGCTCCTTCTGGAGTGGAAGGCCGCCGGTGCAGCGATTCTCGTGGTCGACCACCGTCTCTACTGGTTGAAGGACGTCGCCGACGAGGTGCTCGTGATGCACGGGGGCGAAATCGTCGAGCGCGGGCCCTTTGCGATGCTCGCCGACGAGATGCTTCGCGCCCGCTGGGGGCTGCGCCGCGACGCGGTGGCGGACCCGCGGGAGACGCTGCCGCGCGTGGCGGTCACGCATGCCGGGGAGGCGGAAATCGAACCTGCCGACCGCAGCCGTACGGCGTCTGAGCGTGAGCGCTTCCGCGCCGATGCCCTGCGCTTTGCGTACCCCGGCCGCGCCGCCATTTTCGAGGGCGTCTCCTTCGGGGTCGAGCCCGGCATCACCGCATTGGTCGGCGGGAACGGCACCGGGAAGACCACGCTCGCGCGCATCCTCACCGGGCTCGAAAAGGCCGAAGGGCGCTTCCGGATCGGGAGCCGCCCGGTCGGGCGGGAGGGTCTGATGCCCTTCGCCGGATTGGTGCTCCAGAACGCCGACCACCAGCTTCAGATGAGGACGGTGCGCGACGAAATCCTGGGCGCCATCCGCGCGTCCCTTTCGGCCGAAGCCCGGAACCGCAAGCTCGGGTTCTTCGCCAGGCGGCGCGCCGTGCGGCTCACGGACGAGCACTACGCCCGGGCCGACGCCTTGATGCGCGACCTCCGGCTCTCCCACTTGGCCTCCCGTCACCCGCAGAGCCTCTCGGGCGGCGAAAAGCAGCGGCTCGTCACGGCCTGCGCGCTCGCCAAAGACCCGGCGATCCTGATTCTCGACGAACCGACCTCAGGGCTCGACGGCGCCAACATGGCCGCGATGGCGGGGTTGCTCCGTGCCGAGGCCCAAAAGGGCAGGGCGGTCTTTCTCATCACGCACGACCTTGAACTTTTGGACATCTGCGACCGCGCGCTCGACATGAGGATGCTGGCCGCGAAGAAGGCCGAGGAGAAGACCGCGGAG
>NZ_JH604951.1:3073-3693 GCF_000250875.1 Sutterella parvirubra YIT 11816 | reverse complement strand
CGGCCGCCTCCTGAGGCTTCAGCCGGACAAGACGATCTCAACCGAACACCACCGAATTCATTCCAACCCATTCAACCCCCATCACTGAGGAACCGCTCACCATGAACCGCATTCAGCCCACCCCCGAGCAGGCCGCCAAGATCGAAGAGATGATGGCCGCGAAGTACCCCGTCACCTTCGGCTCCGTCGCGAAGGCGCTCGGCGTGACGCCCTGCGAGGCGGCGCAGCTTCTTCCCGAATCCGTGACGGCCTTCGTCGCCGGCGACGCGTCCGAGCGCTTCGCTGAAATCTGGGAAATGCTCGCCTCCTGGGAAAAGGTCACGCTCTTCATCATCCACGCCGGGAACGTCTTCGAAATCGAAGGGAAGCTCCACACCGGGAAGATCGCCCAGGGCTACTACAACATCCTCTCGAAGCACGCGACGATCGGCGGGCACCTGAACTACCAGGACGTGGCGGCCGTCTGTTTCGCCGAACTCCCCTTCATGGGGCGCGAGTCGTTGTCGGTTCAGTTCTTCAACAAGGCGGGTGAAGCCGCCTTTGCCGTCTACGCGGGCCGCGAAAACCACCAGATCATCCCGAGCGTGAAGGAAGCGTTCTTCGCCGCGAAGGCCGCGCTC
>NZ_JH604951.1:0-3063 GCF_000250875.1 Sutterella parvirubra YIT 11816 | reverse complement strand
GCTCACCGCCCCGGACTCCTGAGGCCGGCAGCCGCACGGGCTCCGCACCGTCTTCGAACCGACATCGAAACCAAGGCGACCACTCACTTTTCCCCGAACATCATGAACGCCACCACTTCTACCCACCCGACGCCCCGGAAGACGCCCCTCATCATCGTGAGCTCCAAAACCGGGAACACGATGCTCCTCGCGCGGGGCATTGAGGATGCCTTTCCCGAGACCCGCCTCGTGCGCGCCGACGCTTTGCCTGCCGACCTCACGCCCTTCAACCCGGTGATCCTGGGTTTCTGGTGCGACCGCGGCATGGCGCCCGAAGACATTCAGGCGGCCGCCCGCAGGCTCTCCGACAAGGACCTCGGGTGCTTCGCGACGATGGGCGGGGACCCGGCCGCGCCGAAGTCCCTCGAATGGATGGAGAAGACCTCGAAGGCCTTGGCCGCGGAGGGTGAGGGGAACACCCTCTGGAAAACCTTCCTCTGCCGCGGGCGGATCGACCCGGCGCTCTTTGAACGCATGACCGCGATGATGGGCGGCGAAGTGACCCCCGAGCGCGAAGCGCGCCGGAAGGCGTCGGAAGCCCACCCCGACCGCATGGACGTGGTCGCGGGGGTTGAGGCCTTCGCGGAACTTCTCGGCGCGGGCCGGGAGCCGTCCGCGGAAGCGGTCTGACGCCGCCTTGACCGCCGGGGCTTCCGGGGCAACCAAAGCCCCGGCACAACCTCCTCCGGATTTCTTCGATTTCCCAACGAACCCACATTTCAAGCGATGCAGTTTCATATTGAGAATCTCGACGGCATCTACGCCATGATCGGCCAGGCAGGCGTCGTGCTCATCTTCGTGGCGTTTCTGGCCTTCTACATCATCCTCTGGCAGCTCGTGTACATGACCGCCGTCTGGAGGAACTTCAAACGCGACTTTCTCGACCTCGAAAAGGGCGAGGACCGCTGCCTGCGCGGGATCGACCCGAAGCGCGCCAACCCGCTGATCCGCATCATCTACGACATCGTCACGACGCACGCGCAGCACTCGGACGACATCCGCGCCGAGGTGAGCTACCTCTTTCACCGGAACTTCAAGCGCGTGAGCAACGGGCTCTGTTGGCTGAAGCTCATTTCCGTGATCTCGCCGCTTTTGGGGCTCCTCGGCACCGTCTGGGGGATGGTGGCGGTGTTCCAGTCGATGGCGGACGTCTCGCACGCGAACGCCACGATCTTGGCGTCGGGCATCTGGTCCGCGTTGATCACCACGATCATGGGGCTCACCGTCGCGATCCCGACCTTGATGGCCTACTACTACCTGATGCTCAAGTTCCGGGGTTTTCACATCGAAGCGGTCGAACACAGCTACCGCGCGATCGAAGTCTGCCGCCGCCACAAGATCCGTGAGGTGAAGACCGATGCGGATGAGACTGCGGCCGGCGGCTGCCCCGCGCACTGCGGCGCCGGGCAGAAGGTCGGCTGAGGCCTCAAGCGCTCCCGACGCCCCCGAATCCCCAACGACCATTCTCCGGACACGAGTCATGAACACTGAATTCTTCGGTGACTTCGACGAAGAGCCCCAGATCGACCTGACGCCCCTGATCGACTGCCTCTTCATCCTGATCATCTTCTTCGTGCTGACGATGAGCTTCTCGAAGCCCGTCCTCGAAGTGATCCTCCCCGAGTCGAGCGAGGCCGCGGCGACCCATGAGCGCAACGACATCCTCGTCTCCGTCAAGGCGGACGGGTCGCTCTACCTGGACGGCGACCTGACGACCCCGGAAGCGTTGGCCTCGGCGTTGGATGCCCAGCCCGACCGCCTCCTCAACATCTACATGGACGAGAAGGCTCCCTTTGCGAGCTTCGTGCGGGTGATGGACGTCGCCAAGGCGAAGCGCGCCGGGCGCTTCGTCATCTCGACGCGCGCGGAGGGTGAGGCTGCGCCCTCGTCGTCCTCGTCGTCCTCTTCTTCCGCCGCTTCTTCGCCGGAGGCCCGATGACGGCCCCCGAATCCTTCAATGGGCGCACCGACGACCGTTCCGGCGAGCGCTCCGCAGAGCGCCCCGACGGCCGCAGGGCGGGTGACGCCCGCTCGCCCGAGCACGACCGCGCGACGAAGGGCGCGCGGACGGTGGTGCTCGTGTGCGCGGCGGCCGCATTCGCGGTGCTCACCGCGGACGCTGTGGAGCGCGTGCTCACCGTCCCGTCGCTTCCGGCCGGCATCTTCCGGGAGGAAACCGCGGTGACGCTAGCGGTTGAAGAACCCGCCGCTCCGCGCCCGATCGAGCAGGATCCCTGGATCGAGCACACGGTGGAAGAAAGCGACTACGCGATCGACGCGAAGCCCGAACCCGTGAAGGCGCCGGAGCCCGTGGCGGAGCCGGAACCCCTGCCGGAACCCGAGCCCGTCGTGGAGCCTGAACCGATTCCGGAGCCCGTCGTGAAGGAAGAACCGAAGCCTGAACCGAAACCTCAGCCGAAGCCGAAACCTCAGCCCAAGCCTCAACCCAAGCCCCAACCGAAACCCAAGGCTGAATCGAAGCCCGCACCTCAACCGGCGCCGGTTCAGACGGTGGAGCAGTCGTCGAGCGACGCGCCTTCCGCCGCCTCTATGGGTTCAGCCGCGACCGGTACCTCGGGCGGCGTGGGCGCGGGCACGGACGGCACGCCCGGAAGCGGCGCGGCCGGGCTCGAAAACCAGGTCGTCGCCGAAATCCTCGCCGTCATCGAAGCCCATAAGAGCTACCCGCGCCGCGCGCGGCAGACCGGGCAGGAAGGCACCGTGATCCTCGCGGTCCGCGTCGACGCCTCGGGCGTGATCGTGGGCGTGGAGGTGGAGACGCCCGCGACGTCCGCGCTTCTGAACCGCGCGGCCCAGTCGGCCGCGAAGCCCTTGGTCGGGCGGAAGAGCCCGCTCACCCGCGCGCTCACGCTGCGCGTCCCGGTGAAGTTCGAGCTCACGGCGGCGAAGTAGTGTCGCGGGCAGGAATGCCGGTGCCCGACCGCGCCGAAGGCTCTCGGTGGGCCCTTGCGGCCCCTTGCGCTCCGTAGTCAACCGTTCCTCGAATCCCCCAAAATCTCCCAG
>NZ_JH604950.1 GCF_000250875.1 Sutterella parvirubra YIT 11816 | reverse complement strand
GGGAGATTTTTGGGGATTCGAGGAACGGACCAGAGCGTCAGATCGGGGCTCGGGGCGACGCCTTCGTATCCCGCCTTGGTGACGAAACCGAAGCGCGTACAGACCAACGGAGACTTGGCGACATGCAGCTTCCCGGCATCCACTTCGGCCTGCGTCGTCGGATGGTTGCGGAACTTCACCTCGTAGCAGACGCAGCCGTCTTTGTCGAGCGTCACCACGTCGAACCGCCCGTTCGACCGAAGCCCGGGCAGGTTGTAGAAGTACGTACCGATGTCGTCGATCCGAACCGGCATTTTGCCCGCACGGTTTCGGCGAATCAGAAACTGCTTGACGATCTCCTCAAAGACCTGCGGCACATACTGCGTCTCGAATTCTTCCT
Source organism: Sutterella parvirubra YIT 11816 (assembly GCF_000250875.1). Taxonomy (GTDB): domain Bacteria; phylum Pseudomonadota; class Gammaproteobacteria; order Burkholderiales; family Burkholderiaceae_F; genus Sutterella; species Sutterella parvirubra. The sequence continues at coordinate 1,069 of NZ_JH604950.1, read as the reverse complement.
CCACCGCAGCGTCATACGCCGCCTGTCGTTCTTCGCATTGATGGGGAACTCTTTGCGGACAACCTCCATTTTGTCCAGCTTTTTGAGGACGTAATCGAGGACGGGCGAGCTTTCCATACCGGTTTTGGCCAGCAGCTCGGAGAACCTCAAAGGCCCCGTCGCCAAAGCGGAGAGAACCAGGTTGGCTTTCTCAACCTTGGAGAGCTCCGACAGGAGCATGTCCGTCAAAGTCGTGCCGACGCCGTCGGGCTCCATGAAGACATCGATGATGTTTTCACGAACGGTCTTCCCGGGGTCGATGTGGCGGAGCAGCCCGGGGCTGCCGCCGAAGGCGGCGTAAAACCTCACCTTGTCTTCGTTGGAGAATGTCGGGAAATAGGCGGAGGCCTCGTAGTAATCCAAAGCCTTGAGGTGCAGAACCAGTCCGGCGCGCCCGTAGAGCGGCGCGGCATGCTCCACCAGGCTCCGCATGATGTCCATATGGGACCCGCACAAGATGATTTTGAGCTTGGACTTCCCCTCATACTGATCGATGAGTCCCTGAATGACGCCGTCGCAGCCGGCGATCAGCTTCTGAAGATGGGGGTACTCATCCAAAACCAACACCAGCGGCCGGTCTTCGGCGTACTTGAAGAGGTACTCCAACACCTCCTCCATCCGCTGAAACGCCATCCGGGGCAAGCCCAACTGGGCCTCCATGGCGGCCAGGAGCTTATCGGCATTGTCGCGATCGGAACTCTGCCGACACTCGAAGAAAACCGAGGGACAGCCGCATTTTCGTAGGGCTTCGGTCAACAGACGGCTCTTGCCGATGCGGCGGCGCCCGTACACCACGCCCAGCGCGTGCTTCGGATCGTCCAAAAACCTCCGGACCCTGTCGAGCTCCGCCGACCTGCCGATGAATTCGTTTCCCATGGGATGTTTGGTCAAATGAGTTTTATCAAATGAATTTGAGTCAAATGGATTTGACCAAGCACCCCATCCACGGCCACCCAAGCCGAACGGGCGGCCCCGCTTCCGCGTCGGCCGCCCGTTTCCTCTGAGGAACAGTAAAGAAATAAAATTTACT
>NZ_JH604949.1:17609-17771 GCF_000250875.1 Sutterella parvirubra YIT 11816 | reverse complement strand
CCCCCAACGACCGCAACCCCAGGACCGCCATGACCCAACCCGAAGCCCAAATGGAAGAGCTCCTCATCGGGCAGCTCACCCACCACGAATCCCAGTGGACCTTCCGTCCCGACATCAAGACGGAGGCCGCCCTTTGGGCGAACCTGCGCGAGAAGCTCGACC
>NZ_JH604949.1:2536-17571 GCF_000250875.1 Sutterella parvirubra YIT 11816 | reverse complement strand
GCTCCAGGGGGTGCCGCTGACCGACGGCGAGATGGATCAGGTCAGAAACTTCCTCGAAGAACAGGCGGAGACGACCTACAAGGCCGCCCGCTGGTTGGCGGGCGAGCACGGGATCGCGCAGGTCCCACTCGTGCGCGAGGACGCGTCGTTGGGCAAATGCTCCCTCAAGGTGATCAACAACCGTGAGGTCGCGGGCGGCGACTCCACCTACGAAGTCATCCACCAGCTCCAGTCGGCAACCGGCTCACGCGACCGGCGCTTCGACGTGACGCTCCTGATCAACGGGCTCCCGATGATCCACATTGAGCTCAAGAACCGGCAGCACGCCTTCATGGAAGCCTTCCGGCAGATCAAGAAGTACGGCGAAGAGGGTCAGTTCAGGGGTTTGATGGGCTTCGTGCAGATGTACGTGGTTTCGAACGGCGTCGAAACCCGCTACATCGCGGCCGACAACCGCGGGAACCTGAACGAAAAGTTCCTCACCCGCTGGGTCGACGACCGCAACGAACCGGTAGAAGACTACCTGGGCTTTGCGAAGGAGGCGCTCAACATCCCGGCCGCGCACCTCATGGTCGGGAAGTACGGGGTCCTCGACAACGACAGGAAGCGCGTCATTCTGCTTCGCCCCTACCAGATCCACGCGATCGAAGCCTGCCGCAAGGCGAGCCGCGAGCGGCAGTCGGGCTTCATCTGGCACACGACGGGCTCGGGCAAGACGCTCACCTCCTACACCGTCACGAAGAACCTTCTCGACATCCCGAGCATCGACAAGACGATCTTCCTCATCGACCGCAAGGACCTCGACCAGCAGACGTCGACCTCCTTCATGTCGTACGCCGACAGCGACGACATCGACGTGACGAACACCGAGAACACCTGGGCGCTCGAGCAGAAGCTCTCGAACAAGGACCGCACGGTGATCGTCACGACGATCCAGAAGCTCCAGGCGATCATCCGCCGCTGCACGGAGGAGAACCCGTCGCCCAAATACCAGCAGCTCCGCGACCGGATCTCGGCGAAGAACCTCGCCTTCGTCGTCGACGAATGCCACCGCGCGGTGACGCCCGAAACGAAGCGTCAGATCGAGCGCTTCTTCGTGCGGAGCCTCTGGTACGGCTTCACGGGGACGCCGATCTTTGCGGAAAACAAGCGCGCCCGCATGGGGAACCTCCCCCGCACGACCGAAGAGCTCTACGGGAAGTGCCTGCACCGCTACACCATCAAGGAAGCGATCGCCGACCGCGCCGTGTTGGGCTTTCACATCCAGGGCATGGGCCAGAAGGAAGAGACCTTCCGGAAGGCCGCGGTCGACCTCGGCCTCTACCCGGAGGACGAGGTGGGCGGCGTCGACGCCGCGACGCTCGAAGCCGAAGTGGTCACGGCCTTCGCGAATTCGCAGAAGCGCGACTTCTACGACACCGACGAGCACCGCCTCCAGGTGATCGACTACATCGTCAACCGGTGCGTCGACAAGCTTCGCCTGCGCGCCCCCGCCGGCGAAGCCTACGAGGGGCTTCTGACCGTCCCCACCATCCGGATCGCGCAGCGCTACTACCAGCTCTTCAAAGCGTTCAAGGCCGAAGGCAAGGTCTCCCAGAAAACGCAGGAAATCCTCCCCGACTTCCCCAAAATCGCCATCACCTACACGGTGGGCGAAAACGAAGACGGCGCAACCGCGAACCAAAAGGAGATGGCGGAGGCCCTCGCCGACTACAACGCGATGTTCCGCACCAGCTGGGACCTCTCGACCCTTGCCGCCTACAACACCGACCTCAACGACCGGCTGGCGCGGAAGAAGTCCCGCTACAGGAACCGCGACGAGCAGCTGGACCTCGTGATCGTCGTCGACCGGCTTTTGACCGGCTTCGACGCCCCTGCGCTCTCGGCGATCTTCCTCGACCGCCCGCCCATGAAGCCCGAACACCTCATTCAGGCCTTCTCGCGCACGAACCGTCTCTACGACAAGACGAAGCGCTACGGGCAGGTGATCACGCTCCAGACCCCGAACCGCTACAAAAAGCTCATCGACGAGGCGCTTCTCCTTTACGCCAACGGCGGGACCAACGACGTCGCGGCCCCCTCCTGGAAGGAGACGAAGGCGCGCGCGAAGAAGGCCGTGCAGCAGCTCCGAGACGTCATGAAGACCCCCGCCGACTGCGTCCGCGAAGCTTCGACCGAAGAGCTGAAGGCCTTCGTCGCCGCCGTGCAGGCTGTCGACCGGGCGCTCGGCGAAGCGCAGGTCTACGACGAATTCAGGGAAGAGGACCTCAAGCGCGACTTCGGCATCACCCGCGATGAGTTCGACCTCTACGTCGGGCACTACAAGAACGCCGTCGAGGAGCTCAAGGCCCGCGCGGGCGACGGGACGGAGCCGGAAGAAATCGAGATCGAGATCAAGTACGAACTTGAGACCATCCGGCAGGTCGAGGTCAACTACCAGTACCTCGTGGCGCTCCTTCAGTCCCACATGGCCGAAGAGGCGCCGCCCGTCTCCGGCGAAGAGGAGGCGCGCATCTGGCGCTACATCGAGGCCTACAAGAAGACGAACCCGGGCGTGGGCCGCGTGCTCGAAACCCTCTGGAGCGAACTTCTCATGAACCCGGACGCCTTCCGCGGGAAGGACGCCCAAAGCCTCATCGAAACGCGCATCGGCGCGGTTTTGGACGAGGAGTTCAGACGGTTCGCCGCAACCTGGAGCGTCAATCCGTCGGAACTTCGCGCCTACGCGATGAGCACGCCCGAGCACGAGGTCGACGCCGACAAGGTGAACACCAACATGGGCGACTTCAAGGCCTACCGCGCCGCGGGCGGCAAGGACCTCAAGGTCACCTACTACCGCAAGCTCCGCGAAGCCGTCGCGAAGCTCGTCAAAGAGAAGGTGAAGCCGCTCCTTCGCGTCTGATGCGTGGAGCCTTCGGAACACAACCGCTTGTTCAGCACCCTCATTCCGACCGCAGCGTCCGGATGAAGATCCCCCGCAGCCACTGGAGCGCCGGATCGAGGTCGGTGCGCTCGTGCCAGATCAGTTTCCCGTCCCACATCGGCATCCGGCGGAAACCCTCGGGGAGCTTCACGATCGGGAGGTATTCGGCCAGGAGGTCCGCCGTCTTGGCCGGAAGCCGCACGTAGAAGTCGGTCTTCATCACCGCGAAGGCGGCCGCCAGAAAGTACGGCGTCACGAGTCCGATCGCGTCGTCCGGGGCGTCCGTTTCCGCGCTCGTCTCCCCAACGGAGCGTCCCGAGGCCGGTCCGTAGGTGAGTTCCACCTCCTTGTAGTCCTGAAGCCGCTTCACCGGAAGAGGTCTGCCGTCCATGCGGGCGGCCTCAACGGCCTCCAACAGCGGATGCCCTTCCCTCACGACGAGCGCGTGCCCCATCCGCACGAGCCTCGCCGTGCGGATGCCCTGGGTCTTTTCCGGGCGCGGAGGCGCGTAGATGACGAGATCGACGTCGCCAACTTCGAGCGCCTTCGGGTAGTCTTCCGGGAGCGGCAGGAACGCCAGCCGCAGCCCGGGCGCTTCCCTGTGAATGCGCTCGACGCACGGAAGCAGGAACATCAGGAAGGCGTTGTCGACGTCGGCGATGCGGATCGTGCGGCGGATGCTCGCCGGGTCGAAGACCGTGTCCTTCGCGATGTCGACCAACGCGCTCTGCGTCTCACGGATCTTCGGGAAAAGCGCGACCATTCTCGGGGTCGGCACGAAGCCGCCCGCACCGCGCACGAAGAGCGGATCATGGAGCTTTTCGCGCACGCGCGTCATGAGGCGGGTTGCGGTCGCGACGGAAACGTCGATGCGCTTCGCGGCCAGGGTGAGCGAGCGCGTCTCCCAAAGCGCGGAGAGAAACCAAAGCTCTTCCGAGGTGACGTGTTCGGGGCTCACGGACGGTCTCCGAGATTCCCGCCGAATTCGTCGAAGACGCTCACGACACCCCGGAGATACGCCGTGAAGGCCGCAAAGACGGGGAGCACGGGACGGGCGTCCGCACGCGAGCGGATCTGCGCAACCGCACCCTTCCACCACGAGAGGACGAATTCCTCCAGGAATTCGCGCTCGTGCCGCAGGAGCTTCGCCTCTTCGCCCGGATCCTTCCCGTCCGCCGCCTGCTCCGCGAGGTCGGCGAGAAACGCGAGCGCAATGCCGAGATGGTCTTCGGGGAGGTTCTCGTCCTCACCCTTCACCTCAAGCCCGTGCGCGCGGTAGACCGCGCGGGCCCGATCGGTCGCGCGGCCCGCGGTGAGGCGCTCCGCGCCGGTCCAGGCGGATGTGGTGAGCGGGACCGTTTCTTCGCCCACGCCGTAGAAGAGCGTCGCAAAGGCGCGCGCGAGCGTCGGGGCGTCGACGTCGGCGAGCGGGTCCTCTTCCGGATCGTCGGCCAGGAGCGCCGCCGTCACGCGGACGACGTCGCCCGAGCGGGCGCGCCACTCGGGCGTGTCGCGTCCGAGGAAGAACGTGCTCCAGAACCGGTAGGCGAGCGCGCGGTACGGGGCGCTCTCGACGAGGAAGTTCCCGAAGGGGTCGAACTCGGCGTCGTGGTCGGTGGGCGTGTCGGACATGGGGTCTCCGGACATGGCGTGAGGATGATGGTTGAGTGACAAGAATACCCCGTCCGCGCTGAAAGCCGTTCGGCTTGGATCGGGAAGCGCGGACGGGGTCGGGGGATGCTGGTCAGACCGACAAAGCGTTCAAAGGTTCCTGAAAGACCTCAGCCCGCAGGCTTCGTCGAAACCTTCGAGAAGTCGACGTGCGTGCTCAGGTACCGGACCTTCGGGTTCGTCCCGGCTGCGGCCGTCATCATCCGGGCGGCCTCCACGCGCTTCTTCTGCTCGGGCGTGAGCGCCTCAAAGTCGACCAGCTCCAACGCTCCGGTCGAGCAGTATTCGACGCAGGCGGGCTTCCGGCCTTCGGCAAGCCTGTGGGTGCAGAGCGTGCAGTGCTCGGCCTTCCCCGGTTCACGCCGCTGCCAAGGCTCCAGTTCGCGCTCCACGAGAGGCGCCTTGTCGCCGAAGTAGTTCGTGACCTTCGCATCGTTGAACTGCGGCACGCCGTAGGGACATGCGGCGAGGCACATCCGGCAGCCGATGCACTTCTTCGAGTCCACCAACACCTCGCCGAACGCGCCCTTGCTGACCGCCTTCACGGGACACACCTTCATGCAGGCCGGGTCCTCGCAGTGCTGGCACGACGACCGGAAGTAGCTGATGACGCGCGCCTTCGGGTCTTCGATCCTGTTGATCCGCACCCAGGCCATGCCCGGGTGAACCTGATTTTCTTCCTTGCACGCGACGAAGCACGCCTGGCAGGCGATGCAGCGGTCGACGTTGAAGAGAATGCCGTATTTCGCCATGGTCACGCCTCCGTCTTCTCAAGCTTCTTCACCGAGACGGGCATCTCGAAGTAGGCCGAGTACCCGCTCATCGGATCGCGGACTTCGCGGCCGACGAGGACCTGGGTGTTCTGCTTCCCGAGCCAACCGTACTGCGCGCCCACCAATCCCGGCGGCACGAGGATCGTAACGGTGACCTTCGCTTCGACCGGCCCGCCGTAGGGCGAACGGATCTCTACCCAGTCCCCTTCGCGGATGCCGCGTTTTTCGGCGTCTTCCGGAGCCATGTCGATCGTGAGGCAGTTTTCGATGTCGAGGAGGAACGGCTGGTCCGAGCGCGTCTTCGAGTGCGTGATGTGGGGCTTGCGGGTCCCGTTCATGAAACGCAGGTCGAATTCCTTCGTGAGCGGCATCATCGGCTTGAAGACCGGCAGTTCGGGGTAGCCGTACTTTCCGGCGCGGGCGCTCGCAAAGTCGAGCTTCCCGCTCACCGTATTGAAGCCGGGTTTGCCGTCCGGTCGCATGCGGCCCGTGCGGAACTTTTCAAACCCGGGTTCGGGCGCCGGTACTTTGCTCACCGCGGGGAGCGCCGCTTCGAAGGCGTCCCAACCCGCGCCGCCCAGGTTCCTGATCACGAAATCGCAGGCGGCCTTCGGGTCGCCCCCGAAGAAGTGTTCGGGCTTGTCGACGATGCAGCCCAACTCAAAGGCGATCCGCCAGTCTTCGCGGCATTCGCCCAGAGGCTTCACGGGCTTGCGCACCGCGATGCGGGGACCGTACCAACCGAAGGGCGCAAAGCGCTCGTAGTTCATCGCCGCGGGGAGCACGATGTCGAGGTTGTCGTGCGAATCCGGACGGTAGAAGTAGTCGGACGAGAACGCGAAGTCGAGCTTCGCGACGGCCGCGGCGTATTCCTGGGGCGAAGGCCAAATGTTCACGTTGAAGCCCCACCCGCAGAACATGCGGACCTTGCCGTCCCTCACCCACTCGGGGAAGTTGTTGGGCGACACCTGGTCCTTCATCTCGGCCCAAAGCGGCACTTCTTCGCGGTCGAGACGACGAGCCTTCTGTTCGGGCTTGTTGAACCACGCCACTTCGGAGAGCGTCGGATGGAGCCCGTAGGCCGCCATCGTGAGGCCCTTCGGGCCCTGCCCGAAGGCGGCGCCGCCCTTCTTGTCGATGTAGCCCATGATGATGGGCAGGAGCAGAAGCGCGCGGGTGTTGTTGACGCCGTTCGAATTGTGCGAGGTCGACTGCGTGGTGAGCGTGAAGGCACCGGGACCCTTCGCCCAGAGACGCGCCCCTTCGACGACGAGCTGCGCCGGGACGCCCGTCAATTCCTCGGTCTTTTCCGGCGTGAACTCTTCAACGTACGCCTTGTAGGCTTCAAAGCCGTTCGTCCATTCCTCGACGAAGGCCTTGTCGTAGAGGTTCTCCTTGATGAGCACGCGGCACATGCCCGCGACCAAGGCGGCGTCGGTCCCGACGCGGGGCTGCAGGTGAATGTCCGCGATCTCGGCCGCCTTCGTGCGGCGGGAGTCGATCGTGATGATCTTGCAGCCGCGGTCCTTCGCGGCCATGATCGCCTTCCACCAGTCGAGGGGCTGCGACCAAACATTCGTCGCGAGAATGAGATAGACCTTGGTGTCGGCCGAGGGCGTGCCGCCGTTGTTGGGGCAGCCGAAGTTGAGTTCTTCGGCCATCATGCAGCCCGAGCGGCACCCAACCGACGACTCCGTGCACCAAGTGGTGGAACCGAAGTAGCGCGCCAGGCGGTAGATCGCGGGACGCGGCTCCTTCGGGTCGCCCGCGTAGAACATCACGCTCTCGGGGCCGTACTTCTCGCGCGTCGCGAGCATCTTCGCCGCGATCATCTTGTAGGCCTCGTCCCAACTGATGCGCACCCAACCGGGGTCCTTCGAGCCCTTCGGGTTCGTGCGCTTCATGGGATAGAGGAGACGGTTCGGGTTGTAGAGGCGCTGGAGCGTCGAGAGTCCCTTCGAGCAGAGCATGTTCCTCGGGTTTTCCGTCCAGTTCTCGATCTTGAGGACGGTGTTCCCCTTCGCATGGAAGCGGATCCCGCACTGCGGGACGTGGTTGCAGCTGTCGCAGATGACGTAGCCCGTCCAGGGCTCGTCGGCGGTGCCTGAGGCCTTCGCGAAGAGCGCGGAGCCGGGCGCGGACGCGCCCGCTCCCGCGAGCGCGATGCCTTTCAAAAGACCGCGGCGGGAAATCGTGGTCGACATGGTGGTCTCCTTTGGGGCGGTTGTTCGGGTCAGGGTCGGAAAAGCGTCGGGGTGACGGCGCGGGGTCTGAGGCGTCCGTCTTCACTTTCCCTACCCTCATCTTCGCCCGTCAACGCGCGGTTTCGAAAGTGAAGTTACCCGAAGGAAGCCTTCAATTCTGTCGTTTTGGATGCTCAGATTTGACGATATTACTTTTTGGAATAGCGTATGCGTGAGCATCCGAAGAAGCACGCAAGCCCATGATTTCTCCCGCAATCCGCGGTACATATCGCGGCACCGGCAGCCCCAAACGTGAGAAACCCCCGGTGCGACCAACCATCGAACCGGAGGTTTCTCGTTTCTCGCGGAGGCTCCCTACCGAATGAATCTCGGACCGCCGCGAAAAGGGGTTTCCCGTCGTCGCCGTCCCGCATATTGAAAGAGGCGGCGACTCGGGCTTTTCAGGGTTTACTTCGCATCCGCGGCGAGACCGCCCTGGGGCTTCGCGGGTTCGCGGAGCTTGCCGATGCAGTGCTTCACGACGAGGATCGCGAGGAACATGAGGGCGAACGCCACCACGGCCTGGAGGCCTTCGACGCCGAAGCGGAAGCTGCCCGCCTGGATCGTGCCGAAGATCTTCCAGAGCGCCATCGCGAGCGCGGTCATCGTGACGCAGAACATGACGCCCATCGGGATCCAAAGCATGCGGCCTTCGCGGCCGGTGGCCTTGAGGAAGACGGCGAGAGCCGTGAGCACCAGGGCCGAGAGGAGCTGGTTCGCGGAACCGAAGAGCGGCCACACCGACATGTACCCGGCCTGGCAGAGCGCCCAACCGAAGAAGAGCGTGATGAGGGTCGCGAAGACCGTGCTGCTCATGAACTTCTGGAACGGGGTCTTTTCCTTGCCGTCGGAGGGCGTGAAGAGTTCCTGCCAGGACATGCGGCCGATGCGGGCCACGGCGTCAACGGACGTCAGAGCCAAAGCCGACACGCACATCGTCAGGATGCAGGCCGCGATGTCCGCGGGCACGCCGAAGATGTTGGTGAGGAAGCCGGCCACGGAGGTCGAGAAGAGCGCGAACGGCGTCCCCTTCGGGAGCGCGCCGCCTTCAGCGGCCGCGGCGACCACGATCAGCGAAACGACGCCCAGCACGACTTCGATCGACATCGAGCCGTAGCCAACGAGGCGCATGTCGCCTTCGCTCGAGACCATCTTCGAAGACGTCCCCGAAGAGACCAGCGAGTGGAAGCCCGAGACCGCGCCGCAGGCGATCGTGACGAAGAGGATCGGGAAGAGGTCGAGCCCGTTCACTTCAAAGCCGACGAAGGCCGGAAGCTTGATTTCGGGGTTCTCCAAGAAGACGCCCACGGCGGCGAACGCGATCATGCCGATGAGAAGGAACATCGAGAGGTAGTCGCGCGGGGTCTTCAGCGCCCAGATGGGCACGACGGAAGCCGCAAAGAGGTACGCGAAGACGATCCAGCGCCAGGCGTCGGCACCCGCGTACATCGGGAAGCAGATGCCCAAAGCGACCATCGCGACCATGAGGATCACGCCCACGATGAACTGCTGACCGGCCGACGGACGCACGTACTTCATGTAGAAGCCGAAGGCGACCGCACCCACCATGTAGATCATCGAGATCGACGCGGCGGCGGCGTTCGGGAGCTGTTCTTCGCCGGCGGCGTTGAAGCCGTTGAAGGTGGCGGCCACCATGTCGCAGAAGGCGGCGATCACAAGAAGGGTGAAGAGCCAGCAGAAGATGAGGAAGAGCTGGCGGCCCGTGCGGCCGACGTACTCTTCAATGATCATGCCGATGGAGCGGCCGCGGTTCCTCACCGACGCGTAGAGCGCGCAGAAGTCCTGGACGGCGCCGAAGAAGATCCCGCCCACGAGCATCCAAAGGAGCGCGGGCAGCCACCCGAACATGGCCGCAATGATCGGCCCGGTCACGGGGCCCGCCCCGGTAATCGAGGTGAACTGGTGCGCAAAGACGGTCCATCGGCCGGAGGGGACGAAGTCCCGTCCGTCTTCAAAACGCACCGCGGGCGTCTGGCGGGAGGGATCCACCCCCCACTTCTTCTCGAGCCATTTGGCGTAGCCGAAATAGCCGACGAGAAGCACGACGATCGCGATTGCGAGCATGGTCATGCCGGTCATCACAAATCTCCGCAGACGGCGCTTCGGCACCGGCGCCCTGCTCCCCGGGGGGGCGCACCTTGGGTGCGCGCAGCCCTTCCTTCGTTCGAGGGTCTGTCAAGATTGAAAGCAATGTTCGGTAGGGAGTCGGGACGACGGGTTGGGCGTCGTCTCAAAAGGGGGCGGGCGGACTTTTGTTGGGAGCCTCACCCCGAAGCCGAACGAAGGTATTGGGAGGAATGATGGTCCCCGGCGCCGTTTCCGGCCTCAGACCCCCAACCTAGGGAAGAGTGCTCATATCCGGCGTTTTCCGCTCCCCCGAATCCCCTCTCCCTCAACCCATTCGGGATTTCCGAACACCCTCCCCCACCCCCAAACGGGGGTTCCGGACCCGAATTCCACCCTCTTCGCGCAAAGCGCCTCGGAGAAATTGCTTAGACGTGAAGACGAAAGTTGCCGGAAAGAGGTAGTCCGCGGTTTTTCCGTTCAGCGCCTTTTCTGAAACATCTGGAAACAATGAGGCCCGGCAATCGCCGCGAGGACATGTGGCTTTTGCAAAACCGACTGTTTTGCAAAAGCGAAAGCCCTAAATCCGGGGGATTTCCGTTTCCGAAGATTTGATTTTGCAAAGGCGCCCCGGGTGATCTCCTCATCATTTCGCCCGTCCGGCGTCCTCCCGAAAAGGCACCCCTGTGCCGGATTGTTTCCGCCGGTACGCGGGTTCCGGCGCGCTTTTCCGCACCCCCAAGCACCTTGGGACGCAGAAATCCGTGCAAACCCTTCGGTGATTACCTCTAAGGTCCTCTAGAATGCTTCCGCAAAGCCCGGGTTTCCTCCCAAGACGCGCGCCTCATGCGCCCGACGAAACCCGGCATACTTTGCGGTCCGATCCCTCTCTCGACCTTCGTTCTCAGGGAGAACCTCTTCAAAGTGACTCCGACGGCTTCTTCGACGGCTTCCGCACGCCCGAACCGCCTGCGCCCGCTTCTCGGTGCGCTCCTCGCCGCCGCGTCCCTTGCGACGCTCACCGGCTGCTCCAACGACGACGTCGCCGACGTCTCGCTCGGCATCTTCACCTTCAAGGACATCAAGCTGAACGCCTTCGTCGATCCGAAGATCCCGGGTGTCACGTGTCACGTCGCCTCGATCGAGTCGCCCTTGTCCCTCTCGGACCCGTCCGACAGCGCCGTCTCCTGCCGCCAAACGGGCGAGATCACGCCCGAGATGATCGCCTCGATCAGGAAGGGCGGCGAAGGTGAAGTGCTCTTTGAGAAGTCGAAGTCGATCTTCCTCAAAACGATGAAGGTCCGCCGCATCTACGACGAGGCGAACCAGACATTGATGTACCTCTCGTACTCCACGAAGGAAATCTCCGGGAGCTTCAAGCACTCGCTCTCGACCGTCCCGCTTTGGGGCACCGCGGCCTACGTGAAGCCCATGCCCGTGCCGCCGAAGTAAGCGGACGCCCCGCGTACCGAATTTCTTGCCTTTCTTTTGAAAAACCCCAGGCCCGATCCCAACCACGACTCCGGGCTCACGATGGAAACCCAACCATGCAGAAACGCAGCCTCCTGAAGCTTGCCCTCCTTCTGGCGTCTCCCCTTCCCCTAGCCGCCTGCGGCGACAAGGGCGAACCCGCTCCCGCGGGCGCCGCGAAGCCCGCGGCCGCCCCGGCCGACGCCGCCGCGGCCGAAGGCCCGCTCAAGGTCGCCTTCGTCTACATCAGCCCGGTCTCGGAAGAAGGCTGGTCCTCGCGCCACGATCAGGCCCGCCGCGAATTGGAAGCCCACTTCGGCGACAAGATCCAGGTGAAGGCGATCGACAACGTGCCCGACAACGCCGACGCCGAGCGCGTGCTGCGCGACCTCTGCGAACAGGGCTACAAGCTGATCTTCGCGACGTCCTTCGGCTACATGAACGGTGCGCACAAGGTCGCGAAGGACTTCCCGGACGTGAAGTTCGAACACTGCACGGGCTTCAAGACGGCGGAAAACATCGGCGTCTACGCCGGCCGCTTCTACGAAGGCCGCTACCTGGCCGGCATGATCGCCGCCGCCGCGACCAAGACCAACAACCTGGGCTACGTCGCCGCCTTCCCGATCCCCGAAGTGCTCCAGGGCATCAACGCCTTCACGATGGGCGCGCGTGCCGTGAACCCGAACGCGCAGGTCCGCGTCGTCTGGACCTCGTCCTGGTACGACCCGGGCAAGGAAAGCGACGCCGTGGGGAGCCTGAAGGGCCAGAATTGCGACGTCGTGACGCACCACACGGACTCCGCCGCGGTGGCGCTCGCCGCCGAAAAGGCGAAGATCCGCGTCGTCGCCTACAACACCTCGATGCCGAAGGCGGCGCCGACGATGCAGTTGGCGGCCTCCGTCCCCGTTTGGACGCCGTTCTACATCGAGCGCGTCAACCAGGTCATGGCCGGCACCTGGAAGGCCGAGAACACCTGGGGCGGCATCGCCGACGGGATGGTGGACCTGATCGCCGTCGCCGACGACGTGCCCGCCGACGCCAAGGCCAGGATGGAGGACGTCCGTCAGAAGCTCCTGAAGCGCGAATGGAACGTCTTCACCGGCCCCATCGTCACGAACGAGGGCCGCGAAGTCTGCGCCGCTGGGAAGACCCTGACCGACGCCGACCTCCTCTCGATGAATTATCTCGTTGACGGGGTGGTGGGCAAGCTCCCGCAGACCGGCAGCTGATAGTCTTACGGGCGGAGCTTCTTCCCAAAGAGCGAGAGGCTCACCGCCCTGACGACGGATCCGGCGACGGATCCGATGACGGCTCAGACCGTCGAGAGACACCTTTTCGGGCGGACCGCGTGAAGCGGCCCGCCCGATTGTTTGACTGCAATTTGAAAGAACACCCCATGACCGAAGCCGCCCGATCGCCCGAAGCCCCTGAAGTCCGCGAACCCCTTTCGTTCGAAGCGCATCTCGCCGCCTCGCTCGCGAACCTCGACGCCCTCGGGCTCACGCGCTCGACGGCGTCGCGCGTCCCCGCGGACAAGATCGACCTCACCGGGAACGACACGCTGGGGCTCGGACGCGACGACGACGTCCGCCGACGCTTCCTCACCCATGCGGAGGGGCGGCTCTTCGCCTTTGCGGACGACGACGCCAGTCGTCCGGGAGAGCTCCGGTTCGGAAGCGGCGCAAGCCGCATTCTGGGCGGCGACCCGGCCGTTTTCGACCGGTTGGAAAAGAAGCTCGGAGACATGTACGGCCGCCCCGGCGGCGTGCTCCTCTTTCAGTCCGGCTGGCACGCCAACAGCGGGATCCTCCCGGCGCTCGCCGCCGCGACGCCGCCGAAGCGGACCGCGTTCGTCGCGGACCGCGAAGTGCACGCGAGCATGATCGACGGGATCGCGATGCTCCGCAGCCAGGGCGTCCGGGTCGAGCGCTTCCGCCACAACGACGCCGCGCACCTCGAGCACTTCGTCGAAAAGCTCGAAGCCGACCACGACGTCGTCTGGGTCGCGCTGGAGAGCCTCTACTCGATGTCGGGGGACGTCGCGCCCTTGGCGTTCCTTCCTGAGCTCAAGGCCCGCCACCCCAAGGTCCGGATCATCCTAGACGAAGCCCACGCCTTCGGGGCGTGGGGGCCGCGGGGGTTGGGCCTCGCCGCGGAAGCGGGCGTCCTTTCCTCCATCGACGTCGTGATCGGCACCTTCGGGAAGGCCTTGGCCGCGGCCGGAGCGTTCGTCGCGACGACGCCGGAACTCCGCACCTGGCTCGTCTCCCGTCACCGCCCCTTCATCTACTCGACCGCCATGCCGCCCGCCGAGGCGCTCTGGGTCGAGTACGCGCTCGAGCAAACCGAGATGATGGAGGCGCGCCGCTTCGCGCTCGCCCGCATCTGCGGGATCGTGGGCGGGATCGGCAACCCCGACGCGAAGTACCACGTCATCCCCATTCCCTTCCCGACGGTGGAGGCCCTCATGAAGGCGCAGAAGGCGCTTTTGAGAAGGGGCTTCGCCGCGGCGGCCGTACGGCCGCCCACGGTCCGGATGCCTCAATTGAGAATTTCGCTCTCCGCGGCGTTGAAGCCCGAAGATGCCGAGAAGCTGCGCAGCGAACTCCTCACGCTCGTCGAAACCGCGCGGAAGCAGGCTGAAAAAGCGGAAAAGGCCAAAAAGGCCGCAAAGACTGCGCAGACTGAGGAGGACGCCCGATGACCGTGACGCTCCTTCGCGGCGGGGTGTCCGCTGCGTCCGCCTCTTCGAACGCTTCTTCGACCGTCTCTTCGAACGCTTCTTCGAACGCTTCCGGCCCCATCACCATTTTTTTCGCCGGCTGGGGGATGGATGAGACGCCGTTTGCCTCGTGGCGCACGGACGCCGCGATGCCGGGCACGCTCATCCTCGTGGACGACCACGTGATGGAGAACCATCCCGTGCTCCATTGGATTCTTGAGCAGAAGCTCTCCGCAACCGACGACGGCAGCGAACAACCTGCTCTGCACATCGTCGGTTGGTCCTTCGGCGTGCGGGCGGCTGCGGACTGGCTCGACCGTGCGTTTGAAAACCCGGACCTCCGGGAGCTTCTCTCCGCCCGGAAAGTCGTCCTTTCGTTCGTCGCCGGGACGCTGCTTCCCGTCGACCGCACCTACGGCATCCCGCCCGCGGTGGCGGCCCTGACGCAGAAAACCCTGTCCCCGGAGAGCGCCGCGACCTTCCGGCAGCGGATGTGCGGGGAGAGCGCGGAAAACAATCCCTTCGTTCTCACGCCGCCCGTGCGGACGGTAGAGTCGCTCGCGCGGGAACTGAGCTTCTTCCGCACGCTTCCTGCGCCGACGGATGAGAACCCCGCGGCGGCGCTCGCCCGGATCGCTGAAAGCCTTCCCGCCCTCTCCATCACCGCCCACGCCGCCGGGAAGGACGCCATCGTCCCGCCCGCCGCCCAGGAGCGCTTTTGGACGAAGGCGGAGGAGCTCCTCGGGAAGGAGAAGTTGACGGTGCGCACGCACCCCGACGCCCCGCATGGGGACTTCGACCTTCTGACGCAGATCGTTCGGGGGAACGCATGACGGAAAAGCACGACACGGACGCCGCCCGAGCCATGCCTCACCCCGCCTCCGTCGCCCACTTCTCCCGCGCCGCAAAGACCTACCACGAGGAGGCCCACATCCAGCGCCGCGCGGCGGAGGTGGCGGCCGAGCTCGTACGCGAACTCCCCGGCTCGCCCCGATTCACCCGGATGCTGGAACTCGGCTGCGGCACCGGCGCGATGACGGAAGCCATGCTCTCCGTGCTCGAGTCTGAGGCCGCGCTCACGATCACCGATGCGTCGGACGCGATGACGGCGGCGCTTCACGCCCGCATCAGCTCCTCGCTCCCCGCCG
>NZ_JH604949.1:0-2477 GCF_000250875.1 Sutterella parvirubra YIT 11816 | reverse complement strand
ACCGGGTCGAGATGGAAGCCGTGGGCACGGATGAAGTGGTCCGCGCCCGAGCGCCTTTCGATCTCATCGCGTTGGGGTCGGTGCTTCAGTGGGCGGAAGACCCCGCGGCGGTGCTGAGGGACCTCAAGGCGCTGACTGCGCCCGTCGGCGGCACCGCCTCGATTTCCGGGAGCTCACCCGCCGTCGCGCCCCGGCTCGTCTTCACCGCGTATCTGCCCGGAACGCTGAAGGAAGTCCGCGAGCTCTCCGGCAACGGACTGCCGTTTCTCACCGAAGACGGCTGGGCCCAAGCGGCCCTCGCCGCGGGGTGGACCATTGAGCGCCAATACGCCTGGGAGGAGGTCGACCTCTTCCCGACGGCGAAGCACGTGCTGAGGCACTTGTCGGTGACGGGCGTCAATGGGGTGAAGTCGGCGAATTCGGAGAAGCGCGGCCCGGAGGGCGAAGACCGGGAAGCGCCGAAGCCCATGACGGCCTCGCGCCTCGCCGCCTTCCTCCGGGACTACGAGGATCGGTTTGCGACCCCGGGCGGCGTCACGCTCACCTGGCGGCCGATCGCGATGGTGCTCCGCTGAAGAGTTGAGACGGCGGGCCCATCCGGGAAAATCCTCCCAGTTCCGTAGCCCGTCTTCGCAAAAACGTGTGTCAGCGGCCTCAAAGCGGCTCCGCTTTCCGCTAATCTACGTCGTACCGACGCCGCTTTTCTTCTCCCCCAAGGCCGCGGAGACCAACCGCGACCGCCGCACCGGGCTCGCCCCCAGTGAGGCCCCAGAAGAAGAGAAGCCGCGCCCATCCGGTCCGCGCTTCGGTTCCGCGCGGACTCAACCACTCTCCCCAAGTCAATGGACATACTGCTTGATCCCGCCATATGGGCGGGTCTTCTCACCCTCGTCGTTCTTGAAATCGTTCTCGGGATCGACAACCTCGTCTTCGTCGCGATCCTCGCGAAAAAGCTCCCCCACGCCCAACAAAACCGCGCGGTCTACACCGGCCTCTCGATGGCGCTCATCATGCGCATCGGGCTGCTTTCCATCATGTCGTGGCTGGTGTCGCTCACCACCCCGCTCTTCACGGTGTTCTCGCACCCGTTCTCGGCGCGCGACCTCATCCTGATGGCGGGCGGCCTCTTCCTTCTCTTCAAGGCGACGCTGGAACTCCACGAGCGCTTGGAGGCGCACCCGCACGCCGAGGGCACGGGGAGCGCCAAGGCCGGGCTCTGGGTCGTGATCGCGCAGATCCTGCTTCTTGACGCCGTCTTCTCGCTCGACTCCATCATCACCGCGGTGGGGATGGTCGATCAGCTGGGCGTCATGGTGGCCGCCGTCGTCATCGCGATGATCGTCATGATCATCGCGAGCCGTCCGCTCACCTCGTTCGTGAACCGCCACCCGACGGTGGTGGTCCTCTGCCTTTCGTTCCTTCTCATGATCGGCTTCTCGCTCGTCGCGGAAGGGCTCGGCTTCCACATCCCGAAGGGCTACCTCTACGCCGCGATCGGCTTCTCGATCATGATCGAAGCCTTCAACCAGCTCGCGAACCGCAACAGCGAAAAGCACCTCGCGCGTCTGCCCTTCCGCGAACGCACGACGCTCGCGATCGTGCGCCTCATGAGCCCCGAAAAGGCCGCGGACGCGCCCACGATGGCCGAACAGATGGCTCCCACCGCACGCACCTTCGGCGACGACGAACGCCACATGGTGGAAGGGGTCTTGACGCTCGCCGACCGCTCGATCAAGTCGATCATGACGCCGCGCTCCGACATCGCCTGGCTCGACCTTGAGATGCCGATGGAGGAGCTGATGGACGAAGTGAAGCGCATGCCCCACGGCGCGTTCCCGGTCTGCGAAGGGTCGTTAGAGCACGTGGTCGGCTGCATCAAGGCGAAGCACATGGTCCGCGAGGAGCTCACCAAGGAGAAGCTCCGCGCCATGGCGGAGGCGCGCCCGATCCTCACCGTTCCGGAAACGATCACGGTGATCCGCCTCATGCGCGACATCAAGCGCACCCGCGCGACGATCGTGCTGGTCGCGGACGAATTCGGCGTCATCCAGGGGCTCGCCACCGCGCACGACATTTTGGAAGCCATCGCCGGGGACTTCCCCGACGAAGGCGACCGCGAGGCGATGAAGGCTTTGTCCGACGGCGTCTGGCTCGCGGACGGGCAGACGGATCTGATGACGGTCGAGCAGCATCTCGGGATCGAAGGCCTGGCCGACGACGAGGCCGAGTACCTCACTTTGGCCGGCTACCTGCTCGAGCGCTTCGGCCGGCTCCCGACCGCGGGCGACCGCCACGAAGAGTTCGGGTACGCCTTTGAAGTGACGGTTTTGGAGAAAAACCGCATCGCGGAGGTGCGCATCACGCGGCTCCCGAAGGCGGAAGACCCCGAGGCGTAAGGCCGGGGGAAACAACCGCCCCGACCGATCGCTCGATCCGCTCGGTCAACACCCCATCCACACCGCTGCCGGGCGGCTTCT
>NZ_JH604948.1:12325-20834 GCF_000250875.1 Sutterella parvirubra YIT 11816 | reverse complement strand
ATTCAAAAAAACATCCTCAGAATCAAAACTCATCCCAAGCCAACTAGAGAACCATCTCCTCAAAATCGTTCTATCCCATGTAGACAGATTTTCATATCGATCATCCTCATCAAGCTGATAAATAATTTGCACACCTCTTGAGAGGAAAAGGTATGTCGACTTATTCCCCGGAAACAGGAAGTCGTAAATCTTTTTTAAGACAAAACCATCGCGAGCCACAAAAACAACCTGTGACCCCGGATACCTCTGAGCTTCTTCATGAACATATCGACAAATCGAGGCATAAACCAGAGGAGCCCATGATCGCGCAAAAGATTCCCAATATTCAGAACACTCCTGAGGGCGCCTCTCAGAAATAGCACAGATCAGATCGCGCAATTCCCTATCTTCAAATTTGAGAAGCGCCCTCATAAATCGAGGCTCCCAACTCAATAATTTTCTAAAATTCAAGGGTACATGGACAGCATCAATAAACCTACTCCGTGCCGCAACACAATCTGAATCGTAGTTATCCCCTAAATGTAAAATTCGACTAGGCGATAACGCATACCTTTCAACCAATCGATCAAAAAGGCGTCCAGAAGCCTTTTGAACACCCTCTTCCGAAGACACTATAAGCCCTTCATATCCTGCGTATCCTTCTCTTGCCAAAAGCTTCTCCAGGAAACTCTTTGGCAAATACATATCTGAAACACAGAATATTCTCTTGCCCTGATGAAGCAAATATAAGAACAAATTCAGCAGAGTTGGATTGACAAAACAAACCCTCTCCTCAACTTCTAATTCTTTTTGCAACAACTGAGACTTAATTTCGATCGGGACCTCTAGATATTGATAGATTTCTTGAATAGAGACCTCTTCTTTAGAAGACCTCTTCCGAGCAAAAGCCTCTGCTTTTATTCTTCTTTCTGCAAAGTCAGGCAACCCCAATTCATGCCCAACAATATCGAATACCCCCCTCGGCTCTCCGCAAGCTCTAAATATTAAGGTATCGAAGATATCAAAGGACACGACATCATATTGAGGCGCGACCTTCTTGACGTATTCAACAACAGTTCGCATGAAGCAAAAAAGGGAGATTGCTCCCCCTTTTCCTTAATAATCAGTTCGCCGTCGGATCGAAGCGCTCGTCGCCGAGGAACGCAACCTCTTCGCGGCGCTGTTCGTCGATGAACTGCGCGAGAGCGTTCAGGAGCTCTTCGCAGCCTTCGCGGGTCGCCGCCGAAATGACGTAGACGGGCGTCTCGTCGGTGCCCAATTCCGCACGGTACTTTTCAATCAAAGCCGCACGGTCTTCTTCCGGCACGAGGTCGATCTTGTTCAGAACGAGCCAGCGGGGCTTCGCCGCCAATTCCGGGTCGTACTTTTCAAGCTCCAGCGCGAGCGCCTTCGCCTGCGCGACCGGATCGGTTTCCTCGTCCAGAGGCGCCGCGTCGATCACGTGAAGCAGAACCTTCGTGCGGGCGAGGTGTCGAAGGAACAGGTGGCCGAGACCGGCACCTTCCGCCGCGCCCTCAATGAGGCCGGGGACGTCCGCCAACACGAAGCTCTGCTCCGGACCCACGCGCACAACGCCCAGATGCGGGTGCAGCGTCGTGAAGGGGTAGTCGGCGATCTTCGGGCGGGCGTTCGAGACGGCCGTGATGAAGGTGGACTTCCCGGCGTTGGGCATGCCGAGCAGACCCACGTCGGCCAACACCTTGAGTTCGAGTTCGAGCGAGCGGTACTGCCCGGGCTCGCCCGGCGTCGCCTGCTTCGGGGCGCGGTTCACGGAACTCTTGAAGTGAAGGTTCCCGAGGCCGCCCTTGCCGCCCGCGGCAAGAAGTTGGCGCGCACCGTGCACGTTCAGGTCGGCGACCAATTCGCCCGTGTCGACGTCGCGAACGAGCGTGCCCACGGGCATGCGGAGCTCAATGTCGCTCCCGCCCGCGCCGTAGCAGTCCGCGCCGCGGCCGTTTTCGCCGTTCGGGGCGAAGAACTTGCGCGTGTAGCGGTAGTCGACGAGCGTATTGATGTTGCGGTCCGCAACGGCCCAAACGCTGCCGCCGCGACCACCGTCGCCGCCGTCGGGACCGCCCTTCGGAATGAATTTTTCGCGGCGGAAGCTCGCGGCGCCGTTGCCGCCCTTGCCGCCCTGGACTTCGATCTTGGCCTCGTCGACAAACTTCACGAGAGCACCTCCGGGGAAGAAAATCTTCTCAATCAAAAAAGCCCAGCCGGCCGGACCGCACTGGGCTTTTTCGCGGGTTCGCACGGGAGGCGGCGCAGGCCGCCTCCGTAACCGGACCTTCAGTCTAACCGAGAACGATTAGGCCGCGGTCGTGGGTTCAACGTGCACGTAGTGACGATTGAACTCACCCTTGATTTCGAACTTGACGACGCCGTCGACGAGCGCGAAGAGGGTGTGGTCCTTGCCCATGCCGACGTTGTCGCCGGCATGGAACTTCGTGCCGCGCTGACGGACGATGATGCCGCCGGCGTTGATCGCCGCGTCACCGAAAACCTTCACGCCGAGGCGCTTCGCCTGCGAATCGCGACCGTTGCGGGTGGAGCCGCCGCCTTTCTTATGTGCCATTTTGTCTTCTCTACGAAAAAATCAGGTTCTTGGATTAAGCCGAGATCGCTTCGATCTTGAGCTCGGTGTAGTTCTGACGATGACCGCCCGACTTCATGGAGTGCTTGCGGCGACGGAACTTGAAGATGCGAACCTTTTCGCCGCGGCCGTGCGAGAGCACGGTGGCGGTGACGGTGGCGCCGGCGAGCACCGGGGTGCCGACCTTGAGGCCTTCGTCGCCGCAAACGGCGAGAACTTCGGTGAGGGTGACCTGAGCGCCGGCTTCAACCGCAAGGCTTTCGACCTTGAGCTTGTCGCCGACCTGGACGCGGTACTGCTTACCGCCCGTCTTGATGATAGCGTACATGTAAAACCTCGCCGCTTCGCTTCGGCCCTTCAACGGGGCTTGGTGCGAAGCCTTTTTGTATTCGGTGACGTCCGCGCCGTCCGGAGGACCATCCTCCGCGCACACGACGCACCCAGTGCGTGGAAAGGACGGCATTTTCTCATTGTGAAGAGGGACCGTCAAGCCGAAAGCCCGAATTTTTTGATGACCCCGGCGGTCAACCGCGAAGCGCCTCCCGGAAGGCGCTCCGCCGGGACTCTCCGCGCCGTCATTCTCGAAACCGCGGTGGTGCGGCGGGCCCCTGCGGCTCTTATACTTGGGGGCGCTTTCCGCGGAGACCTTCCGCACTCGTCCCGGGAAGCGGCTCAGAACACCAACCGCGGGCGGTCAGCGACCGCCCGCCGCACCGGAGACCCCTCCAAGATGACCACCTCGCCCCAAGCGGACGTCCGCGCCCTTCTCGCTCCGATCGCCGAAGACATGGCGGCCGTCGACCGCATCATCCGTGAGGAGCTCGCGAGCGACGTGCGCCGCATGCACGAGATCGGCGAGTACATCACGAGCGCGGGCGGCAAGCGCATGCGCCCGGCGCTCCTCATCATGATGGCGCGCGCGTTGGGCTATCAGGGCGACCTCGCCCCGTACCTCGGCGCGACGATCGAGCTGCTGCACACCGCCACCCTCATGCACGACGACGTCGTGGACGAGAGCGACATGCGCCGCGGCCGCCCGACGGCGAACGCCCGCTGGGGAAACGGCGTCGCGGTCCTCGTGGGCGACTTCCTCTACACGCGCTCCTTCCAGATGATGATCCGCGCGGGGAACCTCAAGGTGATGGAGGCGTTGGCGAACGCCGCCAACCGGTTGTCCGAAGGTGAAGTCATCCAAATGGCGAACGCCCACGACCCCTCGGTCGACGAAGAGCGCTACTTCCAGGTGATTGAAAGGAAGACCGCCTGCCTCTTCGAGGCGGCCGCCCGCATGGCGGCGGCGATCGCCGACGCGGACGAAAAGAGCGTCAATGCGCTCGCTGAGTATTGCCTCGCGCTCGGGAACGCCTTCCAGATCGCGGACGACATCCTCGACTATCAGGGGGTGGCGGCCGACATCGGCAAGAACCTCGGGGGCGACCTCCGCGAAGGGAAGATGACCCTTCCCCTCATCTACGCGCGCGAACTCGCCGACGAGGGAGATCGTGCGATGATCGACGAGGCCGTGAGGAAGGGTGACGGAGACTTTGACAAAATTTCCGCCGTCGTGCTAAAGTCCGGTGCTCTTGATCGGTGCAGGGCACGCGCTGAGAAGGAACTGGAACGTGGGCGCGCAGCGCTCTCTCAAATTCCCTCTTCCATTTTCAGCGAAAGTCTGCTAAACTTGTTGTCCTTCACCGTTAAGCGTGATCGATAACGCTGATCGGGAACCCTCGGGGTGTAGCTCAGCCTGGTAGAGTACTACGTTCGGGACGTAGGAGTCGGAGGTTCGAATCCTCTCACCCCGACCAGGATTTTTGAAAAAGGCATCGCACGTGAGTGCGGTGCCTTTTTCTTTTATCAGTTTTTCTCCGTTTCCCTCCGGCGCGCGGGTCTCCCGGCCGGAAGTCTCCGGGGATCCCCTTCACTCGAAGGAGCTCGACATGATTCGTCTCGGCCTCACCGGCGGCATCGGCAGCGGGAAGTCCACCGCGGCGGCGGCCTTCCGAAAGCTCGGCGTCCCCGTCGTCGACGCCGACGCCGTCTCCCGCGAACTTACCGCCCCCGGAGGCGTCGCCGTCCCCGCGATCCGGGAGGCGTTCGGAACCGAGTTCGTGACCGAAGACGGCGCGATGAACCGAGCCGCGATGCGTGAGCGCTTTTTGTCGGACCCTGAGGCGAAGAAGACCCTTGAAGCGATTCTTCACCCGATGATCCGTGCGCAGACCGAGGCCCTCATGGAAGCGGCGAAGGACGCCCCGCTTCTGGTCTACGACTGCCCTCTGCTTCTCGAAAAGCCCGAGTGGCGGAAGGCCGTCGACCAAGTGCTCGTGATCGACCTTGAGCCCGAGCTTCAGATCGAGCGCACCATGGCGCGCTCGGGGCTCTCCCGGGAATCGGTGGAAGGGTTCATGGCGCGCCAACTCCCCCGCGCGGAAAGGCTCGCGGCCGCCGACCACGTCATATACAACGGGTCGGATCCGAAGACACTCGAAGAAAGCGTGGAACTTTTATACAATGAACTCACTTCCGAGCCCTGAGGGCCGGGGATTCGACCGATCCTGAGGCCCTTTTCTCCGTTCCCTCCGTCCTCCACAAGGATTTCAAGGTATTCGCATGAGCGACCAGGACCACATCCTCTACGAATTTCCATGCCATGAGCGGATCCGCATGTTCCTGCGGTTGGAACTCCTTTTCCGCCGCTATGAATGGTTCTGCGGTGAGGACAATCCTTTTGCGCATCATGCGGCGCTCTCGGCGCTCTTTGACCTCGTCGACGCGAGCGCCCGAAGCGACCTCAAAAACGACCTCGTGCAGGAGCTTTCCCGCCTGAGACACGCTCTGCGCATGAAGCTTCCGCACCTCGCGGGGGAAGAGCGCGAAGGGACGGAAAAGACGCTGCGCCAAACGGAAGAGGCCCTCCACGGGATCAACCGCACGCTCGGACGCTCGGCGCAGTACATCCGTGAGAACGAGTGGCTCCGCCTCGTGCGCACCCGCCAGTCCTTGCCGGGCGGCACCTGCGAATTCGACCTCCCGATGCTTCACCATTGGCTCGCGCAGCCTGCGGCCGCGCGCCGCGCCGAACTTCAGGCCTGGGAAGACACGATGACCCCGACGCGCGACGCGATCGCGATCGTCCTCGGGATGCTCCGCTCGGCCGTACAGACGGACGGCGAGGTCACCGCCCACGGGGGCGTGCACCAGCTCCCGCTCACCGGCCGCAACGTCCTTTTGGCGCGGCTTTGGCTTCCCGTCGGGGACGACCTCATCCCCGAGGTGAGCGCCAACAAGTACATGCTCTGGATCCGCTTCTCGCGCCCCGACGCGCAGCGTCGGCTCCACGCCTCCACGGAAGACATCACCTTCCGTCTGGCGCTCTGCGGCTGAATGTAAGCAAGCGGTCACTCCGGCAGAAACAACCACAACAGAAGATGAAAGTACGCTGTCCCACCTGCGGCCGCGAGGCCCTCTACGCCCCTGAAAATCCCTACAGGCCCTTCTGCAGCGAGCGCTGCCGCCTGATCGACTTGGGCGCGTGGTCGAACGACGAATACGTGATCGAAGGGGAGCCGGGTTCCGCCGACCTCCTCTCCCCCGAAGACCTTCAGAGCGCTTCGGAAGAACGTGCGCGCTTGGACGCGAAGGCGCTTCGCGCCGACGCGTCCCCGAAGCGCCGGACTACCCGTCGATGAAGATCCCGTGGGCGCCGCGCGCCCGCCAAAGGGCGACGGCCTCGTCCGTCGCCCCCGGCTCCTCCGTCCCAACCGTCTCGCCCACACCCTCGGCAACCTCCACCAGCACGGGGAGAGGCGGCTCGCCCACGACGTCCCAGTCCGACGCCCGGACGACCGCATAGTCCGCGCCGGCTTCCGCCGCCGCGAGAAGCGCTTCGCGGCTCGCCGCCCGCACGCCGCGCCAGCGGCCCTCCGTCTCAGCCGACCTCAGCACCGCCGGGATCCGCGCGCGCCGGAGCGCCGGGACGGACGCGGGGAGAAGTTCTCCGGGGAGCGCCTCCCCGTCCGCGAACCACCCCCAGGCCTGATTTTCGAGGCTCTGGGGCGCGGCCTCCGGCGAGGCGCACCCCAACCGGAAGTGAAGCCGTACGTGCGCGTGCGGGAAGACCGCCTCCGTCACGTACCAGGCGCGGCTTCCTTCGATCTCAAGACCGAGTTCTTCCCTGAGCTCCCGCACGAGCGCCTCGTGCGGGGTCTCGCCCGGCTCGATCTTGCCGCCAGGGAACTCCCACCAACCCGCATAGGGCTTCCCTTCCGGGCGGGAGTTCAAGAGGATCCGGCCGCGGCCGTCCGACACCACGCCCACCACCACTTCGACGATCTTGGGGGCCGCGCTCTTCACGTCCGCCGGTTTCGCCACATTCGCGTCCTTTGCTTCGGTCATCGTTCCTGCTCCGCCTTCTTGCGGTCGTTCACCGCATCCTTGCTCCGCGCCGTCTCCCGCAGGGGCCAAACGCCCCGCGCGGCTCCGCGTCCGAGCGTAAGCACGCACTCCTGCGGGATCGCCTGCGCCGCAAGAGCGCCATCCATCAGCCTGCCCTCCCGGATGAAGGGCTCCAACCCCATGCGCGAGCGCTCAATCCCCACCAGGGGCGTCGCCGCCATCGCGCGGAAGAGGATCTCGGCCCTGGTGGAAGGCGGCAGGTTGGGCGACGCGTGAAGTCTCGTCAGCGTCCTCGTCCAGACGCGCGCCGCGGCGGCCGCCTCCGTGAGGTCCGCCGCGCCCTCGATGGTGAGGGTCGGCACGGGCCCCTGCGGGGCGCAGGCGGCCCTCAAAAGCATCTCGGTTCCGACGCGAAGCGCCGTCCTCAAGGTCTCCACGCGCCCGTCCGCGGGCGCGGCTTCCGGCCCCGGCGCGGCGGAGAGGATCAGCACGGTGTCCCCCGGGTGCGCATCGCCCGTCATCGCCCAGGCGTCCGGCCCCGCCGTCCAGAGGTCGTCGATGAGTTCCTCGGCCGCGCCGCGCCCGAGCGGCACGTCGCTCACCCAAACCATCACGGCAGGGTCGGGCCAGAACCAACCCGCGACGCGCACTTCGCCCCCGGCATCCATGAAGGGGAAGGCGACGTGGAAGGGTTCCGACGGGTGTCGCCGTTGCGGGGCGGCAGGCTTACGGTTCTGAAGCCTCTCGTCGGCAGGCAGCTCCGTCAGCGTCTGAGCGGCCACGGTCATGGGCCCCGCGGCGGGAACGCCCGCCGTGGGCCCCACGCACGCGACGAGGGCGTCGGGGAGTCCCACGGAACCGCCCATCGCCGACACCGCATCGACGAAGCCGCGCGAGAGCGCGCCTTCGCCCGTCGCGGCGCTTCCCGCCGCGACGATGAGTCCGAAGGGCGGCACCTCTTCGGAGAGCCGTTCGGTGAGGCGCTCGGGCGCGCCCGCCCCGAAGGCAGGCGTCGCGTGTCCGCGCACGCGGCCCGCGGCGACCGACGCGTCGAAGACCCAGAGGAGCGGATCTCCTGAGGGCGCGTGCGCGGTGCGCACGCGCAGCCCCGGGATGCCGCAGGCCGTGGGGAACGGCTGGAGCGGCGTGAGGGTCTCACGGGAGGCCGAAGGCTCGGGAGAGGCCTTCTCCCCTTGTGCGGTCGGGGGCTTGCGCTTCCAAAACATCATCAGATCTGGGAAATGGTGGGGCTCACAAAGCAAAACCCGCCGTAGGGTCACACCCCGCGGCGGGCTTTGGGCAAAAGCCGGAGGCCGGGCCTCCGGCGGTCGTCCGGGACGGCTTAGGAGAGCTTCCCGTGGCAGTCCTTGAACTTGCGGCCCGAGCCGCAGGGGCAGGGATCGTTGCGGCCGACGTGGGCGAAGAGGCGGCGGCGCTCTTCTTCCGTCATCGAAGCGTCCAAGGCGCTCTCGCCCGGGTGCGCGGCGGTCGTCCCTTCGAGGCGGGCTTCGCCCGCCT
>NZ_JH604948.1:9028-12244 GCF_000250875.1 Sutterella parvirubra YIT 11816 | reverse complement strand
TGCATCAGGACCGACACCAGCGTTTCGCGGATCTGGTCCAAAAGGCGCTCGAACATCCCGAAGGCTTCGCGCTTGTATTCCTGCTTGGGCTGCTTCTGCGCGTAGCCGCGAAGGTAAATCCCCTGACGGAGGGCGTCCAACGCCGCGATGTGCTGACGCCAGAGCTGGTCGAGAACTTGGAGCAGCACCGAGCGCGCAAAGTTCCCGAAGGCTTCCGCACCCACGAGCGACTCCTTCGCTTCGTAGAGCGCGTTCACTTCCTTGATGAGGGCTTCCAGAAGATCCTCGTCCGTCGTCGTTTCCGACTTATCGAGCATCTCGCGGAAGGGCATCGTGATGTTGAAGTCGTTCTGGAGCTTCGCCGTGAGGCCGTCGAGGTCCCACTGCTCCTCCACGGTTTCCGCCGGCACGTAGCTGCGGAAGAGGTCCGTGAAGTAGCCTTCGCGCAGGTTCTTGAAGAGGTCCGAGCAGTCGGAGGCTTCGAGAATCTCGTTGCGGAGCCCGTAGATTTCGTGACGCTGGTCGTTCTGGACGTCGTCGAATTCAAGGAGCTGCTTGCGGATGTCGTAGTTGCGGCCTTCGACCTTGCGCTGGGCCGACTCGATCATGCGGGTGAGCATCTTCGATTCGATCGCGACGCCTTCTTCCAGGCGCAGCTTGTCGGCGATCGCACGCATGCGCTCGCCCCCGAAGATGCGCAGCAGCTGGTCTTCCATCGAGAGGTAGAAGCAGGAGCTCCCCGGGTCGCCCTGACGGCCGGAACGGCCGCGGAGCTGGTTGTCGATGCGTCGGGATTCGTGACGTTCCGACCCGATGATGCGAAGGCCCCCGGCCGCCACGACTTCGTCGTGGAGCTTCTGCCACTCGGCCTTGACGGCTTCGATCTTCGCGGCGCGTTCTTCTTCCGAGAGCGTCTCGTCGTTGCGGATGGCGTCCACGGCCTTGTTGATGCCGCCGCCCAAGACGATGTCGGTGCCGCGGCCCGCCATGTTGGTCGCGATCGTCACCATGCCGGGACGGCCCGCTTCGAGGACGATCTGCGCTTCGCGCTCGTGCTGCTTGGCGTTCAAGACGTTGTGTTCGATCCCGGCGGCGGTGAGGAGCTTCGAGAGCACTTCGGAATTCTCGATCGACGTGGTCCCGAGAAGAACCGGCTGGTTCTTCTCGTGGCAGCGCTTCACGTCCTCGATGATCGCCGCGTACTTTTCCTTCACCGTACGGTAGACCTTGTCCTGTTCGTCGACGCGGATCATCGTGCGGTGGGTCGGGATCACGACGGTCTCCAGACCGTAGATGTCCTGGAACTCGTACGCTTCCGTATCCGCCGTACCGGTCATGCCCGAGAGCTTCTGGTACATGCGGAAGTAGTTCTGGAAGGTGATCGAGGCCATCGTCTGGTTTTCCTGCTGGATTTTGACGCCTTCCTTGGCTTCGACGGCCTGATGGAGGCCTTCAGACCAGCGGCGGCCGGGCATGAGACGCCCGGTGAATTCGTCGACGATGACGATTTCGCCGTTCTGCACCACGTAGTGCTGGTCGCGCTTGAAGAGCGTGTGCGCCTTCAGGCTCGCCATGAGGTGGTGCATGAGGATGATGTTCTTGGGGGAATAGAGCGTTTCGCCTTCGGCGACGAGACCGCGCTCGGCCAAAATGGCCTCGAGCTTCTCGTGGCCCGCTTCCGAGATGTAGACCTGGTGGGCCTTTTCGTCCACCCAGTAGTCGCCCTCGCCCTTCTCCTCAGCCTGACGGGTGAGGAGCGGCGGGATCTCGTTGATCGCGACGTAGAGGTCCGTGTTGTCGTTCGCCGGCCCCGAGATGATCAGCGGCGTGCGCGCTTCGTCGATCAGGATCGAGTCCACTTCGTCGACGATCGCGTAGTAGAGGCCGCGCTGACGGCGCTGGCGCACGTCGTATTCCATGTTGTCGCGCAGGTAGTCGAACCCGAACTCGTTGTTCGTGCCGTACGTGATGTCGGCCGCATAGGCCGCACGCTTTGTTTCGTTGTCCTGCTGCGTGAGGATCTTGCCGACCGAGAGCCCCAGCCAGTTGTAGAGGCGCCCCATCCAGTCCGCGTCGCGCGAAGCGAGGTAGTCGTTCACCGTGACGACGTGGCAGCCCTTGCCGGGAAGGGCGTTCAGGTACACGGCCAAGGTGGCGGTCAGCGTCTTCCCTTCGCCGGTGCGCATTTCCGCGATCTTGCCGTCGTTCAAGACCATGCCGCCGATCAGCTGCACGTCGTAGTGGCGCATGCCGAGCACGCGCACCGCCGCCTCACGCACGACGGCGAAGGCTTCGGGGAGCAGATCGTCCGTCGTCTCGCCCTTGGCGATGCGCTCGCGGAACTCCTGCGTCTTCGCCTGAAGCGCTTCGTCCGAGAGCGCCTTCATGGCGGGCTCGAGCTTGTTGATCGCCTCGCACTTGCGGCGATACTGCTTGATCAGGCGGTCGTTGCGACTGCCGAAGATTTTGGTCAGGATTTCATCAAACATGCTGATCTCTTACACGGCGGGGCGCGACGGCGCCGCGTGCGTGCGGTGCGTGCGTGAACCCGTCAACATGGGCGCTGCGTCGCCTCGGCTACACTACCCCCGTTTTCGGGTCGACTGCGCCGTGCGGAGCGAGGGAAACCTCGAGATTATCGCACAAGGCCGCAGGCGCCACGGCCGAGGCTTTCACACCTCTTCTTGACGAAGCCCGGAAACCGTAACAGGACACGTCCGCCGAAGGGATTTTTCATCCATGAGCTCTCCCCACGACTTCTCCCGCCGCCGCAAAAAGGGCTTCCGCACGCTCGAGCGCGTGGCGGAAGAGGGCCGCGGCGGCGCGGCCCCGCTCTTTCTTTCGTACGACCTCGCCCGCCGGGCGGGGAAAATCGTCGCCCCGATCCTGCGCCCCTTCGGGATGAGCCTCGACTTCACCGAGGGGCACGCCCGGGTGGAGAACGGGACGCTCATTCTCCTGACGCAGAGCGCGGCGCAGGCGAACCGCATCCGCAACCTCTCGACCCGCCTCCGGGTGGCGTTGTCGAACGACGGCCTTCCGATCTACGCGATCGAGTGCCGGGTGCTCCCGCAACACGCGAAGGAAGAAGCCCCGGAAGAGTCCGCCGGACCGGCGCGGCACCCCTCACGCACCGGTGCGGCCGCCCTGATGGCGCTGGCCGGCGACGTGAAGGACGAGGCGCTTCGCGAGACGCTCACGCGTCTCGCGAAGACC
>NZ_JH604948.1:0-9018 GCF_000250875.1 Sutterella parvirubra YIT 11816 | reverse complement strand
CGAAGACCGTCGCCCCGCGCCCTGAGGAGCGCGTCCCGGAGGCCCTCCGCCGGATGGAGCGCCTCCACACCCGCTTCATGCGCGGGGTCTACGCGGTCCGGCAGGCGCGCGAACACCTTCCCGCCGCTCCCGACCCGGACTTGGTGCCGGACGAAGCTTCGGCCGCGAAGGACGAAGGGCTCGCAGGCGTGCGCACCCGGATGCTCGCCCGCATCGCCGCGCGCCGCGAGAAGGAAGACGCCTGCGCGGCGTTGGACGCCGAGTCGTCGCTGTTGGACGCCCGGATGAGTGCCTTCGCCCTCCCCGACGACGTGGACCCGGAAGCCTTCTGGACGGAAGAGCGCCTCACGGAGCTGGACGGCCTTCAGGCGGATCTTCTCCGCTGGGAGGAGGCCGCCGCGACCTTAGCCGAGCAGCTCAGGACGGCAGCCGCCCCCAAGGCGCCGCTTCCGCCCCCGATCCGCATGGCGGCGCCCCCTGAGGAGCTTCGCCGGGAACATTCGGCGGAAGCGCAGTGGGAGGCGCATTTCCAGGATCTGATGGACGAGGTGCGGGAGCAGCGGATCCGCGAGGACGCGGAACGGGCCGCAGCCGAGGCCGACCCGAAGGATTCGGCCGGGCAGTGACGGCCGACCTCCTCCGAACACCGTCCCCAGACGACTGAAGCCCGCGGATTCGTGGGCTTCAGTGTTCTCTGAGCGGGTCGGCAGTGAGCCCGCCCCTTGGGGCGGACGGCTCAGGCCGATCAGGCCGATCAAGCCAGGGGATCCGCCGGATCCCCGCCCGGGCGCGTCATCCAGAAGTCGACCGGGCAGTCGCGCTCGTTCTCGAAGGTCGCCCAGGTCCACGAATCCGGGTTCTTCAAAAGCTCGCGCAGGAGCTGGTTGTTCAACCCGTGTCCCGACTTGAAGGCGCGGTAGTGGGCGAGCAGCGGGTGGCCGAGCACATAGAGGTCACCCATGGCGTCGAGGATCTTGTGCTTCACGAATTCGTCCTGTCCGCGAAGACCTTCGGGATTGAGAATCCGGAATTCGTCCAACACGATCGCGTTCCCCAAGGCGCCGCCCTGCGCCAACCCCATGCGGCGGAGCATCTCCACGTCCTGCACGAACCCGAACGTGCGCGCGCGGGAGACCGCCTGCTCGTAGGTCGTGCGGGAGAAGTCCACTTCGGCGAACTGCTCGGTCGCGTCGATCGCGGGGTGCCCGAAGTCGATCGCGAAGCTGAGCTTATACCCCTCATGGGGTTCCAACCTCGCCCATTTGTCGCCTTCCCGCACTTCGACGGGCTTCGTCACGCGGACGAACCGCTTGGCGGCGTCCTGCTCGACCACGCCCGCCTGGCGGATCAAAAAGAGAAAACTCGCACCCGAGCCGTCCATGATCGGGATTTCCGGCGCGTCGACCTCGACCACCGCGTTGTCGATCCCGAGCCCCGACATCGCGCTCATCAGGTGCTCGATCGTCGCCACCGCCGTGCGGCCCACGTTCACCGTGGTCGCCATGCGGGTGTCATTCACGTTCGTCGCCTCGGCGGGAATGTCGACGGCGGGCGTCACGTCGACGCGGCGGAAGACGATGCCCGCGCCCGGGTCGGCGGGGCGGAGCGTGAGCCGCACCTTGCGGCCGCTGTGAAGCCCGATGCCGGTGGCCGTCACGCTTTCGCGAAGCGTTCGCTGCTTGAACATGTGGGTACCCTCAGACTGGTTTGTCGGTTGATGGGGTTGATGCGGTGAATGCGACACAAGGCCGGGGCGAAGCGCCGCCGGCCTTGTTCGGACGTATGTCGGACCTTCGGAACCCTTACTCCGAGCCCGGCGTACGGAGGTACGTCGGAATCGTGTAGGAGGGAATCGACATCCCGGCGGGATCCTGCGGCGCTTCCTTCGCGGGTTCGGCCGAAGGCTGCTCGGCCGCCGGTTGCGCCGGGGCCGACGCGGGCTGCGCCGCGGCGGGGGCCGCAGCCGCGGGAGCGGCATGCACCGTCTGCGGGGCGATGCCGCCCTGCGCGAGGAAGGGCGGGATCTTCGGGCCGCCGGAGAAGACGGACGGCGCGGCGGCCTGCGGAAGTGCGTCCTCCGCATCCATTTCGCTCACGTCGAACGGGCGGTCGAGACCCGTGGCGACCACGGTCACGCGGACTTCGTCGCCCATGGCTTCGGAGAGCGCGGAGCCGAAGATCACCGTCGCCTGCTTGTGCGTGAAGGTGTTCAAGACGCCCATCGCCTCGCGGATTTCCGCAAGCGTCAGGGACTCGTTCCCGGTGAAGTACACCAGCATCCCGCGGGCGCCCTGCAGGTTCGCGCCTTCGAGAAGCGGGCAGGCGATCGCCTTTTCGGCGGCGATGCGCGCACGGTCCGGACCGCTCGCCGTGGCGAGCCCGATGATCGCGGTGCCGCGCTCACTCATCACCGTCTTGATGTCTTCGAAGTCGACGTTGATGTTGCCCGGCGTGTGGATGATCTCGGCGATGCCGACGCACGCCTTGTAGAGCACTTCGTTGGAGGTCTCGAAGCACTCCTTCATCGTCGCGTTCGGGGGGCATTCCTCTTCGAGCTTTTCGTTGAGGATGACGATCATCGAGTCGACCTTGTCTTTGAGCGACTCGATGCCCTTTTCGGCCGTGCGCATGCGGCGCGCGCCCTCGAAGCTGAAGGGCTTCGTGACGACGGCGACCGTGAGGATGCCGAGTTCCTTCGCGATTTCGGCGATCACCGGCGCGGCACCCGTCCCGGTGCCGCCGCCCATGCCGGCCGTGATGAAGAGGAGGTGCGCGCCGCGGATCGCCTCGGCGACCTGCTCGCGCTTTTCCTGCGCGGCCGCCGCGCCCACTTCGGGACGCGCACCGGCCCCGAGCCCCGTGCTCCCCAGCTGGATGTTCACGTGGGCCTTCGAGCGCTGAAGCGCCTGATGGTCGGTGTTGGCCGCAATGAATTCGATGCCCTTCGCACCGTGGGTGATCATGTGCTCGACGGCATTGCCGCCGCCCCCACCGACGCCGATCACCTTGATGACGGTGTTGAGCGGATCAATTTCCTGCAGGATTTCAAAAGGCATGTCGACCTCTGTGTTTTCGAATCTTTCAATTATCGCCGAGCCTCAGGGATTTGGCACGGGCTCAAGGCGGAAAAGCGTATCCAATGCTGATGGGGGCGACCGTCTCTCAGTAGTCCCCCACGAAGAACGTGATGACGCGGTTCATGAACTGCGGGAGTCTTCTGCGGCGCACGTGCGTGCGGCGCTTCTCCTCTTCGGCGTCCGCGCCTTCGAACGCACACCGCACCAACCCCATCGCGACGGACGCTTCCGGACGGCAGAGCATCGGGGCGTCGCCCTCGATCCAGCGGGGGTAGCCGATGCGGACGCTCTTTCCCGTCGTCTCGCGTGCGAGGACGTCGATGTCCTGAAGGTGCGCGCCGCCCCCGGTCAGGACGATCGCGCCCACTTCGTCCCAGACGCCCGCGGTGCGCAGGTGCTCTTCGTAGAGGCGGAAGAATTCGCGCACGCGCGCGGCCAAGGTCTTCGCGACGAGTTCGCGGGAGTACGACACCGACGGATCCTTCGCCTGAACCATTTCGCCGGGGATCACTTCTTTGAGCGAACACCGCCCCACGCGGACCTTGAGCTCTTCGGCCTCTTCGAGCGAAATGCCCAGGACCTGGGAGAGGTCCATCGTCAAACGCTCCGAGCCCCACTTGCAGACTTCCGTGTGGCGGAGCATCTTCCCGGAGAAGACCGCGATCGAGGTCGTCTGCGCGCCGATGTCGATCACGGCCGTACCGCAGATCATCTCGGAAGGCGTCAGCACCGCCTTCGCGGCCGCCCACGGGTGGGGTTCGTACCCCACCAACTCCAACTCCGAGCGCGCAAGGCAGCGCTTCAGGTTCTCCGCATTCAGAGCCGACCCGTAGACCGCGTGCACGCGGCAGACCAATCGGCTCCCGGCGAGGCCCTCCGGCGTGTTGGGCTCCAACACCACCGCGTCGCCGATCTCAAACCCCTGGGGGATCAGCTTGATGAGATCACGTCCGTTCGTCTGCGCCGTCGCCTCCGCGTGGTCGCGGGCGTTCTGGCGCGCGATCGTCACCTCCGCATCGTGCACTTCGTTCCCGCGCACGACGGCGGTCCCCTCGCACGAGGCGCTCGTCATCGACTTCCCGCCGATCGCGGCCCAGACCTGCGAGATGGGCACGCCGGACGTGTAGAACGCCTCCGACACCGCGTGGCGCACCGAGCGCACGGCGGCTTCGATCGAGACGACCGTGCCTTCGACGATCCCGTCGCTCGCCACATGTCCGAAGCCCAGGACCTGACAGGTCCCGGGCGCTTCTCCGGGCTTGGCCACCACGCAGAGCACCTTCTGGCTCCCCACGTCCAGGGCCACAACCACTTCGTCCGTATCCTGCGCCATCCTTACCTTTCCGTCGCCTCGTTGGTGTCTTCTTCGGGGAGCGGCACGGGATCTCGGCCCCTGCCGGCCTCACGCATGCTGCGGGCATGTTTTTCGATCAACGCCCGGTCGGGAAGCCCCGCCGCAAAGGCACGATCATACCGGGCATCCAAGGTCGAGGGCGGTCCGCCGAAAAGTTCCTTCATCAGGGGGTAGGCTTCAACCAACGTGCGCAGGCGCTTCTCCGGCGTGTCGTCCTCGTGGACCTGGCCCAGCTCCACCCGCGTGGGCGGCATCCCGTCCCCCGTCATCACGAAGGACCACCCGCCGCGATCCGACAGGATGAGTTCCGTGATCCTCGCGTCCAGAGGCTTGATCATCTCGCTGAAGAGCTTCGCCGCGCGGACCAATTCCGGGGCGTCCTCCGCCGGGCCGAAAATGTCCGGGAGGTTCGTCTCGGGGCTCTCTTCGGGGTTCGCGGAAAAGAGCACGCCCTCGGTCGAGAGGAGCCGCCCGTCCTCGTAGATCCCGAAGACCTCGTGGAGTTCCGTGCGGACTTCCAAGCCCCCCGGCCAGCGGCGGCGCACCTGGGCCCGCTTCACCCAGGGGAGCGCCTCGACCGCCGCACGGACGGCTTCAAGGTCCGCCGTGAAGAAGTTCTGTCCCGCGACGACCTCTTCCACCGCCTCCTTCACCCGGGCGGCGGGCACCTTCACGGGGTCGCTCGTCGTGACGAGGGTCGTGAGCGCGAAGGGCCGCCCCGCGGAGTCCCGCGGGAGCGTGAGCGCCGTGAGCCCCGCCAGCACCAGGGCGGCAAGGCATGCGAAGAGAAGCGTCCGGAGGGTCTTCATGCCTGGCTAAACTCTGTCAGTCCGTGGCCGCGAGCCCCAGGACCTTGAGGCAGAGCGCGGCGTAGTCGAGCCCCACCGCACGCGCCGCCATCGGGACGAGCGAGTGCGGGGTCATCCCGGGCGAGGTGTTGATTTCAAGGAGGACGAAGCCGCCGTCGGGCTTCTCCAGCACGTCGATGCGGGACCACCCGCGGCAGCCGAGCACCGCGAAGGCCTTTTCGCAGAGCGCACGGAGTTCCGCCGAACGGTCGTCTGCAATCGCCGCCGGGCACTCGTAGCGCACGTCGTCCGTGTAGTACTTGTTCTGGAAGTCGTAGTCGCCTTCGGGCGCGATGATCTCGATCACGGGGAGCGCCTCGCCCGCCACCACCGCCACGGTAAATTCGCGGCCGTGCACGTAGGCTTCGACCAAAACGTCTTCGCCCCCGGCGGCGTCGACCGCCGCGCGGAGCGCCGCGAGCGTCACGTCGTCCTTCTGGAGCTTCGTCACGCCGATCGAAGAGCCGTCCTTCGCGGGCTTCACGACGAGGCCGTCCGCACCGAAGTCGCGGATCAACTGCTCGAGTTCCGCATCTGTGACGTTGCCGGCCAACCGGCGGCCTTCCGGCACCGGAATCCCGGCGTCGCGCCAGAGGGCCTTGGTGAGCTCCTTGTTCATCGCGACGGCGCTCGCCGTCACGCCCGGGCCCGTGTAGGGGATGCCGAGGTAATTGAGGAGCCCCTGGATCACGCCGTCCTCACCCTGCTTCCCGTGAAGCGAAATGAAGGCGCGATCGAACTTCCCTTCGACCAGTTTGGAGAGGGGATCCGTCTGGGGGTCGAACACCGTCACGTCGACGCCTGCGCCGCGAAGCGCCGCCTCAACGCCCGCGCCCGACATGAGGGAGACCTCACGCTCAGAAGAAACACCGCCCTTCAAGAGCACCACGCGGCCGAAATTCTGGGTCGTCATCGTCATTCTTCCTCTTCGTTCAATTCATCTGTCTTGGGACTTCAGCGAGGACCGCCCGCCAGCTGCGGCGCGACGCGCGCGATCGAGCCCGCCCCCATCGTGAGGACGACGTCGCCGGGTTGGGCTTCCGCAAGGATCGCCGCACCCACGTCCTCCACCTTCACGACGGTGGGGCGCTTCGCGCCCCGCGCCGCGACGGCGTCGGCCAAGTGCGCGCTGTCGGCACCTTCGATCGGCTGCTCACCCGCGGGATAGACCTCCGCCAGGACGACGCGGTCGACACCCGAAAGAACGTCCGCAAAGGCGTCGAGGCAATCCCGGGTGCGCGTGTAGCGGTGGGGCTGGAACGCCACCATCACGCGGCGCTCGGGCCACGCGCCCTTCACGGCGGCGATCGTCGCCGCCATTTCGTGCGGGTGGTGGCCGTAGTCGTCGATCAGGCTGAAGGCGCCGCGAAGGCTCCCGTCGGCGTTCGTCAACGCCACGTCGCCGTACTGCGTGAAGCGGCGGCCGACGCCCGTGAATTCCGCGAGCCCGCGCACGAGGTCTTCGTCGTTGACGCCGGCCAAGGTCGCGACCGCAGCCGCGGCCAACGCGTTCCTGACGTTGTGCAGGCCCGGGAGGTTCAGCACCACGGGCAAGGGCGCGTGTTCGGGGCGCAGCAGCGTGAAGCTCATCCGAGTCCCCTCCGCCTTCACGTCGATCGCACGGACGTCCGCGTCGGGCGTCAACCCGTAGCCGATCACGGGCTTCGTCACCCGCGGGCGGATCGAGCGGACGTTCTCGTCGTCCATGCAGAGGACCGCGACGCCGTAGAAGGGCAGCCTTTCGAGGAACTGCACGAAGGCCGACTTCAGATTCTCGAAGTCGTGCCCGTAGGTGTCCATGTGGTCTTCGTCGATGTTGGTGACGACCGAAATCACGGGCGTGAGGTTGAGGAACGACGCGTCCGACTCGTCCGCTTCGGCGACGAGGAATTCACCCGTCCCCAAACGCGCGTTCGCGCCCGCGGAATTGAGCCGGCCGCCGATCACGAACGTGGGGTCGAGGCCGCCCGCCGCCAGAAGCGCGGTCGTCAACGACGTCGTGGTCGTCTTCCCGTGCGCGCCCGCAATCGCGATCCCGCGGCGCAGGCGCATCAGTTCCGCCAGCATCACCGCGCGCGGCACCACCGGGATGCCGAGTTCGCGGGCCGCCACGACTTCCGGGTTGTCGTCCTTCACCGCGGACGAAATCACCACGGCGTCCGCCCCGCGGATGTGCCGCTTGTCGTGGCCGCGCCAGATGCGCGCGCCCAAAGCCTGGAGGCGCTCGGTCGTGGGCGAGGCGGCCAAGTCCGAGCCCGACACCACGTAGCCGAGGTTCAAAAGCACCTCCGCGATGCCGCTCATCCCGGCGCCGCCGATGCCCACGAAATGCAGATGGTTCACCAGAAACTTCACCGTTTCTCTCCCCTCTTCAGTCTTGTCTTCTTTGCGTTCGTCAGGTTTTCAGCCCATGTGGGGTCTTGGTCGCTGCGCGTTCTTTGCGTGTCCGTTGCGTCGTCTTAAAGCAGGGCCCCGGGGGTCAGGCGCCCCGCGCACGCTTCGCGCACGTCTCTTCAATCAGATCCGCCACGCGCTCGGCGGCGTCCGCCTTCGCCAGCGCCCGCGCGCGGCGCGCGAGCGCCAGCGCGTCGCCGCGCGTCATCGCCGCGAGCATCGCGGCGAGGTTCTCCGCCGTGCAGTCCTTCTGTTCCAAAAGGCGCGCCGCGCCTTCGCGTTCCATGTAGCGGGCGTTCCCCAACTGGTGCGCCGTCGTCTTCGCGACGAAGGGCACCAGGATGCTCGCGGCGCCCGCGGCGCAGATTTCCGAGACGCTCGTCGCGCCGGCGCGGCAGATGACGAGGTCGCTTTCCGCATAGCGCGCCGCCATGTCGTCGATGAAGGGGACGACCTCGGCTTCCACCCCCAGGCGCGCGTAGGCCGCCCGCACGGGTTCGTCGCGGTCGCGCCCCGTCTGGTGGAGCACCTTCGGGCGCACCTCCGCCGGGATCTTCGCGAGGGCTTCGGGGAGGACGTCGTTCAGGACCTGCGCGCCGAGGCTCCCGCCGAAGACGAAGAGCTTCAAGGGGCCTTCGCGCCCCGCAAAGCGCGCGTCCGGATCCGGCACCGCCGCGATGTCGGCGCGCACGGGGTTCCCCGTCGTGTGGCCTTTGCTTCGCGCAAAGGTCCTCGCGCCGCCCGCAAAGCCGCAGGCCAACGCGTCGCACGCCTTCATCAGCGTGTTGGTCGACATCAGGAGGTCCGCGTCGCAGTTCATCAGCACGATGGGGAGGTGGAGGCTCTTTGCGCCCCAACCGCTCGGCACGGCGACGTAGCCGCCCGTCGAGAAGTAGGCGTCGGGCTTCAGGTCGGAGAGAAGGCGGCGGGACGCGAAGAAGGCTTCGCAGAGCTTCACGAGGCCCTTCAGGGCGCCGAGCTTCCCCTTCCCCCGCACGCCCGAGAAATCGAGCGCGTGGAAGGGAATGCCGTCCTTCGCGACCAAAGCGGATTCCATCCCCGTCTTCGTCCCCACCCAGGAGACGCGCCAGCCGCGCGCCTTCATCACGCGGGCGACGGCGAGCCCCGGGAAGACGTGTCCCCCGGTCCCCGCGGCCGCAATCACCAAATGCTTTTCCGGTGCGCTCACACCTGACCTCCTCGCATGAGAATCTTGTTTTCCTTGTCCACCCGCAGGAGCATCGCGACGGCGACCAAGGCCGCCAGCATCGAGCTCCCGCCGTAGCTCACGAACGGGAGCGTGAGCCCCTTCGTCGGGAGCGCCCCGCTCGCGACGCCGATGTTG
>NZ_JH604947.1 GCF_000250875.1 Sutterella parvirubra YIT 11816 | reverse complement strand
TAAATTTTATTTCTTTACTGTTCCTTATCGGCGACATGCGGATCCAAGACGTACGCGCCGAAGATGCCGCCCAGTGTCTCCTCCCGATCATCAACACGCACGCCAATGAAGCCGAGAAGGTTTCAAACCTCCTCAGCACCTTCTTCAGGTGGGCGCTCAACGATGGATTACTGCCCAGCGGCGTTAGTCCCGTATCGCGGGAAGGCCGCTTTAAAGACATTGTTGCCAATCACGATGATGGGCTTTTGGAGAGTCGGAACCATGCGGCCCTGCCGTACGAGCAGGGTCCGGCCTTCTACTCGAAACTTGTTGCGGCCGGTTTCACGTCCAGCGCCCTTCTGCGCTTCATCATGCTCACTGCGGCGCGCTCTCAGGCCGCCCGGCTGTGCAGGTGGAAAGAGTTTGACCTAGAGGCGTGCACTTGGAACGTACCGGCTGAGAACGACAAAGTTAAAACGACGGACCCGACGAAAGCCCCGATCCGTGAAATCCTTCTCAGCCCCGAGTGTGTCGACTTGCTGAAGTCTCTGCCCAGCTACGCCGAAGGGTGCAAGCCTGAAAGTTTCGTGTTCGCGAACCTTGCTACCGGCAGGCCCTTCACCTCGGAGAGTCTTGTGGGCGCGATCAAGCGCCTGCATGAAGCCCGAAAGAAAGAGGACGGCGTGGGCTGGATTGACCCGGATAAAACGAGGATCATCGGCGAACCGGCCCGCATATCCGTCCACGGCTTTCGCGCAACCTTCCGGACGTGGGCCGAAGAGGATGAGCACGGGAATGTGAACACCTTCAATCAAACCGCCGCGGAGTTTTGCTTGCTTCATACCGTGCATGACAGAACAACCCGGGCATACCGCAGGAACCCGCTCAAGAATGAGCGCCGCGCGCTGATGAACGCTTGGGGCAAATACCTCTCCACTGGTGAATGGCCTCAAAAACGTTGACCCTCAACCCCTGCCGCGGCGGGGGTTTTTCGTGCCCGGCGAGGGGCGCCTTGGACGCCGGGAGGACTTGAGCTTTCAGACTACTCAACCTCAAACATTGCAACGATTACAAGGTTGGTTAGTTGGTTTGTTCCTTAGGAAGGGAACTGAAGGGACTGAATCAGTTTTCTCTGCGGCTTCAGCCGGTGAACGATTCCAACCGGAACCCCACTCCGTTCATCATGCCCCGACGCTCATCCTCCTTTAGACCCTGATCCTCTCGTTTTTTGAGGGGGACAAAGGGGACCACGGGGGCCGCCTGCGTTTCTAGCAAACCTATGAAATCATGGAAGGGGGACCAAAGGGGGACCGGGGGGACTGTCGGGATACTCTGCGGTACAGAGAAAGCTGAGGATTTGGCTCTCTACCCGAAACGGAGGACGGACAGAAAACCCGCGTTGAACGCCGGACGAACCCCGAAAAAAGGGGTTGAACAGTGAGCGAACAAAGAGGAATTGAAGCGAGAGCGAAGCAAGAGAAAACTGCGGAAACCGCCCTTTCGGCTTCCATCTCCGCGGATGCGGTGCGGGGGCGTCGCCGGTACCCGGGATGCTGGCGCCGGGATCTCCTCCG
Source organism: Sutterella parvirubra YIT 11816 (assembly GCF_000250875.1). Taxonomy (GTDB): domain Bacteria; phylum Pseudomonadota; class Gammaproteobacteria; order Burkholderiales; family Burkholderiaceae_F; genus Sutterella; species Sutterella parvirubra. The sequence goes on along the minus strand of NZ_JH604947.1, from coordinate 1,097 downwards.
GACCGTCACCGGCGGTCGTGTTGACGGCGTTCATCATCGGGACGCGCCTGAGCACGGTTTCGAGCTGCCCCGGGAAAAATTCGAGCTGCACTGTCAGCCCGTCGGCCCCAGTGTCGGCGGCCGTGTCGCTGAGGGGATAGGGAGGGTTCAAAGTGGCGGCGCACCCCTCAAGACCGCGCCCCTCAACTCAATTCTTACGCGTGCGATTTGGAGGATTCTGACGCAGGCGCCCGAAGGCGGCCCGTTACCCTCTCATCGGCGTCTCAGGCCTCTCTGAGCGAACGTCGGCGCCCCGGCGGCACGTACCCACGTTGGGCGCTCTCGTGCGCGTAGCGGGCTTCCTCGCGGCTGTGGTCGACCGGGCGCCCGGGGCCTTTCGGAGGTGATTCGGCGGAGGCGCTCCGAAGCCCGAACCCGGGGTAGATTCCCAAAGCCTTTTTAGGGGCGTTTCCTTCCCAAGATTCGGGGCGCCGCCCGCGTCTCCTGCGTCTCTGAGAGCGTGGCGCGGCCTTCGGCTTACGTACCCTCATGCCGCCCTCAGCGTGCGCTTGTCGGCCCTCCTAGCGCGAATTTCCGAACCAGTCCGCGCGGGGGCGTGCGCGCGCGAAAGATGGACGGCCTTGGCTCCGGGTGTACCTCGGTCCGCCGCGCTTCTCTGTGCTCTGCCGCCGTCACGTCGAGAGGGCTTTTCGTCTTCCTCCGCTCTGGTCTTTTCAGGTGCTTTCGTCGGCGTCGCCGGTCACGGACGCAAGCGGCGCGCGGCTGGTCGCTTCGGGCGCCCTCTGTCGGCTTCCTTCCGCACCGGCGACACGTCGCCCGGCTTCATTTTGCAGATTTTGCAGTCCCCTAAAAAGGGGATGCCCTACCCTGTCCGATGCGGATTAGTGGCGCACTACAATGACCAAAGGCGCGCACGCTTGGGGAGTAGCTACCCCGGGCGCCCGGCTCATCCGTCCCGCTGACCGGGGCGCGCGCCCTTCACTTGCATTGATTCAATCAGCTGGGGCGGAGGGGCATGACAATGCTTGACCTTGACGGGCCTGACGTATGGCCGAGTACGCTCACAAAGGGAACCTCTTCACCGGGGCCCTTTCTGA
>NZ_JH604946.1:48192-52053 GCF_000250875.1 Sutterella parvirubra YIT 11816 | reverse complement strand
GCGCCCGTCGGCGGCGCCCGCCGCCATCATCGTGTTCCCGGTGTAGAGTTCCGCCCCGGCGGTCATCACGAGCGAGAGCCCGAGCGAAAAGACCGCCCCGGCCATGAATTTCTGAACGGAATAGGAGAGCGTGGCATCGCCTTGGAAGAGCGCGCAGAAGATCGCGCCCAGGCCGATGTAGACCCCCGCGAGGAAGGTGAGCGGGAGCTGCCGCGCGAAGGGAAGGTTCGCCTTGACGCGGGCGACCGAGAGCACCTTATCGGTGATCTCGGCGGGGGTGAGCGCGTCGACGCTCACCGTACGGTTGTCGTCAGCCATGTGGGCCTCCGTAATGTTGAGTTAGGAAAGAGGCCTCACGGTTGGGGCCGACGACCCCGAAGCCGCTTTCCTAAGGCGGAGGCTTTCCGCGATGGAGAAGAACCCCTTGGGTGTTCTTCTCCCACCGCGAATGCGTGGATTCTACGGAAAATTTGAACGGACGAAACGTTCACGCTTCGTCCGTTCGTCTTTGCCGGAAGAGGTTTTGCGGTGTTTCGCCGAAACGCCCGCCCCCGAGCCTTTCCCGTGTCTCTCCCGTGTCTCTTCCGGGCGCTCCGGTCAGCGCCCGGGAAGCGCGAGGCGCTTCTCCAGCGCCGCCCCGGCGGCGGCCACCACGGTCGAGATCATCAGATAGATGAAGGCCGCCTCCATGTAGAGCCAGAAGGGCTCGAACGTGCGCGCCGCCGCCAACTGCGCCGCCATGAACATCTCCACGACCGTGACGGCGGACGCCAAGCTCGTGTCCTTGATGAGGCCCAGAAGCGTGTTGACGAGCGCGGGGAAGGCGGTGCGCATCGCCTGCGGAAGGACGATCAAGCGCATGACGCCCGCTTCCGTCAACCCGAGCGAACGCCCCGCGGCCCACTGCCCCTTCGGGACGGCGCCGATGGCGCCGCGGAGGATTTCCGACGCGTAGGCGCCGACGTTCGCCGTGAAGACGAGGATCGCCGAAGGAATCGGATCCACCGTGAGCCCCATCCCCGGGAGCCCGAAGAAGACGATGAAGAGCTGCACGAGCATGGGCGTCCCGCGCACGAACCAGATGAAGAACCCGGCCAGGGTGGTCGCGACGGGAACTTCCTTGATGCGCACGAGGGCCAACACCACCGCCAGCGCCAGCCCCAGCGCGAAGCTCACGGCCGCCAAGGGGATCGTGAGTTCGATCACCGGAATGAGGAGCTCGGTGAAGGCCTCCCCCATCAGCGTCGCGACGTCCGCGGCGCGTTCGCTCACGAGGCCGGCGTGGGTGAGGTTCTGGAGATAGCTGATCAGATCCATGATGTCTTCTTCGTGTTCTGCGTCTGTTCGGGGGCTCAGAGTTTCCGTGGCTTATTCCTTGGGCTGGAGGAACTGTTCGGCGAACTTGGTGATCGTGCCGTCCGCCTTCATCGAATCGATGGCCTTCCCGAACGCTTCGGCGAGCGCCGCGTCGTCCTTGCGGAAGAGACCGGCGACGCGTTCCGCGTCGACGCTCTTTGCGGCGACGACCAGCTTCGCGCGGGGCTGCGCCTTCTTGTAGGCTTCGAACGCGCTCTCGGCGTTCACCGCCGCTTCGGCGCGGCCGGTGGCCACGAGCGAAAACGCCTGCGCGCCCTCCTTGACGGGGAGAATCTGGGCGCCCGCGTTCGCGGCCGCCACGACCCAGTTCGCAGACGGCACGCCCGCCACCTTGCGGCCCTTCAGGTTCTCGAAGGACGAGGGCGGGTTCGCCGTCCCTTCCTTCACCACGACGACGCCGCGCTCTTCAAGGTAGGGGGAGGAGAGCGCGTACTTCGCCTTGCGGGTGTCGTTCACCACGACCTGGTTGAAGACCGCGTCGACGCGCTTGGCGTCCAACGCCGCGATCAGCGCATCCCACGGGGCCGCCACGAATTCGAGCTTCACGCCGGCGCGCTTCGCGGCTTCGCGGGCGACTTCGACGTCGAAGCCCGTCAATTTACCTGCCGCGGTGCGGAAGGAAAAGGGGGCGTAGAGGCCCTCGGTGCCGATTTTGACGGTGCGTTCGGCCGCCTGGGCGTTGACGGGAAGACCGGCCGCAAGCACCGCCGCGCCCGCGAGCGCGGCGAAGCCCATGGCGACCACGCTGCGGCGGGAGAAGACGTTGAGGAGGTTGAGGGCGGCGGGGGTGGTGTTCGTGTTCGAGTTCATGTTCGAAATCTCCGAAAGCAAGGTGTTGTCGTCGTTTGAGAAACGGGAGAAAAGTCAAAGACAAAGCAGGAAGCGTCTTCGGCCCGACCGCGTCGACCACCCTCTTCCGGCGGCGTCGCCGTCCCTTCTGCCAAGGGACGGGCACCAACGAAAAAAGCGCCGACTCGATCGTGCGAGTCGACGCCCTGTCGGAAGGATTCACCTCTCCGGTCCGCCGATGTGTTGAGACTCCCTCAAGGGAGCCGCTTCATCACATCAGCCCGGGAGCGGGTCCTTCGATAGAGGACGCGCGCACGCACGCGGGCCGAACCTGACAACAGGATTCGGTCGCACGGGCGGCGTTGAAGCGCGTGAAGCTCATTTGGCATCCTCTATGAAATGGAAAAATTCGGTTGAATGAATTTACCGGACTTCGGGGAAACCCTGTCCTTCGAACCTGAAAAAAGAGGTACCCGCCTGCAAGCAAATGTTGCAGGCCGAGCACCTCTTCTTCGAAGGCACCGGGGCGACCGCGGTACCGGACGTTCTTTCAGGAATTCCTCCCGAAGAACCTTATTCCACCACCTCGCGGCCGATCAGGTCGTGCTCTTCGTTCGCGGTGATGCGCACGCGCACGATGTCGCCGGGGGTGAGATGGCGGTCCGTCGTCACGTAGCAGACGCCGTCGATGTCGGGGGCGTCCGCCTTGGTGCGGCCGACGGCGACGCCGTCCTCGTCTTCGGGTTCGTCGATGATGACCTCCAACGTCTTCCCGATCTTCTCAGCAAGCTTCTCACGCGAAATCTCCGCCTGCACCTCCATGAAGCGGTGGCGGCGCTCTTCGCGGACCTCGTCGGGGAGCGCCCCGGGGAGTGCGTTCGCCTGGGCGCCTTCGACGGGCGAGTACGCAAAGCACCCCACGCGGTCCAAGCGCGCCTCACGGAGGAAGTCGAGCAGGTACTCGAACTCCTCTTCCGTTTCACCCGGGAACCCGGCGATGAAGGTCGAGCGGATCGTGATGTCGGGGCAGACCGCGCGCCAGGCGGCGATGCGCTCCAGGTTCTTTTCCGCGGAGGCCGGACGCTTCATCGCCTTCAGGACGCGCGGATGCGCGTGCTGGAAGGGAACGTCGAGGTACGGAAGGATGAGGCCTTCGGCCATCAAGGGCACGATGTCGTCCACCGACGGGTACGGGTAGACGTAGTGAAGGCGCGTCCAGAGGTTGAGGCGCCCCAACTCCTTGCAGAGCTCCAGCAAACGCGTCCTCGTCGGGCGCCCGCCCGCGAAGTCGAGCTTGTACTTCGTGTCGACGCCGTAGGCCGCGGTGTCCTGGCTGATGACGAGGAGTTCCTTCACGCCCGCTTCCTTGAGATTTTCCGCCTCGCGGACGATCTCGCCGATCGGACGGCTCACAAGCGTCCCGCGCAGGTTCGGGATCACGCAGAAGCTGCAGTGATGGTTGCACCCTTCGCTGATCTTGAGATACGCGTAGTGCTTGGGCGTGAGCCTCACGCCCGCCGCCGGGACGAGGTCGTCCCACGGATCGTGCGGGCGCGGCAGGTGCGCCTCCACCATCGCGATCACTTCGTCGACGCTGTCCGGGCCCGTGACGCCCAGCACCTTCGGGAGGCGCTTCGCGATGAAGTTGCCGCCGTCGGCGTCGGTGCGCCGCGCGCGACGCTCACGCCGTACGAC
>NZ_JH604946.1:34605-48161 GCF_000250875.1 Sutterella parvirubra YIT 11816 | reverse complement strand
TTCAGCGAGCGCTTCCGAGATGGCGGTGAGGCTCTCCTCCACCGCGGCGTCGATGAAGCCGCAGGTGTTGACGATCACGAGGTCGGCGTCGTGGTACGTGCGCCCGATGCGGTAGCCGCGGGCGCGCAGGTGCGTGATGATCCGCTCGGTGTCGACCAAAGCCTTGGGGCAGCCGAGCGAGACGAAGCCGACGACGGGAATGCGGCGGGAAGGAGAAATCGTCATGGTGATCTGGGTCGGTTGTTGTGTGGGGTGTGGATGGTTTGTTTGGGGATTTCGGGGTCTTGTCCGGATGTTCCGGCCCTTTGGAAAATGGGGATCGGGGCCGTCGGGCCCCGATCCTACAACAAAACGTCGCCGAGGCCGGCTTACGCCTGAGCGGTTTCGGCCGCTTCGGGCTTCAGCCAGATCATCGCGGCGTGGCGCCCGGCCTTCTCGCCGTCGCGGCGGAAGCTCCAGAAGCGCTTCTTGTCGGCGTGGGTGGAAAGCCCGCAGTCGAAGATGTCGGCATCCGTGACGCGCATCTGCCCGAGCGCCTCGCGCGCGAGCATCCCGAGGTCGGCGTAGAGCTTTCCGTTCTCCTCACGGAAGGCGGCGTCGGCGTTGGGAAGGTTCGCCTTCATCGCCTCGCGGACGTCTTCGCCCACTTCAAAGGCTTCGGGGCCGATGCGGGGCCCGAGCCAGACGACGATGCGGGCGTCGTCGTCGCCCACGGCGTCGCGCACGGCCTTGACGCCCATTTGGACGACGCCGTCGGCCAAACCGCGCCAGCCCGCATGCACCGCGCAGACCGCGCGGCCTTCGGCGTCGGCGATCATCACGGGGAGGCAGTCCGCCACCATCACGACGGCGACGACGCCGGGCGTCATCGAAACGGCCGCGTCGGCTTCGGGCTCGCCCTCGACCGTTTCGGCCGCGACGACGCGCGTGCCGTGGACCTGCTTCAGCCACTTCGGGTCGGAGGGGACCAACTGCGAGACGATCTGGCGGTTCATCTTCACGCAGGCGGCGAAGTCGCCCGTGTGCGGGCCCACGTTGAGGCCCATCACGCCGTTTTCGTCGCCCCAGGGGCCGGACGAGACGCCGCCCTCACGGCAGGTGAAGAGCACGTCGACGTTGGCGGGCGCCGCGGCGCGCCAGTCGGCGCCGGGCTGGAGCATGTCGAGACCGGGTTTGAAGAGTTCGGACATCGTTCCACCGTTTTCTTGTTGGGGAGAGGATTTCGGAGAGTTCAAAAATCAGTACTGACGCTCGAAGACGTCGACCGGGCGGTCCCACGGACCGAAGTCGAGCGTCTCCATCAATTCGATCATGTCTTCAGGGGGCGGCACGAACCATTCCATCTGCTCGCCCGTCGCCGGGTGCACGAGCCCCAGGCGCGAGGCGTGGAGCGCCTGGCGGTGGAAGTCGAGCATGTTTTCGAGCTTGACGCCGATGCCGGGGGCGCGGCCGCGGTAGATCTGGTCGCCGATCAAGGGAAGGTCTTCGCCGGTGAGGTGCACGCGGATCTGGTGCGTGCGGCCGGTATCGAGCCTGCACGCGACCCACGAAACGGGCACGCCCTCGAATTCGCTCCAACCGACGGTCTTCACGCGGGTGCGTGCGGGCTTCGCGCGCACGCCCGTGGAGCCGGGGAAACCCTTGAAGCGGATGCGCGAGCGCGGATCGCGCCCGATCGGCACTTCGACGACGAAGTCGGCGGCGCTGGTCCCGATCGTGAGCGCCCAGTATTCGCGCTTCACGGTGCGCTCCTGGAGCTGGCGCACGAGGTTGGTCTGCGCGGCCAAGGTGCGCGCGACGACCATGAGCCCCGTCGTATCGCGGTCCAAGCGGTGCACGATCCCGGCGCGCGGCACTTCACGGAGTTCCGGGTAGCGGTGAAGAAGCCCGTTCAGAAGCGTTCCGCAGGGGTTCCCCGCGCCCGGGTGGACGACGAGGCCCGCGGGCTTTGAGACCACGATGATCGTGTCGTCCTCGTACATGACGTCGAAGTCGACTTCCTGGGGCTCGTACGCGAGCGATTCGTCGATGCGGGGCTCTTCCAGAAGCTGGATTTCGTCCCCCTCCGTCACCTTTTCACGGACCTTTTCGACGACCCGGCCGTTCACCTCGACGCCGCCTGTTTCAATCAGCTTCTGAAGGCGGGCGCGCGAGACTTCGGGCATGAGCGACGCCAACACCTTGTCGAGGCGCTCACCCCAAAATCCCTCCACCATGAATGATGGTAAATTCTCGTCCGCGGCTTCTTCTTCGGAAGAAGCCCCATCGCTATAATCAGCAAACTTGATTTCGTCTTCAGAACTGGTCATGAAAATGGAATTCCCTTTGAAGCGTCTCGTCATGCGGGCAGCCGCGCTCGTCACGGTCACGCTTGCGACCGCATCGTGCTCCTGGCTGCAGAGTCTGGAGACGGACCCGACGCTGGACTGGTCGGCGGACAAACTCTACAGCGAGGCGCGAATCGCCTTGGATGATAGCAACTGGACGCAGGCGAAGGACTACTACCAGAAGCTTGAGGCGCGCTATCCCTTCGGTCAGTACGCCCAGCAGGCGCAGATCGAGCTGATCTACGCGACGTGGAAGGACGGCGACGCGCCGGGGGCGGTGCAGGCCGCGGACCGGTTCCTGCGCTCCTACCCGAACCACGCCAACAGCGACTACGTCATGTACCTGAAGGCGCTCGCGACGCTCAACGAAACCGACAGCTGGTTCAACATCCTCGCCGCCGAAGACCTCGCCGAACGCGACGCCAACGCTTCGCGCGAAGCGTTCGACACGTTGAAGGAACTCGTGCTCCGCTATCCGCAGAGCCGCTTCGCGCCGGAAGCCCGCCGCCGCATGCATGGCCTCGTGCTGGCGCAGGCCGAGCACGAACTCAAAACCGCGCAATACTACTACGTCCGCCACGCCTACGTGGCCGCGATCGAGCGCGCCCAGCGCGTCGTTTCCGAATTCCAGCAGACACCGTTCCGCGACGATGCGCTGGAATTGATCGCGAACGCCTACGACAACCTGAAGATGCCCGACCTCGCCGCGGATACGCGCCGACTCCTCGAGCTCAACAAGGGGAAGGTCAACCCGGCCCTTCGCGACCGATAAGCCTTCCGCAGGACGATTTCCAAAGCCCGGCCGACCGACGTCGCCGGGCTTTTTCCTTGTCCGCGGCGCGGCGCTCGATGAAGTACTCGGCGTCAGTGCCCTTCCCGAGCGCACCGGTCGGGCGGACGGCGCCCGCACGAATCCTTCGTGCGTGCCCGGAGCCCTTTGAAGAGGAACCTTTGGGTCTTCACGATCTTCACGATCTTCACGATCTTCACGTCCATCACGCTCTTCACAGCCTCCGAGTCCTTCACGCCCCCTCCTCCTGCAGCCGTCCCGTCGGGCACTCCGACGAGCGCATCGCCGTTTCGCAAATTTGCGAGTCGCATGGTGTGACTCGCAAATTTGCGACTCGCATTTTTGCGATGCGCACGGGAGCAGCCGGACATGCCCGCTCGCCAGCCCCTTGAGGCCGCTCATCAAAAAAAAGCGCCCCGGCTCCGTGAGGAACCGAGGCGGCCAGCGGATACAGGACTTCCGCTCCTGCATGTCGTCTGCAAGGCATCTCCGGACGAGGAAGGAGAGGAGAGAGAGGAACTCGCCCGTCGGTGCGGTCCCGGCCGGGCCCGGAGGCCGCAGCGACCAACTGCGGCTCACGGGTCATGGCGTCGGCCGGACGTTTTTGTCGCTTATGAAGTCGTGGTTACGCTTCCTTCCAGCCCGTCACGTACTTCCCGGCCATGAAGCCGGACGTGTGGGCGAAGCCGCAGGCGTTGCCGCCGCAGTAGAAGGCGCCGTGGACGCCCGCGACCGTTTCACCGGCAGCGTAGAGGCCGCCGACGGGCTTGAGGTCCCAGCCGAGCACTTCGAACTGTTCCGTGACGCGCACGCCGCCGCAGGAGAGGTTGTTCCACGGGAACATGCGGATCATGTAGTACGGGCCCTTGCCGAGCTTGTGCTGCATGTCGGTGCGGCCGAACTGGAGGTCGTTCTTCGCGTCGACGGCCTTGTTCCAGACGGCGATCTGTTCCTTGAGGCCTTCGAGGTTGACGCCGGACTTCTGGCAGAGCTCTTCCAACGTGTCGCACTTCCAGAGGTTGTCGCCCTTGGCGAATTCGGCTTCAACGCGTTCCGCCGTCCAGGAGGGCAGACCCACGAGCGCGCCCAGCTTGATCTTCTGGAGCGTGCGCTCCCACGTGCCCTGGTCGGCGAGGACGTAGTGGCAGCCGTCGGGGTTGCCGGCCAACTTCGGCGTCACGTGGCAGATGCCTTCGAGTTCGGTGACGAAGCGCTTGCCGTTCTTGTTGATGAGGATGCCGCCCTGACCGGTGATGAACCACCAACGGCAGTAGGGGCCGTTGCGGCCGTTCACGACGATGCCGCAGGGGTAGGACGCGATGTACTGCATGTGCGAGAGCGGGACGCCCAAGTCGCGCACCGCGATGCGGAGCGCTTCGCCGTCGTTCGACGGGCCGCCGATCGCGACGCCCTTGCCGGCGACGGACGGAACCCAGAAGTCGAGCGACTGAGGCGTGCCGGTGATGCCGCCCGTCGCCATCACGACGCCCATCTTGGCGCTGCAGGTGATGGTCTTTTCGCCGTTGCCGACCGCGACGCCGACGACCTTGTTCGCCTTTTCGTCGAAGAAGAACTTCTGCACGCCCATGCGGTGCTGGATTTCGATCTTGCGCGCGGCGAGTTCCTTCACGAGCACTTCGATGTAGTCGCGGCCCTTGAAGGATTCCTGACGGTGGGCGCGAAGCTGCGAATGGCCCGCGTACTTTTCGAGATGGTGGGGCGCCAAGCCATGGTCTTCGAGCCAGTCGAAGGCTTCACCCGAGTGCTTCGCGAAGGCGTAGACCGGTTCCTTCAAGCTCATGTGTTCGCCGTAGGCGATGATGTCGTTCGCGAACGTTTCCCACGTGTCCTTCTGACCTTCCGGGTCGGCCTTCTGCATGCGCGAACCCCAGGCGGTGAAGAGGCCGCCGCAGAGGTTCGTGCCGGTATGAAAGGGCGAGAGACCCTTGTCGAACACGGCGACCTTCGCGCCGCGGTCATGGGCCTGGCAGGCGGCCATCATGCCGGCGCCGCCGCAACCCAAAACGACGACGTCGGCTTCCATGTCCCACTTCGCGGGGATGTCCTTCGAGGTGGACTGCGCCATCGCGGCGCCCGAGAAGGCCGCGGCGGTCGTGGCGGCCGCGGCGGTGCCGAGGAAGCTGCGGCGGCTCATATCAATCTTGGTCATGCTTTATTCCCCCTTCATCTTGATGTCGAACGTGTGGCAGTCGTTGCATTCGAAGCGGGGCTTCGCGTGCATGCTGTGGCAGTTCGTGCAGTTGGGCTCGCCGCGGTGCGACGAGTGGGGATTGGGCGTCATCTTTTCGGTGCGCTTCGCCACGGCCTCATAGGACTGGTGGCACTGCAGGCACGTTTCCTTGGCGGGGGCGACGAACTTGCCGCCGGCGTGGCACGTGTCGCAGGGGAGCGAGGCGTGGGGACCCATCGCCTTCATTTCGGCGGCGTTCGCGGCGCCGACGCCGAGCGTGGCGGCAAGCGCGATCGCGCAGAAGAGCTGCTTCATCATCTTGTGGTTCTCTCTTGGTTGGTGGCGCAGTCGGGACCGGGGCTTGAGCACCGCTTCGAAGCTCAGGAAGCGGCCGGAAGTCCGGACCCGGACTGCGCCGGTGGGGGAAATCAGTATTCGCCGGCGGCGTTCAGCACCGCGACCATGTCTTCCAAGTACATGCGGGCGCGGTCCAGGGGCGACATCGTGAGCGCGAGGTCCGCGTTGCAGGCTTCGATCGAGATCGGCAGACCCGGGAGGTGCTTGAGGAGCCCAACGAGATCCGCGGCGCCGGTGCCCGGCGACAGACGGTAGTTGCGGGCCTGGTAGAGGATCCCGTCCATGTCCTTGGGCATTTCCTTCGTGATGTCGCACATCTGGCAGTACTTGAGCGACCCCTTCGGGAGGTTGTCGATGTCGGCGAAGGTGTTCTTCGCTCGGAAGAAGTGGATCGGATCGACGAGGACGCCCGCGTTCGGACGGTTCACCTTCGCCATCACGTCGCCCGCCTGCTTCACGGTCGAAATGTCGCACCACGGCATGGGCTCGATCGAGAGCGAGAGCCCGTAGGGATGCGCGATTTCGCAGAGCTCGGCGTAGTTGTCCATCAGACGGTTGAGGTCCGGGTCGTTCCCGGCGCAGAGCACGTTGGTGGCGCCCAGGCGCGCACCCGTTTCAAAGAACGCCTTCCAGTTGACGGCGCGGGTGTCGGGCTTGATGCGCAGGATTTCGATGTCCATCACCTTGATGCCGGTCGCCTTGAGGTTGGCTTCGACCTGGCGGATCATCGGCGTGTCGCCGATCATGTCCCACTGCGTTTCCGTGGGGGTCGCCGGCACCAGGCGGATGCCGACGTGGCTGTAGCCCGCCGCCGCGGCGCAGAGCACCTGATTCGCGGGCGAGACGTCGAGCACGGTGAGCGCGGCGAGCGAAATCGGACGCGGGAGCTTGATCGGTTCGAAGGTGCGGTCCTTCATCGTGACCGGCGCAACCTTGGCGTGCGCGGCGGACGAGCCGAGGGCGGCAAGACCGCCGAACGTGGCGGCCGCACCTTGCAGAAGATGTCGACGATTCATTGTTGTGGTCTCCTGGGTCTGGGTCGGAGCTGCGGAGGTTGGTCCGGACCGGCGCGCCTCAGCGCCGCTCACGCCTCCCAACAGCTTGGGAGCAATCCTAGAGGGGGACCCCGATGGGGCAATACCTCCCGCGGGAGGTGCTCGGGATAGGAAGAGGTTTACCCCATGGAATCGGCCGGAAGACGGCGGATTCAGGAGGATTCATCCGAAATCCCTGACGCCCAAGGATTCTTAAGGTACGCCTAAGAAACCTCTCCGGCGGCGGAGAGGGGCGTAGCGGTAGGTATCGGGTGGTAGAAGGGAGGAGCGCCCGGCTATGGGCGCCCTGTTGGAAATCTATGACCGGATCCGATCATTCGGGGAAAGAACCGAGAAGACGGACGAGAAACCCCGTGCCGACGGGGTCGGGACGGGGGTCAGGATGGGAGTTCAGGATGAGACAGCCGACGCCCTACGGCGCCGCCGTCCCCTCGCGCAGCTTCGCCGTGGCGTTCGCCCACTCGGCGGCCGAGCGCCCGGCCGTGCGCCCGAAGACGAAGGTGTCGGTCATGCTCATGCCGCCCAGACGGTCCTTCCCGTGAACGCCCCCGGTGACTTCGCCCGCGGCGAAGAGCCCGAAGATCGGGCGGCAGCGCGCCGTCAGCACCCTCGCCTCTTCGTCGATCGCGACCCCGCCGCAGGTGAAGTGCACGGACCAGGTTTCGCGCCCGTAGTAAAAGGGCGGCTTCGCGATGGGAACGCCCTGCACGGGGAAGCCGAAGCGCGTGTCGTAGCCGCGCTTCACGTCCCGGTTCCAGGTCACGATCGTCCGGCGAAGCACCCCCACCGGCACGTCCATCCCGTGGGCCATCTCCTCGATCGTCGCCGCTTCGCGCACGATCGCTTCGTCCAATTTGACGCCCAAGGACGCACCCTTTTGGGTCGTCGCATCGGAGATCGCCCAGAAGCTCCGGTTCCCCGTGTCTTCGACGATGCGGGCCAGTTCCGCGAAGGGGACGCCCTCGGGGACGAAGCGCTCGCCTGCGTCGTTCACCCAGATTTCGCCCCCGACGAAGTCGAGGAGCCGCCCGCCCGAGTACGGGATCAGCTGGATGTGCTCCATCCCGACCAATTCGGCGCCCACGGCCTCCGCCATGCGGATGCCGTCCCCTTCGGCGCCGTCCAAAAGATCCCGGTTGGGGTTCGCGGTCGTGCCGTAGGTGGCGTCCAACCTCGGGGCGTACTTCATGCGCATCCCGACGTTCGCGCCGAATCCGCCCGTCGCGAGCACGACGGCGCGTGCGGGGAAGTCCGACATCGAAGGGGCGCCCCGGTCGTCGACGCCGCCAAGCGCCGCACGCACGCCCACGACCTGCACGGAGCCGTCCGGCATCGTTTCGGTGAGGAGCCTCACCGCGCGGGTGTTGTGGCGGATCTCGGCGCCGATCGCGACCGCACGGCGCGAGAGCGCCGAGACGTAGTCGTACCCTGCCTGCGGCGACCCCGTCGAGATGTTGCGCGCGGTGACGCTCCCGACGGCACGGTACCGGACGTTCCGCCAGTTGACGCCCATCCCTGCGAGCCACGCCACGGCGGATTCGCTCTCGCGCGCGAGCTTTCGCACGAGCTCGGGCCTCGCCAAATCGCCCCCGGCCCGCAGCATTTCCGCGGTCATCTCGCGGATGTCCGCATCCGGATCTTCGCTCTGCGGGCGCCTCGTCGCGACCGCGACGGAGCCCGACGACAAAATCCCGTGCCCGCCCGTGAGGGCCAACTTTTCCAGAATGACGACGCGCCGCGCGCCCGCTTCGCGGGCCGCAATCGCGGCGCAGAGCCCCGCGGTCCCCGACCCCACGACCACGACGTCCCAAATCTCGTGGGCGAAATCCTCCGCGATGTCTTCGGGTTCGGACGAATCGGATGCATCGGACGAATCGGACGAATCGGACGCATCCGCGCCCCACGCGGCCGCCGGGGCCTTCGCGAGAAGGCCCCCGAGGAGCGCGGCGCGCACCGTGCGGTCCAGAAGTCGGCGGCGGAAGATGTCGGGCGTCATGGCGGTCGTCTTCAAAATCGGTCAGGCGAGAAGCTCGTCCTCGGCGGTGACGCCCGCTTCGAACGCCAACCGCATGAGTTCGCTCTGGGAGTGCACGCCCAGCTTCGCGAAGGCGTTCGCGCGGTGCATCTTGACCGTGCTCACTTCGAGCCCCAACGCGATTGCCACCTCCTTGTTCTGCTTCCCTTGAAGGACCGCGCGGATGACGTTCCGCTCGCGCGGCGTCAAGCCGGCGAAGCGGTCGCGCAGGCGTTCGCCCGCGGCTTCCGTGACGGCGCTCTGCAAGGACATCGTCACCACCTGCGAGACCTTCTGCACGAAGTCCAAGGGCTCGACGGGCTTTTCCAAAAAGTCCGCCGCGCCGTGACGCACGGCGTGCACCGCCATCGCGATGTTCCCGTGGGCGGAGAGAAAGAGGATCGGGAGTTTGGAGCCGCGGCGCTCCAGCTCCGCCTGGACTTCCAACCCCGTCATCCCGGGCATGCGCACGTCGAGCACGACGCAGCCGGGGCCTTCGAGCGTGTCCTCACGCAGAAAGCTCGGGCCGTCGGCGTAGTGCTTCACGGTCCAGCCCATCGTCTCCAGAAGAAGCGCGAAGGACTCGGCGAGTTCGGCATCGTCGTCGACGATGCGAATGAGCGGTTTGTTCATGAGGGGTCCTTTGGTTGGGAATGCTTCGGGGCGGACGGCGCGTCCAAAAGGTCGAACGTCACGGCGACGGTGAGGCCGTCGGCGTCGGGAGAGCCGTCGTCGCCGCGGCGGCGGATCGTGAGACTCGCGCCGTGTTCGTCGACGATGTTCCTCACGATCGCGAGCCCCAAGCCCAGCCCCTCGTCCTTGACGCTTTCGCTCACGCGCATGAGGCGCTCGAAGGCTTCGTCCGACAAGCGGGGGCCGTTGTCCGTCACGGTGACGCGCACGTCGTGGGCGGCGGAAGACGCCTCCGGGGCGTCGCCTCCGCAGGCGAGCGCCACCACGACTTCAGGGGTCCTCGAGGGCGTCGCGTTCAGCGCGCCCGCCGCGGCTTCGACCGCGTTCTTGATGAGGTTGAGAAAGAGGAGCTCGAGTTCGAGCGGATCGCCCGACACGTGGACGGGCTTGGCCGGAATGAGAAGCCGCACCGCAACCGCGCCCTTCTTCTGGGCGGATGCGGCGGCTTCGAGCGTCGCGCAGAGGTCCACCGCCACGGGTTCGCGCCGTTCGCGCTTCGCGTAGAGCCGCACGCGGTCGACAATCCCGGCGATGCGCTTTGACGCCGCCTCGACGCCGTCGACGGCCTTCTCGAAGACCGGATCGGCGGAGGGCGCGGGCGCTGCGGAGGGTTTGCCGGGCGTGCCGGACGCTTGGGGCGCGGCCGCGCCGCCCACCATACCGGCGCGCAGCTTGATCACCGTGACGTAGTTGATGATGGAGGTGACCGGCTGCTTCAGCTCATGCGCGATCATCGCGCAGAGCTGGCTGATCGCGCCCATGCGCTCCAATTCGCCCAGGCGCAGCCTCGCCGCGCGTTCGGCCTCTTCGAGGCGGTCGCGCTCGGCGAGGGCGTTTTGGAGTTCCGCGGTGCGCTTTCTGACGAGCATGCGAAGGCGCCTCTCGTTCAACACCACCGCGTCCAAAATGAGAAGCCCCGCCACCACGTACCAATGGAAGTGCCGCCAAAGCGCTTCCAAGCTCCAGCTGTCCAAATAGCTCCACTGCCCGACGTGAAGGCGCCGCTCCAGTTCGCGCACCGCGTGGAAGTCGTTCGTCACCTGCCAGACGTAGGCGCCCTGCTCCTGCGCGGTACCCGAACCGTCCCGCTTCGGGGGCGTGAGGATCGCGATCGTGAGTTCGCGCGCCAATTCCGGGTCGACCGTCGGCAAGACGCCCGCCACCCAGTCCGGGTAGAGCGCGGTCGAGCGCCGGCAGTGAAGGAGTTCGTCTTCAACGGCCCCCACGACGCGGAGCGCCCCGCGCGCGACGATGCCTTCGGCTTCGGCGCGCTCCAACATGCAGGTCGGAAGCACCCCGACGTCGTACGCGCCGGAAAGGACGCTCGAAACCACGTTCGGGAGCCCGAACGTCATGAAGCGCACTTCCTTGAAGAAGGTCTGCGAGTCGTAGCCGGCCTCTTCCAAGGCCATGCGGGCGGCCAACCACCCGTCGAGAGCGGTCGGGAGCGTCGCCGCGGCGCGCTTCCTGCGCAGACTCTTCACCGTCGTCAGGTCCGCGCGGTCGTTTCTCACGACGAAGACGCCGCCCACGGACATCGAGGGAGCCTTCGCGGCGGTGGACTTGCGGGTGGCGACGGCGTGCGCTCCAAGCGTGTCCGTAACCAGAAGGAAGTCGGACGCGGGCACGATGAAGAGGTCGGGTTGGCGGAGCCGCACGTCGTTCGTGATCGTCACGGACGAGAGCCGCACCGTCTCGACGACGCTACCCGGAATGCCGAGGCGGATCGCCTCGATCGTCGGCTGCACGGTCGTCGCGTAGAAGCCCGACTCGGCGGAGTCGACGAAGCCTACGACGATCGTGCGGGCGGCCTGCGCGGGAGAGGCGGGCGTCAGAAAGGTGAGGAGAGTCAAAAGCGCCCCGAAGAATCCCGCCGACGCCGCACGGATGAGCCTCCGTCCGGAAGGCGCGCCTTCCGGGGCGCGGCGCGGAAAACGCGCGCGCAGGGGGGTCGGGATCTTCGGGCGGGAATGCATCGGGGGAAAGGTCGGGTTGGGTCGTCCGTGGGTCGGTTGTCCTAGAAATATAGCGAATCCGGACGCATCCGCGAAGACAGGGGAAGCGAGGACGGCCTCGACTTCCCCCGATTTTGAGCTCGACAAAGAGGCTGATTCAGGGTCTCACTCAGGGTCCGAAACACCCGACCGGCACGACCCAAACACCGTCTTCGCGACGCCGGGCCCCGCACCCGTCGGCGGTGAGCACCATGAGGAAGGACGGCGCCCCGCGGCGCTCGACGTTGATCTTGGCGGCCATGGCCCGAAGCATTCCGGCGTTGCGCTCCTCCGCCCTGCCCCCGCCCGGCGAGACCGCGACGAGACCGTACCGGCCGTCCCAGGCCGTCACGACCAAAGAGGCGCGGCCGACGCGATCGCGCCAGTGCGCGAGGCCGCCCTCCAAGAGGTCGGCGCAGACGCGAAGGTCCCGAAGACACAACGCCCGGAACACCTTCCCGAAAGCCGTCCGGTCGTGAAGCAGCTTCTCCGGCGCGAGCCCGAGCCCGACCGAGACGAACGAGGGATCGCAGAAACTCCGCTCGGGCGTCGTGGGAAGCCGCGCCGCCGAGCGGAGCGGCGCCGTCCAGGCGTCCAAGTCTTCCGTCACGAAGGTGTCGCGGAGCGCCCCGAGGACCGCCCGGAAGCAGCGGAGCGACACCCGCTCGTCCGCAAGCTCCCTGTGAAGCTTCGTGACGGGGTCCGTCGTCCCCGCGTGGAGGACCACGACGCGGAGAAGCCCCCGCAGCGCCTCCTCCGCAGGAGGATGCTTCGCCGCCCGGGCCGCCGCTTCCCTCAACGCCTTTCGGACGATCCGCCGGGTGGTCGAGAGCGCCGCCTCACCCGCCTTCACGACGGACGCGGACCAGCCGCCGCGGCAGGCGGCGTAGGCCAACGCTTCACGCGTGAGACCGCTCCCCGCATTCATGTCGGCACATGCCTCGAAGCGGCCTTCAAAGAGCCCCCGCAGGCTCACCACCCCCGTCGACTCACCCGATTCGAAGAGCGTCATCGGGCGCATGCGCATCCGGGCGAATCGCCCGGTGCCGGAATGAAAGATGCGGCCGGGATTCACGGGTTCGGCCGACCCGGTGAGGATGAACTGTCCGGGGTCGCTTCTGCGGTCGACCTCGCTCCGCACGTCGTCCCAAATCGTCGGGATGTGCTCCCACTCGTCGATGAGGCGGGGCGCCGCGCCCGTGAGAAGCCTCTCCGGGGCGAGCTCCGCCCAGAAGGCCGGGTCCTCCATCGTCCGCGGGTCGTCGACGCGGAGGACGCTGCGGGAAAAGCGCCTTGCCGTCGTCGTTTTGCCGCATCTCCGGGGACCTTCGATCAGCACCGCGCCCATCGTCCTCAGGTGGAGCGCCAGAGCGTCTTCAACCAAACGCTTTTCGTAAGCCTCACCCGCCATGAGCCGCCTCCGTGTCCCTTCTGAGAGAAGGCGCACGCCCGGTTTGAGAAAGGTGCGGTCAAGGATGACCGGCTTCGGAAGGTCCAGGGGTGCGTCTCCAAAGAAGCCTACGACGCCAGCGGTCGGTTGACCATGCCGGCCGGACCGGCCTCCATGAGTCGGCCGCGGCATTCACGGGCACTTGGACACGCTTTCCGCAGTCACTTGGACGCATTTTCCGTGAAGAGTCGGACGCCGAAACCCTAAGAAAAGAGGCGCTTCCATCCGGAACCCCGGATGTCCGCGCCTCTTCGGGCAGGGCTTCGGTTACGCCGCCTCCCTCGCGCTCATTTCCTTCGCCCGCGCCGCCCCGCGCTCGACGTTCAACGGCACCAACACCACGATCGCCAGAAGGAAGAAGAGCCCCGTGGCGCAGATCGCCAGGCGGTGGTCGTTCCCCGTCACCCAGGTGATCATCCCGTAGGAGAGCGGCCCCACGACGGCGGAGAGCCAAAGCGCCAGATTCCAAAGCCCGTAGAACTCCGCCTGACGGCCTTCGGGCGCGAAGACCCCCACCATGGCGCGGCCCGCCGACTGCGAGCTCCCCATGGCGAGGCCCGCCAGATTGGCGGCGATCCAGAAGTGCGTGCGCGTTTCCGAGAAGTAAGCGACGACGATCATCGCGAGCCACACGACCAACGTCACCATCAGGGCGCGCTTGTGCCCCAGGCGGTCCTGCGCGTAG
>NZ_JH604946.1:31179-34595 GCF_000250875.1 Sutterella parvirubra YIT 11816 | reverse complement strand
AAGGCCCCGGCCGCCGCCGTGATGTTGACGAGGAAGACCATCAGGATGGTGTCTTCCGTCGTGAAGCCCATCACCGCGGCCGCATAGACCGCGGAGAGCGTGATCACCACCGCGACGCCGCACTGATAGAGAAAGCCGCAGGTGGTGAGGATCCCGAAGTCGGGGAATTGAGGCAGGGACTTGAGCGTCGTCCAGGCGCCCCGGAGGCTTTCCGCGATGCCTGCGTGCTTCGCGTCGGGGCGCGGCGTCGCGCGTTCTTTGAGCCAAAGGAAGATCGGCGCCGCCGACACCGCAAAGACGACCGCGGTGATCAGCATCGCGCCCGCGACGGCGCCGTCGGTGCCGAGGCCGAGTTTGTCCGCCTGCGTGACGAGAAGGAGCGACCCGCCCAACGTCGTCAGGCCCCCGCAGTAGCCGAAGGCCCAACCCCAGCCCGAGACCTTCCCGATCGAATCCTCACGGGCGAGTTCGGGAAGGAACGCGCTGTTGACGCTCTCGCCCACGTTGTAGGCGAAGTTCGAAAGGATGATCAGCAACCCCGCCCAAAGGATCGTGCCGGGGCCGGTCGTGGCGAGCAGAGCCGTCGCCGCGACGGCGAGAAACGTCATCCAGAAGAGCCAGCGCTTCTTCGAGGCATGCATGTCGGCGTGCGCAGCGACGGCCGGCATCGCGATCATGCTCAGGAGGTTCGAGGCCGCGACGATCACGGTCCAGGCGAGCGTCGCCCACGGGGCGTCGCCCGCGACGACCGCGACGAAGTACGCGTTGTAGACCGCGGTGAGCACCACGGTCGTGTAGCCTGAATTCGCAAAGTCGAAGGCCGCCCAGGACCAAACTTCCCGGGGAGCGACGCCGGGGCGCAGCGATTTGACGTCCATGTGAATGAAATCCTTTGGGGTCTGAAGGATGATGTTGGAGCCCGAAGACTGCTACGGACGCATCAGGGTTTGGAGGTGCGCGGTGACGCTCCTCGCGAGGCTCCTCAACGAATAGCCGCCTTCCAAGACGGAAACGAGGCGTCCTTCGCAGAGCGCCGCGGCCGCGTCCATCATGCGGCGCGTGAGGTAGGCGTAGTCGCGCTCGGCGGCCTTCAACTGCGCCATCGTTTCTTCGACGTGGGCGTCAAAGCCTGCGGAGAGGAGCATCAGCTGCGGGCGGAAGTCGGCGAGCACCGGAAGCCATTCGTTCTCCACGACGCGCTCGATTTCGGGCCCCGCCGCCCCCGCTTCCAGGGGCGACTGCACGACGTTTTCCGGTGCGGGCACGATGCGCCGGTCGGGAAAGAGCGGCCACTGAAAGAGCGAGAGGAACTTCACGCCTTCGCGGCCCGCAAGGATCTCTTCGGTTCCGTCCCCGTGGTGCACGTCGAAGTCGAGCACCGCGACGCGCTCGACGCCCCAGCGGGCGCGCGCGTAGAGCGCCCCGACGGCGACGTTGTTCAAGAAACAGAACCCGCCCGCACGGGCGCGGCCCGCATGGTGCCCGGGCGGGCGCACCGCGCAGAAGGCGTTCCGGCAGGTGCGGGAAAAAACCGCGTCCACCGCCGCCACGACCGCGCCGACGCTTCTCATCGCGGCGTCAAACGTTCCCGGGCCCACCTTGGTATCGGTCATCTCGAAGCGCGCCAAGGCCTCCTTGTCGCCCTGGCTCGCCTTCTCCAGCGCCTCCACGTAGTCCTCATCGTGCGCGAGCGTCACGACGCCGCGCGGCGCCGGGCCGCACTCCACGCGCTCGACGAAGTCCTCGAGGCCGCTCACGAAGAGGCGGCTCTCGAGCGCTTCCATGCGTTCGGGAGATTCGGGCGCGTTCGCGAGCGGGTTCGGATCGTAGATCCGCCCGTGCGTGAAGTACCCCGTGGGGAGCCCCGACCAGGCGGGCGCTTGTGCGGTAGTCATCGTGGGGATGCGTTTTCGTTGTCTTGAGGTGAAGATAGCACACCGCACCCCGGCCCCCGCACGTCGGGCGCACCGACTTCGAAGGCGAGCGTTCACTCCGCTCGCTCGGCTTCTCCCTTCGCGTCGTTCCGTTCGATTTCGCGCGCTCGCTTCCATTCGTTTACCCTTTATTTCGGGTTCTCCCGAGGGTCTCACCGCCCCCGCCGATAGAATCTCAAGCACCGACATTTTCGACGACACCGACACGCCATGCACCTCTTCCGACAGCGCGCCGCGACCGCGCTTCTCGCCATGACCGCCGCGCTCGCCGTGGGGGCCGCCGAAACCAACGGACAGACCGCCCCTGCCGCCGAGCCCGCTCAGAACACCCAAACCGCCCCGACGACCGCGTCGGCCGCGGAGCCTGCGCCCGCCGCTCAACCCGCCGCTCCGGCCGCGCAACCCGCAGCCGAACCCGCGAAGAAGCAGCCGAGCCCGCACGTCAACCGCACGACGTCGGACTATCTCGCACGCCCGGAGGTGCTCGGGTTCCTGCAGAAGCTCTCGGACGAGAAGGACATTCCGCTCGAATGGTTGAAGGAAGAGGTCGCCGTCGCGCGCTACTCGCCCCTGAGCGAGAAGTACACGACGCCGCGCCCCAAGGCCGACCGGAAGAAGACCCCGGAGAAGAACTTCATCCTCTACCGGCGCAACCTCATCAACGACGAACGCATCGAGCGCGGGGGCGACTTCATCGCGCGGAACCGCGAGGTCCTCGCGCGGATCGAACGCGAAACCGGCGTCGACCCCTACGTCGTCACCGCGATCATCGGGATCGAGTCGATCTACGGCCGCAACATGGGGCGCTTCCGGGTGTTGGACGCGCTGATGACGCTGTCGTTCGACTACACCCGCCGCGCCAAGTACTACCGGAGCGAGCTCGCGAGCTTCCTCGACTTCTGCTACCGCCAGGGCGTGTCGCCCGTCTCGGTGCACGGGTCCTTCGCCGGGGCGATGGGGCTCGGGCAGTTCATGCCGGCGTCCTTGAACGCCTACGGCAGGGACGGCGACGGCGACGGCATGATCGACATCACGAATTCCGAACCCGACGGCATCGCCTCGGTGGCGAACTTCCTCAAGGTCCACGGTTGGATCCGGGGCGAAAAGCCCCTCTACCCGGTCGAGGCCGACGAGGCGATCTTCAAGGCGACGAAGTCGGGCGGCATCAAGGCGCACACGACCGTCGGGAAGCTCCTCGAAGCGGGCGTGAAGCCCAAGACCGAGTGGAAGCTCAAAAACGACGAACCGGCGCTCCTCGTCGACCTCCCGTGGGTCAGGAAGGACGACACCAAGGGCGTCGACTACTGGCTCGGGACCGAGAGCTTCGGCGCGATCCTCCGCTACAACCGGAGCTACTTCTACGCCGCGGCCGTGACGATGCTCGCCTACGAGCTCGAAACCCGAGACAAGGGCGAGGCGCCCGCCGAGAAGACCGACGCCGAAACGGCGAAGGTGACGGCGCAGGCCGCTCCGGAGGTGAAG
>NZ_JH604946.1:15181-31129 GCF_000250875.1 Sutterella parvirubra YIT 11816 | reverse complement strand
GAAGCCAAGGCGGAAGCCGCCGCGCAGCCGCAGCCTGAAGCGACCCCACAGAAGGCCTCCTGACCCACCTGATCAGATCAGACGACGACGCCCCGCGAACCTCGTGTTCGGCGGGGCGTTTTTGCGAAGGTCAGCGTCTTTTCCGCCCTGTCAAACGGACGGCTCCAACTGAGTGACCGCTCACCACCGCAGACCCGCGTCGGCCAAAAGCGCCGCGCCGGCTTCGAAGTCGTTGAGCGTCATCGCCTCCCGCGGGTTGTGCGAGCCGTGGTCGTTCGCGACGAAGATCATCGCGAACGGAATCCCCGCGACGCCGAAGTTCTGCGCGTCGTGCCCGGCGCCCGAGGCCATGCGGCGCACGGGAACGCCGGTCCGCCGGGCGGCGTCGGCTAGCGCCGAGAGAAGCCCCTCGTCCGAGAGCTGAGGTTCAAGGCGCGAAGCCGCCTGCGGGCGAAACGCCACGCCGGTCTCGGCTTCCACTTCCCGGAAGGTGTCGAGAAGCTTTCGGGCGGCGGCTTCGCGGACCTCAACCTCCAGAGAGCGCGCTTCGAAGCTCAACCGCACGTCGCCCGCGATTTTGTTGAAGACCGCGTCTTCGGGCGTCGCGAAGACGCCGAAGGTGAGGACCAGATCGTCTCCGGCCGCCAAGCGCTCCGCCCACCACGCGTTCATGCGGTGGACCACTTCGGCCGAGGCGGCCACGGCGTCCCGCCGGTACGCGCGCTCGATCGCGCCCGCGTGGGCGGCATCGCCCACGACCTCGATCACGTCGTAGGCGATGCGCCCGCGGATGCCGGTGACGAGCCCCGTGCGGACCACGTCGTCCGCTGCGAGCGAAGGCGCCTGTTCGATGTGGAGTTCCAAAAACGCGTCGACCGAGCCGCGGTCCAGAAACACCTCGCCCGAGACGAGGCGCTGCGGATCGAGCCCCTGACGCTTCACCAATTCGCCGAAGACGAGCGCCCCCGGCCGGGGGTCGATGCGCCGCGTGAGGCTTTCGGGCTTCATCCGCCCGAAGAGCGCTTCCGTGCCCAAGAGCCCCGGCTCTTCCGCCCGGAAGGCGGCGATCGTGAAGTCGCGTTTGGGGCGTAGCCCCAGTGCGCGCCACGCCGCCACGGCCGCAAAGGCCGCCGCGATCCCGGCGAGCCCGTCGAAATTCCCGCCCGAGAGCACGCTGTCGGCGTGGCTCCCGCTCATCAACGCAGGGAGCGTCCGGTCCTCGCCCGCGTACGTGAAGAAGCGGTTTCCGACCGGGTCGGTGCGGACCTCCAGCCCCCAGTCCCGCGCAATGGCTTCGAGGTGATCCAACACCGCCGTCTCTTCGTCGGAGTAGGCAGTGCGGGTCACGCCTTCGCTTTCCAAAGGCTTGCCCTCCGGCCCCTTCGTCACGCTCATGCGGCGCACGTCCTCGAAGAGCTTTTCGGTGAAGGCGCGCGTCAGCGCCCGCATCCTCCCGGGCGTGAGGATCGGGAGGGCGTTCTCAGTCGATTCGGGTTGGATCGTGGTCTTTCGGTCGTGCGTCATGGTCTTCGCCTCAGACGATTTTTCTATCGGCATGCCTTCGATGATAGGCGTTCCGACGGCGCTTCGCCCCGACCGGCGGGTCCGAACTCCGGCCTGAACGCCGAACCCGGGTTCGGCCCAACCGAAACGCCCGTCCGCCAAAGGAATCCAAGCATACGTGTTCATACGTACAACTTTCGGCGATCGAGACCCTCTCCGGATCCTCCTTTCCGGTGAATTTTTACGCAATCTTTTCCGGCCTGTGGTTTGTACCTATAAGACTTTGCGTAGAAATATCTTTTTGTTAAGATGGCAACGCTCGGAAAATACGTATGCCGCAGTGACGCACGGGTCAGGAGCCCCGGGGGTCGGAGAGAGCCCTCTCAGCTGCGCAGGACGCACATCCGGGCGCTCCCCGACGGGAAGGACGCCCGGCGGAGGGGCCGCCGGCGGGGAAACCTCCGGCGACATCAACGGACGGCAAAAGCTCCCTTTCACACGCCGCTCCGCTACGCGTTGGCCGCCGGGTGAAAGACGGCGGCCCGAAAAGGATTCCGTCTACCAATGCTGATCGGTGTTCTTCTGGGCATCGCTGCGGGTGCTCTCTGGGGCCTCATCTACATCGCCCCGCTTCTCGTACCGCAGTACAACCCCGTGCTCGTGGCGCTCGGGCGCTTCATCTCCTTCGGGATCGTGTCGCTGCCCTGCCTTTGGTTCCTGCGCCATGAACTCAAAAAGTTCACCCGCGCCGACATCTGGGAGGCGTTCAAGCTTCCGTTCTTCGGCAACGTGATCTTCTACTCGATGCTCACGATCTGCATCCGCATGGCGGGCGCCCCTCTGGCCGGCATGTTCATGGCCGTGATTCCGGTGTTGGTCGCCATCGTCTCCAACGTCCGCTACGCGAAGGAAGGGCGCGCGATTCCCTGGAGCCGCATCCTGCCTCCCTTGGCCGTCATCTTCGCGGGGCTCGTCATCGCCAACTGGTCCGAATTCAAGATGATCGCGGAAGCGAGCGCCGGCGGGGGGCAAACCTTCTGGATCGGCGTCGGCTTCGGCATCGCCGCGGTCTTCGCCTGGACCTGGTTCTCGATCTACAACGCCGACTGGCTTCTTGAGCACCCCCACCATTCGACGAGCGCCTGGACGGCGCTTCAGGGCGTGACGGTGCTCCCCGTGGTGCTGGGCGCCTTCGCGCTCCTCGCGTGGCCGATCGGCTTCATGGACACGTCGGTGCACTTCATGGGACCCGAACCCGTGACGTTCCTCCTCGTTGCGCTCATGGTGGGCTTCCTCTGCTCGTGGGTCGCGATGCTCGCCTGGAACCAGATGAGCCAGCGTCTTCCGGCTGCGCTCGGCGGTCAGCTCATCGTCTTCGAATCGGTCTTCGCCGTCGTCTACGCGCTCATCTACCGCGGGGAACTCCCGACCGTCACGATGGTCGTGGGCTTCATCATCCTGATGGCGGGCGTGCTGGGGTCGCTCCGCGTCTTCCGTCAGCCGCTCGAAGAAAAGCCCGCGAAGATCAACATCAAGCTCGACGCCCGCTACGCCGGGAAGAAGATGGCGGTGGCCGCCGTCCGTCAGCGCGCCTGACCGACGACACCCCCCATCAGTCAAAAAGCCCGCGCCCGGCAACGGGCTGCGGCCTTTTTCTTGAACGGTCTTCGAGAGACCCCGAGCCGGTGCGCACCGGCTCGGCTCCCATATGGATGTGAGGTCTGCGGCGGGCCCCGATCAGACGATCTCGACGCGGAGCGTCCCCACGCCGTTGACGCCGGCGAGAAGCACGTCGCCCTTCTTCACCGGGCCCACGCCCGAGGGCGTCCCCGTGAAGACGATGTCGCCCGGCTGAAGCTCCCACGTGCGGGAGAGTTCGACGATCAACCCTGCGGGCGAGACCATCATCTGGTCCGTGCGGCCCGACTGCACCTTCTCGTTGTTCTTGTAGAGGTAGATGTCGGCGGGCGCGGGCATGGGCGTGCGGTACGCGGGGCGCAGGTGGCTCACCGGGGCGCTCCGGTCGGTGGCCTTCGCGACCTCCCAAGGGCGGCCCTTCGCGCTCATCTCGCGCTGACGGTCGCGGCGGGTGAAGTCGATCCCGACGCACCAGCCCCAAATGCAGGCTTCAGCCTCTTCTTCCGTGAGGTTCCTGCCGCCCTTCGAGAGGCACGCCACCAGTTCGACCTCGTACTCGAGCCTCGCTTCCGGATCCTCCGGCGCGGCGATCCGGACGGTCTCGCCGTCCGCCACCGGCACCACGGCGTCCGAGGGCTTCATGAAGAAGAAGGGCGCCTCGACCACTTCACCCGGCCGCGCGACCTCCGCGGCGTGCGCGGAATAGTTGCGCGCGGCGCAGTAGACGCGGCGCACGGGGAAGAATTCGTAGCGTTCGTCCTGGACGGGAATGACGGCCTGCTGGGGCGGTGCGAAGAGATACGGCATGACTCGAAAAGCCGCCCGCGTCGGGCGGTGAACTATTGCAGAAATTTGCTCATTGTATGGTTTGCCGCCAACGCCTGTACAATAGGCCGAACGATTTTCGGGGCCCCCTGGTCCCCGGACACGCGCACACCGAAAGCACCGCTCGCAAAAGCAATGACCGACCATCCCACTCCTCACCGCAAGTCGCTCGCTGAAATCAGCCAACAGCGCATCGAAGCCGTCCGCACCAAGGGCATCTACGTCCTGCCGAACGCCTTCACCGCGGCGGCCTTCTTCGCCGCCTTCTACGGCATCGTTCAGGCGATGAACGGCGACTTCGGCACCGCCGCGATCGCCGTCTTCTTCTCGATGCTCTTCGACGGGATGGACGGGCGCGTCGCGCGCCTCACCCACACCCAGAGCGAATTCGGCGTGCAGATGGACAGCCTCGCCGACGCCGTGAGCTTCGGCGTCGCCCCGGCCTTGATCGTCTACGAACACAGCCTCGTGGGCCTGGGCAAGCTCGGCTGGGCCGTCGCCTTCGTCTACGCCTTCTGCGCGATCCTGCGCCTGGCGCGCTTCAACTGCAACGTGGGCGTCGTCTCCAAGAACTATTTCCAGGGGCTCCCGAGCCCGGCCGCGGCGGCGCTCGTCTGCGGCTACGTCTGGCTCTGCGTCGAAGGCCACATCCCCGACTTCATGCTCCCGCATCAGGCCGAAGCGGCGTTGGTCGTCACGCTCTACGCCGGCCTCACGATGGTGAGCAACGCGCCCTTCTTCTCCGGGAAGAGCTACGCCGTCGTGCGCACGATCCCCTTCTGGTTCATCGTCGTCGCGTCGCTCCTCTTCATCATCATCTCGAGCAACACGTCGCTTTCGATCTTCGTGCTCTTCTGCATCTACGCGCTCTCGGGCTACCTCTACGCCTTCTGGTGCTGGTGGAAGGGGCGCCCCAACCCGATCGAAGCCGACATCGCCGCGCAGCAGGCTGCCCTCGCGGCCGGCGAAGACCCCGCCGAACACCACTGACGGCACACCCGCCGAAACGGCCGGAACAGCCGGATTCCAAGCGTTTTCGAGATGCGGCGCCCCTGAAGCGGGCGCCGCTTTTCGTTCCGCCCACACACTTCGGTGCATTTCGAAACGATCGCCCCGGCGTTCGGCTGATACATTTTTCTGAGAACCTTGTTCCTTGGTAGGGAGGAAGCCATGGCTTCATCGACGAACCGCACGAGCCGCGCGGACCGCGGCACGCCCGGCGGCACACATGACGCCAAGGCCGCCGCGGGCCGAAAGACCGCCCGTCCGAGCCCGATGTTCGACGACGCGATCCGCCTCATCAGGATCCTGCAGTTGATCCCGCAGAACCGTCCGATCGACACGCAGGAGATTCAGGAAGAACTCCGCCGCGAAGGGATCGATCTCCCGATCCGCACCCTGCAGCGCTATCTGCAGACGATCAGGAGCGACGCCGCCGACTTCGCGATCGACTGCGACGAAACGGTGCGCCCGCGCCGCTACCGTTGGAGCCCGAACGCCAAGGGGATCCAGCTCCCGAGGCTCTCGCCGGTCGAGGCGGTGCTGCTGCGCTTCGCGGAAGAAGGTCTGCGCCACCATCTACCCACGGGTGCCTTGAACGGGCTTCGCCCGATGCTGCGCACCGCGAAGCGCAACCTCGCCCCGGACGCCGCGCGCGCCAACACCTCGTGGTTGGAGAAGATCGTGGTGACGCCCCCGACCCTTCCCGTCACGGTGCCCGCGATCCGGGCCTCGGTCTTTGAGGCGGCCGTCGAAGCGCTCTTTTCTGAGATGGTCATGCACGGCCGCTACCGCCGCGATACGGGGCGGTTTTCCGAAATCGACCTCCACCCTTTGGGGCTCATCCAGCACCAATCGAGAACCTTCGTCGTGGGCTACGAAGAGCCCCGCGGCGTGAAGCACACGCTCGCACGCATCCGCCGACGCCGTCTTGAAGAAGCCGGGCAACCCGTCGAAGAGGAGCGCCCCGTGATCGGGCTCTACGCGCTCCACCGCTTCGACGACGCCCGCGTGACGCTCCTCCCGGCGCTCATCCCCGAGGACTTCAGCCTCGAAGACTTCGTGCGCCGGGCGAACTTTGAAGGGAAGCGCGGCCGCACCGTGCGGCTCACGGTCGTCACCGACAGCCCCGACCTCGTGCGCGAGATTCTGGAGAGCCCGCTCTGCGCGACGCAGGAAGCCTCCGTCGACCCGGACTCGACCGACGAGGCGCCGCTCTGGCGCGTCGTCGCCGTGCTCGAAGACTCGGCGCTTTTGGACGCGTGGCTCGCGCAGCGCGCCGAGTGGATCATCCGGAGCACCAAGGAGCAACTGCGCGCCCCCGAGCCGCTCGTGACGCCGGGGTCCTTCTGAACGACAACACCGGGACCCGTGCCCGATTCCACCTCCGAAGCCCGGCGCGAGCCGGGCTTTCGCGTGCGGAGGATCCCTTGCATTTCACCACCCGTTCAGTTCTCTTTTCACCTCATTCCTTGATAACCAAGGAAATACAAGAAGCACATCCGACTGTACTACAGTTGGGTGCAGTACAGTTGGCTGTACTACAGTCAGGTGTAGTACAGCGCGCTGTACTGAAACGGGATTCAGCAAAGCGCGTCGAACGTCAGGGGCACCCACGAGCCGGAAGGCACCTCCCGGCGGAGTGAAGACGACCCCGTCCCAAATAAGAAAAAAAGAGGTTGTGGAACCTCTCAAAAGAGGCTCTCGTGAAGAGGTTCCCAGAGAGGATCAGAGGTGATCAGAGGCGCGCGATCGTCGACATCACGCCCGTCACCTTCTGACCGATGGTGACGGTGACTTCCGCCTCGGGCGGGAGGAAGACGTCCACGCGGGAGCCGAAGCGGATGAAGCCGTAGCGCTCGCCGCGGGCGAGCTTCGCGCCCACCGAGGTGTGGCAGAGGATGCGGCGGGCGATCAAGCCCGCGACCTGCACGAAGGTGACGTCGCGGCCGTCTTCCATGCGCACGCGCACGGCGTTGCGTTCGTTGTCGGTCGAAGCCTTGTCGAGGTCGGCGTTGAGGAAGAGCCCCGGCGTGTACTTCACCTCTTCGACGACGCCCGCCACGGGCGACTTCTGGCTGTGCACGTTGAAGACGTTCATGAAGATCGAGACCATGACGCGGGGTTCGCCGGTGAGCGGATCCTCGGCGTTCTGCACCTTGCAGACGCGCCCGTCCACGGGACTCACGACGGCGCGCGGATCCGCCGGAAGCTCACGGGCGGGATCGCGGAAGAACTGCAGCGAGAAGACGAAGGCGACGAAGGCGATGAAGGCCAGGAAGTCGAAGTCGAAGAGCCACAGGATGACCGTCAGGGCAAGAAGACCGCCCAGGATCGGGCGACCTTCGCGGGCGATGAACGGATGCGGATAAATCTGGGCGTTCACTTTGGAGCGTGTCCTCGGAGGAAGGCGGATGAATCCCCGCCTTCTCGGCGGGGTCGGATGCGGACCGGGATCGGTCCGGGCCGACATTGTAGAGGATTGGGGCGCCGCCGTCCGACGATTCGGAAGAGAAACGCGGCCGGAGGGCTCACGGGCGGTACGCCCGCTCGGCCCATCGGTCGGCGAGCGCCGCGTCGCCCCGACGGAAGGCGGTGCGCAAACCTTCGCGCACCTCGTCCGGAACGTCCTTCCACTCGGGCAGATGCACGTACCTCAGGTACTGGGCCTGAAAGCGGAGCGTCCCGCCCCGCATCTTGACCCCGAAAGCGTCGATGAAGCGACGGACCGGCGTGCTCATCAGGAGCCCCACCAACGCTTCAAGGTCCCACTCGTCGGAGGCGATCCAGTAGCAGCCGTGATGGGGGTACCGGTCCGTGATGACGGGCTTCGCCTCGACACCCAAGTCCGGGAGCAGGATGAGCCTCCTCCCGAGAAGCTCCGTCTGAATCTTGTCGATCGTCCGGTACCAGGCTTCGGGCGACTTCCTCGCGACATACCGGCGCTTCAGACGGTCGGCGTGCTTCTCGAAGTAGTTCCGAAGGCGCGGATGGCGCTGAAGATCCGCGAGGCTCCCGTCCTCCTCCCAAGGGTTCACGAGAAAGACGGGGCGGGCGTCCTTGAAGCGTTGATGGTAGAGGGGCAGGAGCCGCGACGCTTCCACCAGCGTGGCGTCCTCCGTGAGGAAGACGTCGTCGCAGCCGGTCGCGATGCCGATGCCGATCCCGATCGCGACGCCGCACTTCTCGATCGGCTGATACCGCCCCATCGCGCTCATGACGAACCGGACGGTCGCGGCGTCGGCGAGCGGATAGAGCGCATCACCATGGGGCTTCTCCAACCGGATCAGCTCGAAGCGGCTCCCCCGGACGTTGTCCAAACCGCCATCCATCGCCCGTTCGACGTCTTCGACGTCGTCCGCGCCGAAGGCGGGCGAACAGTTCACGAACCTGAAGGTTTCCCGCCGAGCTTCGCGGCGGATGAGCGTGACCGCCGGATAGGCGTCCACGTCCTCGTCGAACGCCCGGACTTCGTGCATGCGCACGAGCACGTCGAGGTTGAAGTCGGCGTTGACCTTGCCGCGCAGGCGCTTTCCGTAGGCGTTCTGGAGCCACCGGTCCGCACAGATGAAGCAGAGCGCGCCGCCCGGCTTCAGTAGTTCGAGCGACTTCTCATAGAAACCCACGAAGATGTCCGTCCCGAGGGTGACGCAATTGAGATGAGCGGCGTAGGCCTTCCGCTTCTCCGCAGGCATGTCCGTCGCGCGGATGTAGGGCGGATTGCCGACCACGAAGTCGGCGCGAAGATCCGTGTCGTGAAGGAGAAAGTCCCCGCAGACGAGCCAGGCGTCAAGGAGCGTCTCCGGCGGGCACCCGCGTTGGATGAGCGCCTGACGAACGGCGCGCCGCGTCGCACGAAGCGCCGCCTCGTCGACGTCGAAGGCGCGGATGCACTCCGAGAGCGCCGCCCAGCCGACGTCCGGGTGACGCGCCTTCCAGCCGCAGAGCCGTTCGACGATCGTCAGAAGAAAGGCGCCGCAGCCGCACGACGGCTCGACGATCAGCCTGCGGCCGATCTCTTCCTCCGCCCGGTACCCGACCATGTCGAGCATCCAGTCGGCGACCAACGGCGCGTGTAGACGACGCCCTTCCGTTTTTCCGTCATATCGGAGGACTCGGGATCCGCTTCACTCGTTCTTCACGGCCTTCTCGGTCGGGCTCTGCGAGAAGATCCAGTCCAAGAACCCGCCCTTGTTGCGCGAGCAGACGAGAACGACGCCTTCGCCCTTGAATTTGAGCATCACGCCTTCACCCGAGAGCTGCGAATGAAGGAGCTTCCCCATGAGGCCAGACCTGCTCGAGTTGATGGAAAGCTCGTAGTCCAACCCCGCGTCCCAGGCGACGACGTGCCCGTTGTCGACCATCATCGGACGCTCCTTCGTGACGCGGAGCTCCCGCACCGAGCCGAAGCCGGAGACGGCGAGCGTCCCCGAGCCCGAGGTCTTCATGACGAAGAAGCCGCCCGAGTCGCCCAAAAGCGCGCGCCCGAGGCTCTGCGTCTTCGTCTCGAACTCCACCCCGGAGGTCGAGGCGAGAAAGGCGCCGTCCGACAAGTAGTACTGGCGATCGCCCACGTCGAGAAGCGTCACGTCGCCGGGCAAGTTCGGCGCCAGAAGGATCTCGCCCGGACGGTCCCCGGCCTCGACCACCTGCTGGAAGAAGGTTTCGTCGTTGAGGACCTTGCGTGCGAGCGACTTGAAGAAGCCGCCGCGGGTCGCGCCCTTCAAGGAGAGCGAGCGGTCCATCGCCACCATGGCGTTCCGCTCCGCGCAGATCGTTTCGCCGGGTTCGAGCGAGACGCGGAGGATCGGATCGATCGAGCCGTCGGTTTCAAAGCGTGCCATGGTGGGTTCCTTTTGGAAAAGTGGTCGAAGATGGGTGCCGGGCGGCCGTCAACAATTCGGGCGGCCGGAAACGCTTCCGCCGCCCGTCGTGGTCGGTCAGCCCGCAGGATGAAAGTTTAAGGACGAATGCGTACCTGCATCGTGACTTCCTGCGTCACGTCCGAGGTCCCCGCCGAAACCGAGGGCGCCGCCATCACGGACTTCGCGAGCACGGCATCGTTCGCAACCCGGGGGGCCGCGTAGTAGCGCACCGACGGACCCGACATGCGGCCCGTACCGATCGATTCGATCCGGACGTCCGCGGCTTCGAGGCCCATCACCTTCGCGACGCGCACAGCTCGCGCCATCGCGTCGTGGATCGCTTCGCCAAGAAGCTCGTCCTGGGTGCGCTTCCGGAGTTCGTCCGAAACGCGCAGTTCAATCCCGTCGACCGTCAGGGTCTTCAAACCCGCCTCCATGACGGAGGGCACGAGCGTCATGTCGTTCACGGTGACGCGCAGCGTCTGGCGCACGACCCAGGCGCCGACGGTCGGCGTCTCGCCTTCCTTCGCCTTCGTGTAGACCGCACGGGTCGAGAAGTCGGCGGTCTGAAGCTCCACCTTCCCCTGAATCGCCTTGATCGCGTCGACCGCGGCGTTCACCGCCTTGATCGTGTCGTTCGTGGCCGCGGCCACGTCCTTCTTCTGGACCTCAATCGAGAAGATGACGGTCGCTTCGTCGTTTTCCAACTTCTTCGAGGCTTCGCCCGAGAGCGTCATCACGGTGCCCGCTTCCGCCGGGCGCGGAAGTTCGATCGTCTCGACGGCCCACGCCGACGTGGCGGCGACGGCGCAGACGAGGGGCGTCAAAAGCCAAGTTTTTCTGAGCATGTTTCTCTCCTTTGTCGGGGGACGACGCGCCCCTATCGCTGCCCTCATTCTCGCAGGAGCGGGTACCGAAGTCCTCGGGATTTGGCCGCAAATCGGTAAAGCGTTTGAAAGCAACTGAAAACGGCCCCGAGGGTTTGGCGAGCCCCTGCCCGCTTTTGCAAAAACACCCATTTTTGCAAAAGCGAAAAAACGGCACAGGAACCCAATAAGCGGCCAAACGTGCGGGCTTTCACCTCAGCGATCTAAGACAAAGCCCTTACAAAACCCCGTTTAAACCAAACGTTGGACGCTTCGCGGCGGGCGTTCCGCAAGAATCCGCCCAAAGCGTCCGACGCCCCTCGTTACAATCCTTTCAACCTTCCGCCGTTCCGGCCGTTCGCGCCTCCAAGCACCGACCCTCCGGCCCCTTGGAGTGACGAGCGGCAGGTTCTTCCCCCCTCTCACAAACCAAAAAAGAAGAAAGACTCCTTATGGCAGCTACCAACGCACAGTGGGGCTCTCGCCTCGGCTTCATTCTCGCGAGCGCCGGCTCGGCTATCGGCCTCGGCGCGATCTGGAAATTTCCGTTCTGGGCCGGCGCCAACGGCGGCGCCGCCTTCATCATTCCGTACATCGTGTTCGTGTTCACGATCGGCGTAGCGTTGGTCATGGCTGAAATTGCGATCGGCCGCCGCGGCCGCGGGTCCGTCGTCTCCGCCATGAAGAACGTGGGCGGCAAGACCTACGCGGCGTTGGGCGCCTTCGGCGTGCTCACCTCCTACCTGATTCTCTCCTACTACTCGGTCGTGGGCGGCTGGTGCGTCTCGTACCTCGTCGACTCCTTCATGGGCGCCGTCACGACGACCGATGCGGACCTCTTGAAGGCCAACTTCGGCGAACTCGTCTCGAACGGGACGAAGAACATCGCCTGGCATTTGGTGTTCCTGTCGCTCACCTGCGGCACGGTCATCCTGGGCGTCGAAAAGGGGATCGAACGCATCTCGAAGTACCTGATGCCGACCCTCTTCATCCTGATGCTCGCGATCATCGTGCGCGGCATGACGCTCCCGGGTTCCTGGGCGGGCGTCGAGTACCTCTTCAGCTTCAAGTGGGAAAACGTCACCGCCGCGGCGATCCTGAACGCCATGGGCTTCACGTTCTTCTCGCTGTCGCTCGGCGCCGGCATTCTCGTGACGTACGGCTCGTACCTCTCGAAGGACACCTGCATCCCGAATTCGTCCCTTTGGGTCGCGATGCTCGCCATTCAGGCCTCCATCCTCGCGGGCCTGATGATCATGCCGGCGGTCTTCGCCTTCGGCGTCGAACCGAACGCCGGTCCCGGCCTCGTCTTCATCACGGTGCCGATGATCTTCGCGTCGGTCCCTGCGGGCGACATCTTCGCGGCGCTCTTCTACATCTGCCTCCTGGTGGCGGCGCTCACCTCGTCGGTGTCGCTCCTTGAAGTGGTCGTGGCCTTCATCCACAACGAATGGCACCTCTCCCGCCGCGCCTCGGTGATCCTCTGCTGGGTGACGCTCTTCTTCCTCGGCGGCGTCTCGGCCCTCTCCTTCGGCGTCTGGAGCGACATCACCATCGCGGGCCGCAACATCTTCGACTTCCTCGACTTCGTGTGCTCGAACTTCATGATGCCGATCGGCGGTCTGGCGGTTGCGGTGCTCGCGGGCTGGAAGGCCTGGCCCGCCATCCGTGAGGAACTCGTCTCCGTCCGCCAGTACAGCGAAGGGACGATCCAGATGATCCGCGTGATGATCACGTTCCTCGCCCCCGTCCTCGTTCTCGTGGCGATTTATCAGGGCGTCTTCGGCTAAGCCGGACGCCACCCTGAAGACCCGGGCCGGCGCAATGATTGGAAGGTGCGCCGGCCTTCTTCTTTTGTGCGGAGGGCGAAAACTTTCCGCACAAACGAAGAAGGAAGCACGGAAAAAGCGTCCGCAAAGTTGTCCGGGCGTTGTCCGGAAGTTGTCCCGAAGTTGCCCGGGCCAGGCCCGGACGCATTTGGCAAAGTCCGCAACCTTCCGATACGATCCGAAGACCACCCCCTAAGTGACGCCCTTTTCTTAACTTGAGTTTTACGTATGTCCGTTGAGCGAAAAACCTGGACGAGCCGCATCGGTTTCGTGCTTGCGAGCGCAGGCGCGAGCGTGGGTCTGGGCGCCATTTGGAAGTTCCCCTACATGGTCGGGACGAACGGCGGCAGCGCCTTCGTCTTCCCCTACGTGCTCCTTACCTTCACCGTGGGCCTTGCGCTTCTCATCGCGGAAATTGCGCTGGGCCGCACGGGCCGCGGCGGCATCGTGACCGCCTACCGCCGTTTGGGCGGCCCCATCTTCGTGCCCGCCGGGTACCTGGGCGTTCTGACCGGGTTCCTGGTGCTGTGCTTCTACTCCGCCATCGGCGGGTGGACCCTCGCCTACTTCTGCGAGGCGCTCACCGGCACCGGCCTCATCACCGACCAGTCGCTCCTGGGCGCGCACTTTCAGGACCTGACGGCGGACCCCGTGACCGCCCTGGGCTTCCAGTGGCTCTTTCTCCTGATCAACGGCCTCATCATCGCCTTGGACGTGACGAAGGGGATCGAGCGCGTATCGAAGTTCCTCATGCCGCTCCTCTTCATCATGATGCTGGTCCTGATCGTGCGCGGGCTCACGCTCCCGGGCGCCTGGGCGGGCGTGGAATTCCTCTTCGAATTCAAGCCGGAGGCGTTCTCCTTCGACGCGCTCCTTCAGGCGATGGGCTTCACGTTCTTCTCGCTTTGCGTCGGGTGCGGCTGCATGCTCACGTACGGGTCGTACCTCGACCAGAAGTCGAACCTTCTGTCGGGCTGCCTCTGGATCGCGTTTTTGGGCGTCATGGCGTCGCTTCTGGGCGGCCTCATGATCATGCCCTCGGTCTTCGCGTTCGGGCTCGACCCCACCGCCGGCCCCGGCCTCACCTTCATCACGATGCCCGCCGTCTTCGCGCAGATCCCCTTCGGGCAGTTCTTCGCGGTGCTCTTCTACCTCTGCATCGTGGTGGCGGCCGTGACGAGCTCGGTGTCGATGATCGAGATTCTCGTGGCGTTCCTCGTCGACGAGAAGCGCATGCCGCGCCCGAAGGCCGCGGTGCTCTCCACGATCGCGCTCGCGATCGTCGGGGCGCTCCCCTGCCTCTCCTTCGGGATCCTCGCCGACAAGACCTTCCTCGGGAAGAATGCGTTCGACCTCTTCGACTTCTTCACGTCCAACATTTCGCTCCCGGTGGGCGGCCTCGTCATCCTGCTTCTGGCGGGCTGGTGGTGCTGGCCGCGCGTGAGCGCGGACATCGCGGGCGAGACGCCGCGGTCCGAAGCGTGGTTCCGCACGCTTCGCCTCACGCTTCTCGTCCTCTCCCCGATTCTGGTCACGGTCGTGCTCATTTCGGGACTCCTTTAACCCTCCACACGGGCCGCGCGCCGGATTCGGCGCACGGCCCGAATGCATTCACGACAACAAAACACCTCGCCCCCTCGGCGTAAGGACAACATCATGTCAACCGCACAGCCCTCTACGGCGCGAAGCGTCTGGTCTTCGCGAATCGGCTTCATTCTTGCGAGCGCAGGCTCCGCCGTCGGTCTCGGCGCCATTTGGAAGTTCCCCTACATGGCGGGCACCAACGGCGGCTCCGTCTTCATGCTCCCCTACATCTTCTTCACGCTCACGATCGGGCTCGCGCTTTTGATCGGCGAAATGGCGATGGGGCGCCGCGCCCGCGGCGGCGCCGCGACGGCGTTCCCGCTTTTGGGCGGGAAGCGCTGGGGGTGGCTCGGGCTCGTCTCGGTCGCGACCGGCTACTTCGTTCTGGCCTTCTACTCGGTCGTGGGCGGCTGGTGCGTCTACTACATGGCGCAGGCCTTCATCGGGAACGGCGCGGTGACGGATCCGTCGACCTTGAAGGACGCCTTCGGCACGTTCGCCTCGTCGGGGACCCTTCCCATCATCTGCCACGCGGCCTTCCTCACCGCGACCGCCGCGGTCGTGATGTGCGGGGTCGAGAAGGGGATCGAGCGCGTCTCGAAGGTCCTGATGCCGCTCCTCTTCGTCCTGATGCTCATCCTCATCGTGCGCGGGCTGTCGCTGCCCGGTGCGTCCGAAGGCCTCACCTTCCTCTTCCAGTGGAATCCGGAAGCCTTCACGGGTGAGGCGCTCCTGAACGCCATGGGCTTCGCCTTCTTCTCGCTTTCCGTCGGTTCCGGCTCCCAGATGAACTACGGCAGCTACCTCGGTCGCGACGTCGACATTCCGAAGTCGACCACCTGGATCGTCTTCCTCGCGATCATGTCCTCGATCCTGGGCGGCCTCATGATCATGCCGGCGGTCTTTGCGTTCGGGCTCTCGCCCGACGCGGGCCCGGGGCTCACGTTCGTGACGATGCCCGCGGTCTTCGGGAAGCTCCCCTTGGGCGACCTCTTCGCCGTCGCCTTCTACGTCTGCCTCTTCGTCGCGGCCCTGACCTCCGCCATTTCGATTCTCGAAATGTCGGTGCAGTACTTGGTCGACGTCTGGCGCCTCACGCGCCGCCAGTCGGTGTGGGCGACCTCCACGACGTTGGGCATTTTGGGCATCCTCTGCGCGCTCTCCTTTGGGCCCCTCGCCGACGTCACCATCTTCGGGAAGGGCTTCTTCGACCTCTTCGACTACGCGACCTCCAACATCGGCATGCCCTTGGGGTGCCTCGGGCTCGCGATCGTGGGCGGCATGGTCGCCTGGAAGGACGTGAAGGAGGAATTGGAGACCGGGAGCCGCATCGGCAAGACCGGGCTCACGTTCCTTCGCCTCATCATGGTGGTGCTCTCGCCCATCGTGATCGTGCTCGTCACCTTCAAGGCGATCGGCCTTTTCTGACGGGGAAGGTCTCTACGACAAACGCCTGAGGGCGGAACATCCTCGGGCCTGTATCCTGAACCGAGGGGCGCCAGGCCCCTCGCCGCAACTCCCGGCCTCACTTCGGGCTTCTACGGAGAGAATCGAACCCGAAGACGAGGCTCAGGGAACCGCGGGAACCCTCCCGGCAGTCGGTTCCAACCGGGCCGCGCCGAATCCCCGGAGCGGCCTCACCGAAGGAAACTCCTCATGTCTCAAAACACGTCCGGCTGGGGCTCGCGCCTCGGCTTCATCCTCGCGAGCGCCGGGTCCGCCGTGGGCCTCGGCGCGATTTGGAAATTCCCCTACATGGCGGGCACGAACGGCGGTTCCGTCTTCATGCTCCCGTACATCTTCTTTACGCTCACCGTGGGCGTCGCGCTCCTCATCGCC
>NZ_JH604946.1:13008-15104 GCF_000250875.1 Sutterella parvirubra YIT 11816 | reverse complement strand
GCGATGGGCCGCGCCGGCCGCCGCGGCGCGGTCGGCAGCCTCAACGCGGTCGCCGGCAAGCCCTGGGGATTCTTCGGCGGCGTGGGCGTGTTTACGGTCTTTCTGATTCTCTCCTTCTATTCCGTCGTGGGCGGCTGGTGCGTGAAGTACATGATCGACGCGATCACGGGCACGGGCCTCATCGCCGACGCGGCGCAGCTGAACGCGCACTTCGGCGGCTTCGTCTCGGACGGCGCCGTGAGCTACGCGTTCCTTTTGGTCTTCCTCGTCGTCACGGCCCTCGTCGTCCTCTGCGGCATTGAAAAGGGGATCGAACGCATCGCGAAGATCCTGATGCCCTCGCTCTTCATCCTGATGCTGATCCTCATCATCCGCGGGGTGACGCTCCCGGGCGGCTGGGAAGGGGTGACGTACCTCTTCAAGCCCCGTTGGGAAGACTTCAACATGAGCGCGCTCTTCAACGCGATGGGCTTCTGCTTCTTCTCGCTCTCCTTGGGCGCCGGCACGATGATCACGTACGGCTCCTACCTCGACCCGAAGGCGGACCTTCCGGGGTCCGTGGGTTGGGTGGCGTTCCTCGGGATCCTCTCCTCGATTCTGGGCGGCCTCATGGTGATGCCCGCCGTCTTCGCGATCGGTCTCGACCCGACCGCGGGCCCGGGGCTCACGTTCGTGACGATGCCCGCGGTCTTCGCGCAGATGCCGATGGGCCAGCTCTTCGCGGTCTTCTTCTACGTCTGCCTCGTCGTCGCGGCGCTCACGTCGTCGGTTTCGATGCTCGAAGCCTGCGCGACGCTTCTCGTTCAGGAAGTGCAGCTCGCCCGCCGCAACGCGATTCTCCTGACGACGGTCGCCGCCGCGCTCGTGGGTTTGGCCGCTACTTTGTCCTTCGGCGCCTGGGGCGACGTCAAGTTCTTCGGGAAGAACATCTTCGATCTGCTTGACTACGTGACCTCGAACGTCGGCATGCCGCTCTCCACCTTCGGCATCGCGATCGCCGCCTCGTGGGTCGCCTGGAAGGCGACGGCCGCGCAGCTCCAGAGCGCGCGTCCGCTCTCGTCCGGCGCCCTCACCACGATCCGGTTCCTGATCGGCGTCTGCTCGCCCGTCTTCGTGCTGATCGTCGCGTTGGGGAGCCTCTAAGACAAGGCGTCGGAGCCTCCCTGCGGGGCTCCTTCCCCGATTCAAGAAAACCCGCCCGGCTTCGGCCCGGCGGGCTTTTTCCTCGTGTGCGGACGGCCCCGTAAGCTTGGCGCCCGGTGCCCTCTGTTATGCTTCCGCTCACCATGACTCCGTTCCAACGTCTCCTCCAACGCTTCCTCGAGATCCTCGGCTGGGAGTGGCGCGCGCACCGCGCCCTCTGGATCGCGGTTCTCCTCGGCGTCCCCGCCGCGGCCGCGGTTTGGGGTTGGACGCTGGACGCCCTGGTGCCGCGCCTTTTGGACGCCGCGATTCTGTTGGAGTGCCTCTTCGGGCTCGCCGCCTTTCTCGCGAGAAACGCGCTCGCCAGGACGCTTCCAGACGACGCCCCGGAAGCCGATGCCCTCATGACGCTTTCCATCGTGATCGCCGGCGTCTTCTCGACGGTGACGGGCTTCACGGTGTTCCTGAAGAACATCCTCTGAAGCGCCGACGGCTCGAACCGCACGAAGTCATCCACCCGAATTTCCCGCGCAGCCGCCCGATTTCCCCCATTTCCCCCGGAGGGCGTCGACGCAGACAACGACCAACCCAGGAGCCCAACCCCCATGCTCGTCCGACGCATCCACATCCTCTACTTCTCGCCCACGGGCGGCACGCGCCGCGTGGCGCGCGCCTTTCTCGCGGGCCTGCGCGGGAAGCACGCCTGCGAACTCGAAGAGTTCGACCTGACGATGCCCGAAGCCCGCCGTCCCCGCACGTACGGCCCGGGCGACCTCGTCTTCCTCTTCACGCCCGTCTTCTTCGGGCGCGTCGTCGAAACGATGCAGGACGTGAAGCTCCTCTCGGGCACGGGCGCCGTGGGCGTTCCCGTGGTCGTCTACGGGAACCGTCACTACGACGACGCGATGCGGGAATTGGCCGACATCATGCGCGCGCAGGGCTTCACGGTCGCG
>NZ_JH604946.1:0-12974 GCF_000250875.1 Sutterella parvirubra YIT 11816 | reverse complement strand
AGGGCTTCACGGTCGCGGGGGCCGGGGCCTTCATCGCGGAACACTCGCAGAACCGCGAGCTCGGCCGCGGGCGCCCCGACACGAACGACCGCGCGGAAGCCGGACGCTTTGCCGAAGCGGTCCTGCGGAAGGTCCTCGCGGCGGAGGAGGCCTCCACCCTTCCCGTCACCGTTCCCGGTGAAGGCGACTACAAGCCCTACGGCGCGGTCAAGGCCGTTCCCGTCGTCGCGCATCCCGAGCGCTGCCAGCAGTGCGGGGACTGCGCGGAGAAGTGCCCGGTCGGGATCATCGATCCGTTGTCCTTCGCCGTCACCGATCCCGCGTCCTGCATCGGCTGCCGCGCCTGCACGGCCGCCTGCCCCGACGGCGCGCGCGACCTCCCCGAGCCCGGCCGCACGATGATCGCCGAATTCATGGCGAAGCTGCTCGCCACGCAGGGCGCCCCGAAGCCCAACCTCATCCTTCTCTGATGCCGTCGATGACTTCTTCCAAGACCTCGGACAACCTCCCCGCCGGCACGCTCACCGTGACGGGGCTCCACCCGTCGGGCGCGGGACTCTCGACGTTCGAGGGCCTCACCGTCCTCGTCCCGGGCGCGATTCCGGGCGACGTCGTCGACGCCCGTTGGACGCCCCCGAAGCCGGGCGGACGCTTCGGGCTCGCCCAGTCCTTCACCGTGGTGAGCGCGAGTCCCGACGCCGATCCCACGCGATGCCCCTTGGCCGACGCCTGCGGGGGCTGTCCCGCGGGGCGGCTCCGCTACGAGGCGGAATTGGCGGTGAAGACGCGCCTTCTCTTGGAAGAACCCCTCCGCGCCGCGGGATTTGCGGTGCCGGTCGAAACGCCCGCCGGTCAGCCCGAAGGCGCTCGAACGGGCTTTCGCAACAAGGCGATCCTGCGGCCCGTGCGGATCGACGGGAAGCTTCGCTTCGGCATGTACCGGGCGCGCAGCCACGAGGTCGTCCCCGCGGAAGACTGCCCGCAGACGCCCGCCTGGATGGCGGAGGCGCTCCGCCGCACGGCCGAGGTCTTGACTGAGGTGCCGCTCTACGACGAGAAGACCGGCGAAGGGATCCTGCGCGCCGTGCTCCTGAGGGACGGCGCGGTCGGCGGGACGACGGATGAGGAGCCCGGCAAGGCCGCCCGCACGCGGCTCCTCACCCCGGTGTTGAAGAGCTTTGATGCGGTGGACCTCCAAACGCTCGACGCGATGCTGCGCGCCGCGCTCGCCGGTCGGGACGGCCGGGAAGAGAAGGAAGATCTCCGCGTCACCCTCATTTGGCGCGAGAACGCAGAGCCCGGAAACGCCGTTCCGGGGCCGGGGAGAAGTTGGAGCGCGGACGCCGTCGACGCGATCGACGCCCGCGTGATGGACGACATCTTCGCGGTGGGGCCCGACACGTTCCTGCAGGTGAACGCCGTTCAGACGCCGGTCCTCTACCGCAAGGCAATCGACGCGCTGGAGTTGACGGGGGACGAGGACCTCCTCGACCTCTACTCGGGCGTCGGCACCATCACCCTCGCGCTCGCGCGCCGGACGAAGGGCCGCGTGCTCGGCATCGAAGTGAACCCGAAGAGCGTGGAGAACGCCCGCCGGAACGCTGCCCGCGCGGGGCTTGAGAACCGCACCCGCTTTGAAGCAGGGCTCGTCGAAGACCTCCTTTCGAACCTCCTCGCCGAGGAGGCTTCTGCGGGCTTTCGTCCCGTCAAGGCCGTGATCGACCCCGCCTTCAAGGGGATCGAGGCGTCGGTCGCAAAGGCGTTGGGGGACGCGGGTCTCACGCGCCTCGTCTACGTCTCCTGCAACCCGCAGACCTTCGTCAGGGACGCGAAGCGCCTCGAAGCCGCGGGGCTGAAGCTCATCCGCGTCGAAGCCGTCGACATGTTCCTCGGAGCGCTTCACCTCGAAGCGGTGGGGACGTTCGTGCGGAACGGGTGACCCGCGAACGATGCTCCGAGCGTCCAAGAGACGCCCTATCCAAATGACATGAGGAGGCCCTTCGGCCTCCTCATCGCACGTTCAGGACGGCGCGGGATGAACTCCCGCGCTCAGCAGTAGAGGTCCTCGCGGAAGCGCTCCGGATCCGCGAAGAACGTGAGCACCTTCCCGAGCTGCCGCGTCTTGTAGAAGTCGGGAAGGCTCGCCAGGACCGTCTTCCCGTAGCCCTTCGTCAGCACCCGGCTGTCGCCCAGCATGAAGACCCCGCGGTCGGTTTCGGAGCGGATCAAGCGCCCTGCGCCCTGCTTGAGGCTGATCACGGCCTCAGGGACCGAGTGCACGAAGAAGGGGTGCTTTCCCGACGCGCGGATCGCTTCGCAGCGGGCGTTCGTCACGGGGTCGTCGGGCGGCGTGAAGGGGATCTTGTCGATCACGACGAGAGACAAGGCGTCCCCCCGCACGTCGACGCCTTCCCAGAAGCTCATCGAGCCCACGAGGACGGCGTTCCCGCGGCGGCGGAATTCCTCGATCAACGCGTTTCGGGGCATCTCGTTCTGGACGAGCAGCGGATAGTCGAGGCCGTTCGTCTTGATTTTGTCTTCGAGAAGGTCCGCCGCGCGCTCCATCCCCGCAATCGACGTGCAGAGGAAGAACGTCTTCCCGCCCGCGGCGACGATCAGGGGCCAGGCGGCCTCCACCACGCGCTCGACGTGCTCGATCGTGTTCCGCTCGGGCGGCGGCAGATCCGGGAGGTAGAAGACCCCCTGCTCCCAGTAGTTGAAGGGGCTCGGCCACTGCTCGGCGCGGCACTCTTCGGGCGAGAGCCCCACCTCGCGCAGATAGTGCCCGAAGTCGGCCGCCGTATTGGCGGCGCCCGCCTTCCCGCCCGTCGAGAGCGTCGCCGAGGTGAAGAGCCAACTGCCGCCCTCGGCCTTCCGCATCTCGCGGAATTCACCCGCGAACGACAAGGGCGTCAGGTTGAAGCGGATCCCGCTCTTCATCACCTCGACCCAGCGCACGGCCGGGCCCTTCGGGGTGTTCTTCTTCACCAAGCGTTCCGCAATCTCGCGGTCCTTGTCCGTGGGCTGCGGGGCGTTGGAAGGCGCCGCCGTCATCAGGTCGGCGACGGCGGGTGAGGACGCGGGGATTTCAGCGTTCGCCGCTTCAGTGTCTGCGGAAGCCGTCGGCGGCTTCGTGGCCGTCGCGACGTGCTTCCAGTTGTCCATTTCGTCCAGCACCTCGGCGTGGTAGGCACGCAGGACGTCGATTTCGTCACGGCGCCCCGCGTTCGTCTTGAGCGCGTCGCCCAACTTCGCGAAGGCCTTCAAAAGGGTCGCCATCGGTCCGGCCAACTCGCCGAACCGCTCGATCGTCTCGACCGCCTTGCGGTCGCCTTCCGTGAGGCCCACCGCGTAGCAGGAGAGCTTCAATTCGTCGACGGCTTTCCGCACCGCGCCGCAGATCTTCGTCCAGTCGGCGCCGTCCGCGGCGTAGCTCTTCCCCAGCGCCTCCGCTTCGTGGGCGATGTCTTCGACCTGGTACGTCGAAAACCGCGTCCCGAAGAAGGCCGTCGCGACGGCGGGCAACTGATGCGCTTCGTCGAAGACCGTGAGATCCGCCGTGGGGAGCATCCCGTCCATCCCCTGGTTTTCGCGCTTGAGGGCGACGCTCGAGAGGTAGAGGTGGTGGTTGACGATGACGATCTGCGCGCTCTGCGCCTCGTCCCTCGCCCTTTTGACGAAGCACTCGCCGTAGTGGGGGCAGCGGTCCGGCCCCAGGCAGTTCTCACGCGTGCTCGTCACCATCGGCCAAAGCGGATCGTTTTCGGGCACCTCCGCCAGTTCGGAGCGGTCGCCCGTCTTCGTGATCTGCGCGAAGCGCACGATCTTCCTGAGCTTCGCGTGGGAATTCCGCTCAGGGAGCGGCACCCCGTCCTCGGCGACGTGCATCAGGCGCTCGAGGCACACGTAGTTGGCGCGGCCTTTGAGCACCGCGGTCTTGGGGTGCACGCCCAGAGCGCGCGAGAGCATCGGCACGTCCTTCTTGTAGAGCTGGTCCTGCAGCGGCTTCCCGCCCGTCGAAATGATGACGGTGAGGCCCGACAAGAGTGCGGGCGTCAGGTACGCGAAGGTCTTCCCCGTGCCGGTGCCGGCCTCAGCCACGAGCGTCCCTTCCTTCTGAAGCGTCTCGGCCAGGGCGAGCGCGAAGCCCAGCTGGCCTCCTCTCGGGCGAAAGCCCGGGAAGGCCTGCGCGAGGGGGCCGTCTTTGGAGAAGGCGGCGGTGACGCGTTCGGCCAAAGAGGCCGACGCGTCGAAGAGTCTCGGATCA
This sequence comes from Sutterella parvirubra YIT 11816, assembly GCF_000250875.1. Lineage (GTDB taxonomy): Bacteria > Pseudomonadota > Gammaproteobacteria > Burkholderiales > Burkholderiaceae_F > Sutterella > Sutterella parvirubra. The sequence goes on along the minus strand of NZ_JH604946.1, from coordinate 8,707 downwards.
CGCGCCATCAGAAGAACTCCGAGAGGCTCTGACGGCCGTTCCCGCCCGAAGAGCGGTCGGCTTCGTAGCGCTTCTGCGCTTCTTCGCGGGCTTTGAGGCTCTCTTCGAACTGCTTGCGGTTCTCCTCACGCTCGGCGCGGCGCTTCGCGGCGATTTCCTCAGCCCGCGCCATGCGCTCGGCGGCGCGCTGCTTCCGCTCTTCAAAGGCGCGCAGGTTCGCCTCTTCCAAGGCCTTCCGTTCGGCTTCGGGGGTCTCCGCCTTCACTTCCGCGGGGCGGACGTCAACGGGCTTCGAGGGCTCCTTCACCTCCTTCGGGGTGAGGTTCATCGGCTTTGAGGCTTCCTTCACTTCTTTGGGCGCCAAGTCGATCGGGTTCGAAGGTTCCTTGAGCGTCGGTTCGTGCCGCTCCATCGGGGCGCGCTTCGGCTCAGCTTCCGCCTTCGCGCGGCGCTCTTCGATGCGCTTCGTGCGGGCTTCGCGCTTCGCGTCCTCGGCACGCTCCGCCACGCGGCGCAGCTCCCGGTCGCCCGCAAAGTGAAGCGAGCGCGCCTCGTCGATGCAGCGGTTCACGAGAAAGCGGTGGCTGCAGGCCTTGGTGGCCGCGGACAAGGCCGCATCCTTCTTCGCGCGGGCTTCCGTGACGGCTTTGAGAACCTCGTCCGCATTGGCGTCCGTCACGGCTTCCGCACCCTCGGCCCAGCGCTCGGAGACGCTCGAGTCCGAGAGCACCGCCATCGCTTCCGAAATCACCGCCTCCGGATCCACGGTCGGCTGAACGGACTCCGCGGCGGCCGCGGGCTGCGCGAGCGCGAGCGTCGTGGCGAGCGCCATGGCCGAAAGAGCGGGACGAAGGCGAAGAAGCGTTGTCATGGGCGTGGTGAACGGGCGGGAGGAATCGGGAAGAGACGGAGGTTTTGCGCCGGTGCGCGGCACCTCCGCTTTTGTCGAGCCGAAGTTTAGCAAGCGCACTCCGGCGCGGAGCTTACGCGCTGCGAAGCGAACCGCAAGAATCTGCAAGGAAAGACGACTGGGGGACGCGATGGGCGCGATGGGACGCGACGGGACGCTATGAGCGGCGGCTCCGGGGAGCCGCAGGGGCATCGCCCGCTACCCCCTGAAGAACACGACGGCGGACCTTCTCAGGCCCGCCGCCGTCCAACTCACCGCATCACCGGCGCCGAGGCCGGTGCCGCGGAGGGCGTCACATCAACCGAGTCGCGTCACCACCGTCTCCATCGGGAGGCGGGACTTCGGACGCGCGGCGTTGGAGTCGTTCGGGGCGCGCTTCCCGAGCGCAACCGCCCAGACGCTCCTGAGGCCCTTTTCGCGAAGGCCCAGGATCTCGTCCATCTTGTCGAATTCGACGCCTTCCAGGGCCGTCGAGTCGACGCCCAATTCCGCAGCCGCGTAGAGGAGCATCCCCATCGCGATGTAGCTCTGATGCGTTTCCCACGCGACGAGGTCGCCGCGATTCTTGTGCATGTTGACGAAGTGGCGGCGGCCGGCGTCCATGCCTTCGACCGAGGGGAGCCCCTCGTAGCGGCCGTCCTTGATTTCCTGCTCGAAGACGCGCGCGAACTGCGCTTCGTCGTAGTCCTCAGGCACCGCGCAGACGATGAGCGCGCCGCACTTCTCGCAGCGCTCCTGATTGAAGTCCATGAGCGCGGGGATCAGCTTCGCGCGGGCTTCCGCCCCTTCCGCGACGAAGAACTTCGACGCCTGGCCGTTCACCGAGGTGGGCGAGAGGCGGAGCACTTCAAGGAGCGTTTCGAGCTTCTCGGCGGGGACCGCTTCCCCGGCGTAGTGCTTCGTGGTGTAGCGCGAGCGCATGGTTTCAAGAACGTTCGACATTTTTGATGGCTCCAAAACTTAAAAATGCGGAAGAGTCCTTCTCTTCCGTCGGTTCCGAAAGCGTACCGCAACAAGAGGCCGTTCTTCATAGAACGTTCGTCGTATGCCGGATCGGCCGGGATCCGTCTTCGTCGGTAGACCGGAGAAAGGCTCGGAGAACGGCTCGGGGGACGGGACGGAGAATCGCCTTGGGCGGACGGACGGGAAATAGAACGAAAGCAAGCCCTCACTTCGTCAGGGCGGCTCTCGGAGCCGCCCGGCGGAAAGGGATCGACGAAAAGGGCCCGACGGGGTGCGGCCCGTGAGGCCGCACCCCGTCGATGAGGATGTGAAGGACGGAGAAGTCCGCCGATCGGAAAATGCGGCCTCTCAACCCCTCAAACCTTCAGACCGCAGTCCCTCAACCCAAAATCGCCTTCAGGTCTTCGTCCGGCGTCGAGATCACGTGGAGGTCGTACGCGCTGACGAGCGTGTTGATGAGGTTGGGCGTGAGGAACGCGGGCAACGTCGGGCCGATGTAGATGCCCTTGACGCCCAAAGCGAGGAGCGTCAGCAGAATCGCGATCGCCTTCTGCTCGAACCAGGAGAGCACCAAGGTGAGCGGCAGGTCGTTCACGCCACAGCCGGCCTTCTCGGCCAGGAGCACCGCGAGGCGGATCGCCGCGTAGGCGTCGTTGCACTGACCGACGTCGAGAAGACGCGGGAGGCCGCCGACGTTCCCGTAGGACTTCCCGTTGAAGCGGTACTTCCCGCAGGCGAGCGTGAGCATCAGGCAGTCCGCCGGGACCTTCTCCACGAACTCCGTGTAGTAGGAGCGGGACGAGCGCGCACCGTCGCAGCCGCCCACGAGGAAGACGTGGCGGAGCTTCTTCTCGCCCACGAGCTTCAGCACCGTGTCGGCGGCGCCTTCCAGAATCTGGCGCCCAAACCCGGTCGAGACCGTGCGTTCGGGTTCGTCCGCCGTGAAGCCCGGCATCGCAAGCGCCTGCTCGATGACGGGCGAGAAGTCGTCCGTCGCGAGGTGCGTGCAGCCGGGCCAGCCCACCATGCTGCGCGTGTAGATGCGGTCGGCGTACTTGCCGGGGTTCGGATCCAGAATGCAGTTCGTCGTCATGACGATGGGCCCCGGGAACGCGGCGAATTCCGTCTGCTGGTTGTGCCAGGCGGAGCCGTAGTTCCCGACCAGGTGCTTGAAGCGGCGCAGTTCCGGATAGGCGTGCGCGGGGAGGAGTTCGCCGTTCGTATAGACGTTGATGCCCTTCCCTTCCGTCTGCTCAAGGATGAGGCGAAGGTCGCGCAGATCGTGCCCGGAGACGAGGATCGCCTTCCCCTTCACCGCACTCGCGCGGACCTGAGCCGGGAACGGGTGGCCGTAGGCCGTCGTGTTCGCCCGTTCGAGCATCTCCATGATTTCGAAATTCAAGCGGCCGATCGAGAGCGCGGTGTCGAGGAGCTTCGCCGCGTCGTTCGAGCGGCGGCCGATGTCGGCCAGCGTTTCCATGAGCTTCGCTTCGACGTCTTCGTTCCGGACGCCCAGCACCGCGGCGTGCTCAAGGTAGGCGGCCGCGCCCTTCAAACCATAGAGACAGAGAAGCTGGAGACCTTCGATGTCGGCGTCAACGCCATCGGCGTTCAACTTCACCGCCTTCGCGGCGTCGTCCAAACCCTTCGCGCAGAGGCCCTTCACGGTGAGGTCGGCGAGCGGGTGGTCGGGCTTCGCGGCGCCCGCAGCGGCGCACGTTGCGGCGAGTTCGTCGCGGAGCGCTTCGGCTTCGCGGATGTAGGCCGTGATGCGGGCCGGGTCGAAATTCACGTTCGTGAGCGTCGAGAAGAAGGCCTTCGGAACGAAGACCGCGGCCTTCGTGACGTCGGCGCCGGCCGCCTTGGCCGTCATCGCCCACGCCGAAAGGCTCTCGATCATCGCGACCAGAAGATCCTGCAGGTCGGAGGTTTCGGGGGTCTTCCCGCAATTGCCGCGGAAAACGCAGCCGTGAAGATCGGGCGTGTTGATCGTCTGCTCGCACTGGATGCAAAACATCGGTGTCTCTCCTACGAGATGGGGTGAATGGGGCAGTTTTCAGGGGATCGGTTTGGGGTGGTTCGTTCGGGGTGAGCCGGGGTGAGTTGGAGCGGTTTCGGGGCGGCTTCCAAGGCGGTTTTTCAGAGGTTTCTCAGGGGCCTTCGGACGGGGATGAGCCTTCGGACGGGGATGAGCCTGCGGGCGGCAACGGAGGAAAAACGTTGCCCAGCCCCAAATACCCGACCAAATTGGTCAGGAATTAGAGCGCAAAAACCCAAACGGGTGCGAAGGCGCAAAAACGAAGGCAGGTCTTCAAAACCTGCGTGCCGGACGAACTTTAAAGACCTCACCCCAACCGCCGCAAGCCCCCGGATGGGAGGGTGCCTCTCCCAAATGGGAGAGGCACATTCATGATTCGTCCGGAGGAGAGACCGGTGGTCGCGGCACGGAAAACCTCTCCCGTGCGCTTTCCTCCACCGCCCGGCCCCTCCCACAACACCCCCGATGCCGCGGGGAGAGTCGCCCCGAAGGGCTCGGCAGCCGAGTCCCGTTGCGCTATCATCATCCGGCTCAACCACGACCTTTTTCAAAGGATCCAACCCCGATGAAGACACCCGTACGCGTCACCGTCACCGGCCCCGCCGGCCAGATCGGCTACTCCACGCTTTTCCGCATCGCCTCCGGCGCGATGCTCGGTCCCGACCAGCCCGTTGAACTCCGTCTTCTGGAGCGCACGAACTCGACGAGCCAGAGCGCCCTCAAAGGCGTCATGATGGAGCTCGAGGACTGCGCCTTCCCGCTCCTTCACGGCCTGATGTCGACCACCGACCAGAAGGAAGCCTTCCGCGACACCGACTACGCGCTTCTGATCGGCGCCCGTCCGCGCGGCCCCGGCATGGAACGCGCCGACCTCCTCGAAGCCAACGCCCAGATCTTCAACACGCAGGGCCGCGCGCTCGACGAAGTCGCGAAGCGCTCCGTCAAGGTGATCGTCGTCGGCAACCCCTGCAACACCAACGCCTGGATCGCGATGAAGAGCGCGCCGTCGCTCTCGCCCAAGTGCTTCTCGGCGATGCTGCGCCTCGACCAGAACCGCGCCCGCGCGCAGGTGGCGAAGAAGACGGGCGCGCCCGTCTCGCACATCCACCAGGTCGCCGTCTGGGGCAACCACTCCCCGACGATGTTCCCGGACCTCTCCGCTGCGACGGTCGACGGCCGCAAGGCGACCGACATTCTCGACGCCGCCTGGATCCGCGACGAATTCATCCCGACCGTCGCGAAGCGCGGCTCGGAAATCATCAAGGCGCGCGGGGCGAGCTCCGCCGCGTCCGCCGGCGCCGCCGCGATCGACCACATGCGCGACTGGGCCCTGGGCTCGGCCGGCGAGTGGGTGACGATGGGCGTGCCCTCGGACGGCTCCTACGGCATCCCCGAAGGCCTCGTCTTCGGCTTCCCCTGCGTCTGCCGCAACGGCGACTACGACATCGTCCAGGGGCTCGGCTTCGACGACGAAGCCAAGGCCCGCATCGCGAAGACCCTCGCCGAACTCGAAAGCGAGCGCGACGCGGTGAAGGCTTTCCTGAAGCTCTGAGAACGCGCGTCAGGAGGCATTGAGCAGCCTCCTCTCCGCCCGACCGCCCGACACGGTTCTGAGCCCAGAGAACCGTCGGGCGGTTTTCTTTTATCATCGGAACCCCGTTTCCGACATCTCCAACCTCTGTCCCGAGCCGAACCTCATGCCCGTCACGACCGAGCGCGCCGAAGCGCTCCGCCGCCGCCTCGAAGCCGCGCCCGAGCGCCCCGCAGCGGGTGCCGCGCCCCGCGTCGTCATCGACACCAACGTGCTGATGGACGTCCTCCACTGGGAGGACCCGGCGGTGAGGGACTTGGGTGGATTGATCGAATCGGGTGAGCTTCAGCCCGTACGGGACGAGGCGACGCTCCTTGAAGCCGCCGAGGTTTTGGACCGCACGACCTTCGGCATTCCCTTCGCCGACGTCTCCGCGATGCTCGGGCGTTGGATCGGGATGTCGGAAGACGCCCCCGAGGCGGCGCTCCAGGCGGCGCTTCGCCCCACCGGGACGCCCCGCTGCCGGGATCCGCTCGACCAGAAGTTTCTGGACCTCGCCGTGGGCGCAGGGGCCGCGATCCTCGTCACCAAGGACAAGCTCGTTTTGAAGACCCGCCGAAAGATGGCCGCGCTCGGCATTCACGTCGTGAAGCCCGAAGACGTCGCCCGGGCGTTGGACGACGTGAAGCACGGCCGCTGAGCCGAAACCCGTCGACACGAGCCCACACCGGCCCCCGAAGACAAAGAGGCCGCCCGGCTTCCAGAGCAAGCGGCCTCTTCTGCGTCGATGTCGACGGCTTCAGAATGGATCTCCGGCGAACGCGACGCGTTCGCGCGTCATCGTCGCCGAATCCCGTCGATCTTCGGCCTCAGGGGCAGAGAAACCCCGGCGCTCAGTGGTTGAGCGCCCAGCGGATCATCCCGGCGACGTTGACCGCGAGCCAAAGGAGCACGCAGCCGAACGCCACCCAGATGCCCGCGCGCATGAACTTGCGGAACATGTGTCGAATCCTTGGATTGGATGGAAAAGGCGTCATGGGGTGGAGAAGTGGCGCCCATGATACCGCGGAGGCTCCTCTTCTGAGACATATGGCCTACGGCCGAACCCTCCCGACCTCTTTCCCCGAAGACGATTGTTGCCCGGAGGTGGTAGTTTCCGGCGACCGGGCGTCCCGTCCGGCGCGCTTCCCCAACGTACCTTTTCCTCTCGCGCCCAATCCCTTGGGTTTCAATTGTTTTCAGGGGATCCGCGCCGACAGAACCCTTCGGAACGAACGATGAACTTATCCGTCAAAAACCGAAAACCGGCCCGCACCTAGGTGTTCTGAGTACCCGCGGATACCGTGTTTGCGGGATTGCATCGACCATCAAAAACTTCCCGACCCCATAGAATGGGTTCTCGGTCGGGTGGCGGACACCCTTCGTTACCCATCGGCCGAGCTTGGAAAGAAGCGACCGGCCCCAAGGATCCCTCGTCCTTCAGGTCCCGGTACGCTGCGTCGAAAACAAACGCACCGGCCGCCGGTTCGCCCGTTTGGGGCGTGTCCGGTGCGGCCAAAGGAAAATCACGATGGATGAGTTCACCCAAGTCGTCCAGGGCATCAACAGCCTGCTCTGGGGCGTCTACTGCCTCATCCCGCTGCTCGTGGGCACCGGGATCTACTTCACCTTCAAGCTCCGTCTCGTGCAGGTCCGCCGCTTCGGTATGGCGATCCGCCACGTCTTCGGCGGCTTGACGCTCTTCGGCAATAAAGCGGACAAGGACGGCATGAGCTCGTTCCAGTCGCTCGCCACCGCCATCGCCGCGCAGGTCGGTACCGGGAACCTCGCCGGCGTCGCCACCGCGATCGCCATGGGCGGTCCGGGCGCCATCTTCTGGATGTGGCTCGCGGCCTTCTTCGGCATGGCGACGATCTTCTCCGAAGCGATCCTCGGTCAGGTCTTCCGCCGCCGCGACGCGCAGGGCCACATCACGGGCGGTCCCGCGTACTACATCTCCGAAGGTCTCGGGAGCAAGGCGCTCGCCGCCTTCTTCGCCTGCACGATCATCGTCGCCCTGGGCTTCATCGGAAACATGGTGCAGGCGAATTCGATCGCCGACGCCTTCCGCACCGCCTTCGGCATTCCCGTCTGGCTCACCGGCATCGTGATCTTCGCGCTCGCGGGCTTCATCTTCATCGGCGGCATCCGCCGCATCGCGAGCTTCGCGGAAAAGATGGTCCCGATCATGGCGCTCGTCTACATCATCGGCTCGATCACCATCATCGTCGGCCACGGCGACATGTTCTGGGCCGCGCTGAAGTCGATCTTCGTCGGCGCCTTCGACCCGGTCGCCGCCACCGGCGGCGTGATCGGCGCGGGCATCAAGGAAGCGATCCGCTACGGCGTCGCCCGCGGCCTCTTCTCGAACGAAGCCGGCATGGGTTCGACCCCGCACGCGCACGCGGTCGCCAAGGTCCGCCATCCGGGCGAACAGGGCCTCGCCGCGTTGGTCGGCCTCTTCTTCGACACCTTCGTCGTTCTGAACCTCACCGCGTTCGTGATCCTCACGACGGGCGTTTTGGACGGCCAGACCACCGGCATCTCGCTCACGCAGCAGGCCTTCACGGTGGGCCTGGGCTCGATCGGGAACGGCTTCGTCGCGATCTGCCTTCTCTTCTTCGCCTTCACGACCATCATCGGCTGGTACTTCTTCGCCGAACAGAACGTCAAGTACCTTTTCGGCGCGCGTTGGGTCTCGACCTACCGCGTGATCGTGCTCTGCTTCCTGATGCTGGGTTCGTTCCTGCACGTCACCCTCGTTTGGGAACTGGCCGACCTCTTCAACGGCCTGATGGTGATCCCGAACGTGATCGCCCTGATTGGTCTTTCGAAGATCGTGGGCCGCGTGCTGGACGACTACGAATCGAACTTCCTCAAAGGCCATCAGCCGCTCTACGGCGCGCTGTCCGCCGGCGGCGCCGAACCCCGCCCCGCGCATTCGGCCCGTCCGCTTCGCCACGGCGCGCGCTGGCATTCGGGTGAGCACGTCCACACGAAGCGCGTTCACGAACCGCAGCGCGGCCATCGTGATGAAGGCGCTTCCGGTGAGGGTGAGTAGTCACGCAAATACGTGATTCCGCTACTCATCGCCTAAACAGCGGTTTCTGTTAGATTCACATCACACCGCCCGGGACCGAGCGATCGGTTCCGGGCTTTTCTCTGACGGAAGCCCCCCATTCAAAAGGAATTTCATCGTCAACCACCCCTCCTTAAAAGGAGAGGC
>NZ_JH604945.1 GCF_000250875.1 Sutterella parvirubra YIT 11816 | reverse complement strand
GTACCACATTTCAATTTGGACAGGAGTGAGGAGACGGCTTTGAGGTTGGCGCCGTTCGGCGTAATGACCCCGTCGGGCGCGTACCAGTTCATCCAGTCGGCGGACGAGAGCATCTCGTTCGCGAGCGCGTGCATGATGAGCGCGCAGTGAAAGAACAGGATCATCGCGACCCAAAGCCACACGCGGTTCCTGACGGCGTACCAACGGTGCATCGCGAGGTACGCGGCGCAGAGGATGACGAGGAACGCCAGCACCCAGCGGGCCGAGAGTACGTTGGAGACGTACCAGAAGGGGTCGTAGATCACCTGCACGAAAAGCAAGGGAGCCACGCCCAGGACGACCGCGACGGCGACCGCCACCTTGGCCGTGCCGCCCATGACGGCGCCGAGGCGCTGCCAGTAGGCGTTTTTGGAAAGCGTCCCCCCGATCGCGAGCCCGAGCGAGCCCAGCATCACGTTCACCGCCGTGATGTGAAGCGCGAAGGTGACGACGCCGAGGACCAAAAAGAGCACGGGGTGCGCGGGCGCGCCCGCGGGGTCCATGAGGGAGAGGAAGAGGTTCGTGTTCATCGTGCGGCCTCCTGCGTGTCGGAGTCGTTCGAGGCGGCGTCGGCGCTGCGGGTGAGTTCCGCGATGTACTGCGCGAGCGCGTCGCGGTCGAGGTCAGGGAGCGGAATCGCGGGCATGTAGCTCGTCAGCCCACGGTGGAGCCCCGCGCCCAGATAGCGCTTCACGGCTTCCTTGTCGGCTTCGGCCGGGAAGTAGCGCTTCAACGGCCGGATCCCGGAGTCGGAGAGTGAGTGGCAGTTGGCGCAGAGCGTCAGGGCGAGGACGCGCCCCGCTTCCGTGCGGTCGGCGTCGGTCGGGTTGCGGAGCGCCTCCGGAATGAAGGGGTGCGTGGCGAGCACGCCCTTTTCTTCCATGAGGGGGAGATCCGACTTGATCCCGAGCGCGGGCACGTCGCGGCCGATCGTCTGGTTCGCGTAGACATAGGTCCCGGCGATCCAGGGTTTGCGCATGATTTCGCGGGCGGTTTCTTCAGGCGCCAAGCCCAGCACCAGGATCGCGACCGTCATGAAGGAGGCGGTCCAGACCTTGAGGACGCCGGGCTTCGCGGCCGAGAGGAGGAACCAGAGCACCGAGAGCCCGACCGCCGCGGCGACCATCGTGGAGAACGTGGAGGGCGAACGCAGCGTGAGCGTCTCGAGGGCGGAGAGCGGCAGCGTCTGGAAGTACCACCGCCCGGCGAGGAAGGTCCCGGCGACGCCGATCAAGCCCACGGCGGAGAGCACGCGCGCGATGTGCGATTTCTCGGCGGGGTCTTCGATCTTCGCCGCGACGATGCCGCCCACGACGCCCGTGATCGTCAGCATGAAGGCGATGCGGAGCGCAACTTGGGCGAAGGTGTTGGGGCCGAAGAAGGCGGTGAGGACGCCGCCCGTCTGGTGCCAGTCGGGCGAACCCGGCATCAGCATGAAGCTGAGGATCCCGGTGATGACGAGAAGCGTCGCGACCGACGCCAACGCGAAGATCATCGAGAGCCGCGTGTGCGTCTTCGCGTCGACGCGCCCGGCGAGGTAGATGAGGAGGTAGATCCCGATCACCTCGATCACGAAGAAGACCCACTCGGTCGCCCACATCCAGACGAAGGAGTGGATGAGCGCGGAGATCCCCTTCGGGTTCGCGATGGTCGCGGAAAACCAGATGCCGGGGCCGGTGATTGAGCCCAGCACGTAGCTGAAGACGAGAAGGAAGAGGCCGTAGCGGCGGATGAAGTCGATGTACTCGGGATGGTTCTTCCGCACGGCGCGGTTCGCGAGCCACCCGAAGAGGATGGCGCCGCCCACGGACGCGTGCGAGAAGAGGACGTGGATCGTGGCGATGAAGCCGATGACCCAGCCGCTCCCGATGTTCGGTTCGTACCAAACAGGATAAAGGCCCAACATGTGGCTCTCCTGGAAATGGGAAATGGTCGGTGCTCCGATAGAGCTTTGCCGACAGGGTAGAGGTGCCTAATAGAAGATATCTTTTCGGGTTAACCCGTAGAAGACGAGGTGCGGCTCCGGGCGTTTCCGGAGCCTTCGGCGGGCGGATACTTTGACGTTCGCGGATTCATGAGAACGTCATACCCCAAAAGGAGGAGACGCCCGTCCGTCGGACTAGTTCCGATGAATTCGTGGTTCCCGGCCGGTTTCGGGTGATTTCTATCGGAGGAATAGGCGTCGGCGGAGGGTGAGGGTACTGATTTTCATGAAGACGGCGGCCGTCGGGTTGCGGTGGCTGTTCGACGTTCGCGATTCGTCGCGAATGTGGGTGACGGGGTGGAAGGGTGAAGGAGGGGGAAAGGAGAGGGTGGGGGACGCCGGAGCGGGTGGAGGAGGGGCCTTGAATTCAATCGAATGTAACGCACGGTACGCATTTGGCCCGGAAGCGGTTTAGAATGCGCCTGCGCGCGAAAGGTACTCCTCGGTACGGTTTTACCGGCCGGGTCGGAAGACGCCTTTCGCTGACGGGGCCCCCGGGGCGTGATGAACGCCCGCATCCTTGTCGGAATTCCGGGCATTTCGGAATTTCGGAACATCGGAACATCGGAACATCGGAACAGGCTCCCGTCACCCCGTTTCAAACTCACCGCGCCCCGCCGCAGATGCGGGGCGCCCCAAGCTTTTGCCGGAGTACGCCATGCCGTCCTTCTCCCGCCGCGCCTTCCTCGAAGGTTCGTTCGCCCTTTCCGCGGTTCTCGCCGCCGGTCCCGCGCTCGCGCGCTCGGAAACCGTCCGCCTCGTCGTGCCGTTCCCTGCGGGCGGCGGCGGCGACGTGCTCGCGCGCTCCGTCGAGCAGCTCTTCTCAAAGGCCTACGGCGCGAAGTTCGTGGTCGACAACCGTCCGGGCGCGGGCGGGAACGTCGGCACCCGTCAGGTCGCGGTCGCGAAGCCCGACGGCATGACTCTGGGCTACGTCACGAACGGCATCATGTGCGTGAACGCCCACCTCTATGACGAGATGGGGTTCGATCCGATGAAGGACCTCGTCCCCGTGGGCCTCTCGACCGAAATCGGCCTGACGGCGGTTCTGAACCCCAACGCCATTCCGGGCGTCACGGACCTGAAGTCCCTTCTCGCCTACGCGAAGGCGAACCCGGGGAAGGTGGACTTTGCGTCCTCCGGGAACGGCACGACCTCGCACTTGGCCGGCCTCTACTTCGCGGAGCGCACGGGGACGGTGCTCCAGCACATCCCGTACCGCGGCGGCGCCGCGGCGATGCTGGACGTCCTTTCGGGTCGCATTCCTTTGATGATCGACGTGGCCCCGAACGCCATTCCCCACGTCGAAGCCGGGAAGCTCGTGCCCTTGGGCGTCACGACCGCGGAGCGCCTCCCTTCCGCGCCCAACGTACCGACCCTTCAGGAAGCCGGGATCGACGGGTTCCTCTTGTCGGCTTGGGACGGGTTCGTGCTCCCGAAGGGGACGCCCGAGAAGACCGTGAAGGCCTTCAACGCGGCGCTCCAGGCCGCCTTGAAGGACGAAGCCGTCGCGAAGCGCCTCGCGGCCCGCGGCGCCGTCGTGAAGCCCGGCACGCCCGAAGACTTCCGCGCCTTCATCGAACGCGAAGCCCCGAAGTGGGCTTCGCTCGTGAAGACCATCCGGGCGGAAAAGGCGAAGGCGTAAGCCGAACACAACCCGCCTGAAGTCGGTCTGATCCCGCCGCAGCGCCCTCTTGTCTTGGGACGGCGGATCGGGCAAACTTCGCGTTAACCCTGAAAAGAAGCCCGGCCGGACGCGCTGACGCGTCCTCCGGGCTTCGGGTCCGTTGGGACCCCGATGAACAGTTTCAAACGACGCTTCCCCCAGGGCGCGGAGCAACCCCCTCAAGAAGACGGGGCGGCCGCCCGGGAAGCCCCAAGGAGATTTTTCGATGCAGCCGATGCTGGACACCTCCAACCTCCCCCGCATCCCCGAGTGGAAGAAGGCGGGCGAATTTACCGACATCATCTACGAGAAGGCCGAAGGGATCGCGAAGATCACGATCAACCGCCCTGAAGTGCGGAACGCCTTCCGCCCGCAGACCGTCCGCGACATGGAGGCCGCGTTGGCCGACGCCCGCGACGACGAAGACGTGGGCGTGGTGATTCTGACCGGGGCGGGCGAGCTCGCGTTCTGCTCCGGGGGCGACCAGAAGGTTCGCGGCACCGGCGGCTACGTCGGTCAGGACGGCGTGCCGCGCCTGAACGTCCTCGACTTCCAACGCCAGATCCGCACGTGCCCGAAGCCCGTCATCGCGATGGTGGCGGGGTGGTGCGTCGGGGGCGGGCATGTGCTTCACATGATGTGCGACCTCACGATCGCCGCGGAAAACGCGAAGTTCGGTCAGACGGGCCCGCGCGTGGGGTCCTTCGACGGCGGTTGGGGCGCTTCCTACATGGCCCGCATCGTGGGCCAGAAGAAGGCGCGCGAAATCTGGTTCCTCTGCCGCTTCTACGATGCGAAGGAAGCGCTCGAGATGGGCCTCGTCAACACGGTGGTGCCTTTGGAGGACCTCGAAGCCGAAACGGTGCAGTGGTGCCGCGAGATTTTGGCGAACTCGCCCTTGGCGATCCGCTGCCTGAAGGCTGCGCTCAATGCCGACTGCGACGGTCAGTCGGGTCTGCAGGAGCTGGCCGGGAACGCGACGCTCCTCTACTACATGACCGACGAAGGCCGCGAAGGCAAGAACGCCTTCCTCGAGAAGCGCCGCCCGGACTTCACGAAGTTCAAGCGCCTCCCGTAAGCAGAGCCTCTTGTTGAGGCTCTGATTCCCCCGACCGTCCTTCATCCACCCGGAGCCCACGCATCATGCCGCACCACGTCCGTCACCGCGCCGACGACGCCCGCACGGCCTTTTCCATCCTCTGCGCCGCGGAGGACGAGCCGGGCGGGACGGCGCTCCGGTTCCCGGACGGCTCCGCCTGGACCTTCGCGGAGCTCGCCGCCCGGGTGGAGGACTGCCTCAAAACGCTTCCGCGCCCCGAACCCGGCCGTCCGCTCCCGCACCTGGCGAAGACGACGCCGGAGTCGTTGGTCACGCTCTACGCCGCGTTGGAGGCCGGGATCCCGCTGATGCTCCTCCACCCGGCGCTCACGCAAACCGAGCTCGGAGACCTTCTCGCGAAGGCCGAGGCGGTGCGCTCGCCCTTGCCGGACGAAGCCGCGGTGGTGGTCTTCACGTCGGGGACCTCGGGGCGGCCCAAGCCCGCGGTCTTGACGCGCCAAGCCCTTTTGGCGAGCGCGCTTTCTTCGGCCGCGAACCTGCCCTTGGGCCGGGGCGACCTCTGGCAGATGCCGATTTCGCCCGCGCGCATCGGGGGCTTCTCGGTCTTGACGCGCTCGCTTCTTGCGCGCTCGGCGGTGTCGGTCGCGGGGAAGTTCGACCCGAAGGGCTTCCTGGACCGGATCGGTGAGGAAGGCGTGAGCCTCACGAGCGTCGTCCCGACGATGCTGGTGCGGATCCTTGAAGCCGACCCGGGCGCGCCCGTGCCCGCGTGCCTGAGGGCCATGCTCGTGGGCGGGGCGTCGGCGAGTCCGACGCTCCTCCAAAAAGCCCGCGGCCGCGGGATCCCCGTCGTCACCACCTACGGGATGACGGAGACGGCGAGCAACGTCGCGGTGACGCCCTTCGCGGAGCGCTTCCACGCCGTGGGAAGCGGGCGCCCCAACCGCGACGCGGAGATCCGGGTGGTGGACGGGCGCATCCTCGTGCGCGGGCCCATGAGGATGAGCGGGTACTGGGGCGAGAAGCCCTTGGACCCCGACGACTGGTTCGACACCGGGGACCTCGGGCGCTTCGACGAGGACGGGAACCTCCACGTCGAAGCCCGCCGCTCGGACCTCATCCTGTCTGGCGGCATGAACGTCGCGCCGGTCGAGGTGGAGGCCGCCTTGGAGAGCCTCCCGGGCGTGCGCCAGGCGTTGGTGCTCGGGATGACGGATCCGGTGTGGGGCGAGGTCGTGACGGCGCTCCTCGTCGCCGAAGCCGGGCCGCTTCCGGACGACGCGGTGGTCGAGGGGCTGAAGCCCATCCTCGCGTCCCACAAGTCGCCCCGCCGCATCGCCTGGGTGGATGCGCTCCCGACGAAGCCGGGCGGGAAGCCCGACCGGTCGGAATCGGTGCTCGCGGGGCTCGAACTCCGGACGCTCCACTACACGGCGCATCACTGATCAAACGCTGATCAATCGCTGACCTGAGCGCCGAGTCCAGGCGATCCGGGGCGGCGAGGTCGACATGCTCATGCGGGAGAAGTTCCCGCATTGACGGGGCTCGGGTGGTCTTCCTCCTTCACGGGACCACCCAAGACCACGCCCCCGAAACGCCGAAAGGACGGCGCCGCGTTGGCGGTCCGTCCTTTCGGTGAGAGAGGAAGTTTTGGTCGGCGCACGCGCGTCCCTCAACAGAGCGCGTGCGCCGGAATTCGGTGCCTGTGCCGATGTTACGGCTTCGGCTGTTCGGCGGGCGCCGGGGCTTCCGCGGCGGGCGCTTCAGGAGCCGGCGCTTCAGCAGCCGGGGCCTGCGCTTCCGGAGCGGCCGGGGCCGGAGCCTGTTCAGGGGCCGGCGCTTCCTGAGCGGGCGGCTGAGCGGCGGGCTCGGCGGGGGCTTCCGTCTTCTGGCAGCCGGCGAGGGCCGTCATCAGGAGCACGGAGAGCGCGACGGCGGAAAGAGCGGCTTTCTGAGTTTTCTTGAAGAGCATGATGACCTCCTTCGGGCCGTTTGCTGTGAACACGTGACCAAGGTTACCGGGGCGCTTCGGTCGACGAATGAAAGGATGCAACCGCCCGTTGCGATCTGTTTCGGCGAACGGGGAAGTGGACAGTTCCGGGACACAATTCGCGACCGATGTGGCAGAAGTTTTACGTCGGTTTTTGCGGACCGGTACGGCCTCTTCGGGTGAAGAGGCCTGAAATTCAAGCGTTCGTACGGTACGCGGCAAAAATGCGGCGGTCAAAGTGACGGGCGCGGTTACCGGGCGCTTCGGAGAAGCGCCCTGAGAGGATCAGGATGCGGTCGGAATCCGCGGAGGGAATCGGCCCCGGTCAGATGACGGCCGTCATGAGGATCATCCACACCGGGAGCGTCGCCGCGGAGAAGACCGTGGTGGAGGCGACGGCCGTCGTCGCGAACTTGACGTCGGCGTGGTGGAATTTGGCGAGCACCGCGATCTGCGTGATGCAGGGGAGCGCCGCCTGGATGACGTAGACCTTCATGAAGAGCGGATCGAGGTCGGGCCAGACGAGGCAGAGCGCGAGGCAGACCGTGGGGCAAATCAGGAAGCGCCCCGCAAAGACCCAGGCGAGGTCCTTGTTGATGCGGATGTTCCTGAGCCCGATCGCCTGAATCATGATCCCGATGAAGATCAGCGCCATCGGCGTGGAGACGCCTGCGAGATACTTGGCGGAGGTCATGAGCCACTCCGGCAAAGAGAGCCCGAGAAGAATCATGACGATGGCGCCCAGGAACCCGATCAGGGGAGGCGAGAAGACGCGCTTCAGCGTGGTGAGCGAGAAGACCGGCACGACCGGTCCATGGGTCGCCTCCGCGCCGTCGACGGCTTCGAGGTAGTTCCCCATCGTCCAGAAGAAGGTCGTGTTGGCGAAGAAGTAGAGAAGCGTCGGTACGACGGAGTCCGTCCCGAAGAGCGCGAGCGAGACGGGCAGCCCGATGAACATGTTGTTCGTCGCGGTGAAGGCCGAGCTGAAGATCCCCGAGTGCATCCGGTCGATCTTCGCGGCGCGCACGACGATGCGGGAAACGAGAAAGCAGCTCCAGATCGAGACGAACGGGAGCACCATCGGCCCCGCGAACCCGATCAGGTCCTCGCGCGTCACGCCCTCCATCACGCTCGTGTAGAGGTACGCGGGGAGCGAAACGAACGTGACGAGCCTTGCGATCAGGCTCCTCGCGGCGGCGTCGTACCAATTGAGCTTCGCGGTGAAGTAGCCGACGGCGGCCAGCACCGAGAGGATGGCGACGCATTCGAGCGAATGGATGAGGGCTTCAAGCATGGTGCCGGGCGTGCAGGAATTCGGGGGATATCTCTCCATTCTAGTCCGCTTCGGGTGACCGGCTTTGCGAGGTTCTCCTTAGCGGGGGGCCTGCGGGAGGCGCTTTCGATTGGCCGGACGGATCGGGAGCGTGTCGCCGGTGGGCGGAACGCAGCTCCGGAAGATAGCCTCCGCATATCGCGCCGATTGGTTTCGGCCGAACGGATGAGTTTTTGTCGGTCGAATTTGTCGGGCCGTTGCTTCGGACGGAAAAAGAGGACGCCGGAGAGGCTTGAGGAAGATGATCCGCGAAGCCTCCCCAACCTTTCGGCAAACCCTCGGAAGTGCCGTGAAAAGGAAGCGAAAAAAGGAAGGAAAGTACGTGTCCGCTTACCTTATGTTCGGGCTGATGGAGGGGAAGCCCTCAGGTCGGATCCCCGAGGCGCGAACGGCGGAAATGCGCTAAAGTTTGAAGCCTTTCAAGAACAAAACTTCGTCGACCTCTCATGACACAGCCCATGCACGCCGCCGCGCACGTCGAACCCGTCGCCGCCGGTGCCGAGCCCGTTTCGATCATCCGCCGTCCGCGTCCCTCCCGCCAGAAGAAGGACCACCGCACGGACATCCTCCAGACGCTGGCGCGGCTCCTTGAAAACCCCTCCTGCGACCGCATCACGACTGCGATGATCGCCCGCGAGCTCGGTCTCTCGGAAGCGGCGCTCTACCGCAGCTTCTCGTCGAAGGGCGCGATGTACGACGCGCTGATCGCTTTCGTCGAGACGAGCGTCCTCACGCTCTTCTCGAAGATCCGCGAGGACCAGAACCTGCGTCCCATCCAGCGCATCCAGTACATGGCCGGGATCCTGCTCGACTTCGCGGACGCGAACCCCGGGCTCACCCGCGTGATGACGGGTCAGGTGCTGTTGAAGGAAGACCCGATGCTGATGGAGCGCATGATGAAGCTGATCGACACGATCGAGGCGCAGGTCCGCCAGACCTACCGCGACGCGGTGCTGGCCGGTGCCTTGCCCGCCGACTTCAACGCGAACGCCTCCGCGAACCTCATGATGAACTGGGTGCTCGGCCGCTGGGCGCGCTTTGCGAACACCAACTTCCGCGTGCGCCCGAACGGCGTCTCGGTGACGGCGCTCCAGCCCTTCTTCGTGCACTGAGGGCGCTTCTGCGGAGCTTTGAGCCATGGAATGGAGTCTCTGGACGGCGTTCCTCGGGGCGAGCCTGCTTCTTGCGGCCGCGCCCGGTCCCGACAACCTCTTCGTCCTCGCGCAGTCCGCGGCGTACGGCGCGAGGGCCGGGATGTTCGTCGTTCTGGGGCTCATCACCGGGCTCGTCTTCCAGACGGCCGCGGCCGCCCTGGGGCTGGCCGCCGTCGTCGCGGCGAGCCCCGTGCTCTTCACCGCGATCAAGTTGGTGGGCGCCGCCTACCTCGCGTACCTCGCCGTGATGGCCTGGCGCCATCCGGTCTCGGAAGGGACGTCTCAGACCGTTTCGCTCTCCGGGATGGCCCTCTGGCGCCGCGGCGTCATCATGAACGTCACGAACCCCAAGGTGCAGATCTTCTTCCTCTCGTTCTTCCCGCAGTTCGTGCGGGAGGGGACGGAGGGCGCCGCGCTCGTCATTCAGATGATCATCCAGGCCGTCACCTTCATGGGCGCGACGCTGGTCGTCTTCGGGGCCGTCGCCTGGGGCGCGGGGTCTTTGGCGGACCGCTTCCGCAGGCCCAAAGTTCAGCTGATTCTGAACCGTTCCTCCGCGGTGCTCTTCGCGGCGCTGGCGGTCTTCACGGTGCTCTCCTGACGTCGGTCCCGCCGCCTTGCTTTGAGGCCGCCCCTTCGGGTTCTCCGGAACCCGTTCCCCGTCGGTTTCGAACGGTCACATACGCCGCATGTCGTTGGAATCTTCCAAGGGCAAAAACCGCACACCCTCAGTAAAATACGGGGTTTCGGCCTGAGGCTGATCCTTGCCGATCGCTTTCCCGCCGCCATACGCCTACTTTTCTTCCGGAACCACACCCCATGCAGCAGCCCGCCCACCGCGTCGACGATCCGACCTGCGAACTCATTGCGCTTTTCGGCCACCGCGAGGTCGCCAAGTCCTATTCGATCATGAGTTACGAGGCCGTGCGCGCGGGCCGCGCGCCGCGCCCCGTGGCGTTGGACGAGGCGCTCCGTGGGATGCTTCGCGGCGCGCCCGTCCTGAAGGGCTGCCCCGAGGGGATGGACTTCACCGATCTGCGCCCGGCCTTCGGGTACGCGCAGCTCGTGCGCCCGCAGCTCACCGCCGCCGTCACCTTCACCTTTGAGGCGGAGCTGGACCAGCCGGCCTTCGAAGCCGCCGTGGGTCGCGTCATGCGGGTGATGCGCGAGTGGAGCGAAGCCGGTCAGCAGGTCTTCGGGCAGGCGCCGGTGGGGCCGCAGGCGCAGCAGGCACTGCGCCGCTGGTTCCGCGACTGGGCGGCGAAGCTCCCGGAAAAGAAGGCGCTCCGCGCCGCGGAGGCGGCAGGTCACCTCGCGCTCTCGATTCCGACTGCGATCGACCTGAAGGCGACCGAGTCGGCGCCGCTCACGATTTCGACGGAAGGCAACCGCCGCAGGGTGGAAGCGAAGCTTCCCGCCGGCATGGGCGTGCTCCCCGCCGCCGTGCTCCTGCGCGCCGTGCGCGCCTTTGCGCTCGACGCGGTGATTGCGGTGACGCGCGAAGAGAAGACGGAGAAGAAGGAAGGCGTCACGGACGCGGAAGCCGTGGAAGCCGCGGCCGCCCGCATGACGGAGTCGCTCGCAATGGCGCTCTACGCCTCCGGGTCGAAGGACGTGGCGGAAGCCGCCCGCGGCGCGCTCAAGGTTTGGGAGGGTACGGCCGCGGCCGAACGCCTCCCCATGAAGGCGGCGCTGCGCGTACTCCGTTGGGCGGTGGAAGACGTCCGTTAAGACTCCGTTCCAAACCCATCTTCAAGAAGAACGGCCCGAAGGCGTGGATGCCCCGGGCCGTTTCCGTTGGTGTTTCCGTCGGCGTGGTCCCGGCTGGTTCCGGTGTCCCGCGGGATCGACGGATGCCGCGTCAGTTGACCGGCCGGATCGGAATCACCTTCGGCCGCCCCGCCTTGCGGCGCTTCAGCACCACGACGACCGCCGCCACCAACGCCCAGGCGGCAAAGCTCTTCCAAACCGCGCCCGCCGGGTCCGCCGCGAAGTTCGAGAACTGGTACCAGGAGACCGCGACGGCGTAGGCAAGCACGGTGTTCCAGACGGCGGCGAACCAGGTCCAACCGGCGCCCAACTCACGGCGGATGGCGGCGATGGTGGCGGAGCAGGGTGTGTAGAGCAAAACGAACAGGAGGTACGCAAACGCGGCCGAAGCGCTCCCGAAGTGGGCGCGAAGGGCGGTGAGCGTCTCCGCGTCCGCCAACTCTTCCGCCGCCGCGGGGTCACCCGCGGCGGTGAGCCCCAGAGGATCCGAGAAGGTCTCGGCCAACCCCGAGAGGTTCTCGACGACGGAGCGCCCCGCCGCCTTGAAGAGCCCCAAGATCGACTCGTCCTCCCTCGGGCGCGAAGCGCCGGAAACCGCGTCGGCCTCGCCCGCGTAGAGGGAATTCAAGGACCCGATCACGGCTTCCTTCGCGAAGACCCCGGTGAAGATCCCGACGGCGGCGGGCCAGTTCTCTTCGCGCACGCCAAGAGGTTCCAAAACCGGCGTGATCGTGCGGCCGACGGCGGAGAGGACCGAGCGGTCGGCGTTGTCGTTCCCGAAGGTGCCGTCGGTGCCCAAAGAGTTCATGAAGGTGAGCGCCGCGACGATGACGACGATCGTCTGACCGGCGCGGAGCGTAAAGGACGTGACGCGCTCCTTCGTGCGGGTGAGGACGCCGCGGACGGTCGGCACGTGGTACGGAGGAATCTCCATCACGAAGTGCGTGGCGGCGCCGGGGAGCGCGGTCTTTTTGAGCATCCACCCGGTTGCGACCGCCCCGAGAATGCCGACCACGTAGAGGCCGAAGACGAGGTTCTGGCCCGTGGTGGGGAAGAACGCCGCCGCAAAGAGGACGTAGATCGGAAGCCTCGCCCCGCAGCTCATGAAGGGGGCCATCAAGGTCGTGATGATCCGGTCCGTCGTGCGGTCCATCGTGCGGGCGGCCATGACGGCGGGGACGTTGCACCCGAACCCGACGATGAGCGGGACGAACGCCTTCCCCGGCAATCCGAGCCCCCGCATCAGGCGGTCCATCACGAAGGCCGCGCGCGCCATGTAGCCCGAGTCTTCGAGGACCGCGAGGAAGAGGTAGAGGAAGAAGACGACCGGAATGAAGGTCGAGACGGTGCGGATGCCTCCCCCGATCCCGTCCGCGATCAGCACGGTGAGGAATTCGGGACAGCCCATCGCATGCATCCCATCCCCCAGCGTTTCGACCAGAAGCCCGCCCACGAGAATCTCGAAGAAGTCGATGAAGGCCGCCCCGAGGTTCTGCGTGAAGAGGAACATCACGTACATGACGAGGAGGAAGATCGGGATCCCGAGCGCGCGGTGAAGGACGACGCGGTCGATTTTTTCCGACAACGTGAGGCCTTCCTCCCCCGCCCGCGAGACGGCGGGCGAGACCGCCGCTTCGACGAAGGCGTAGCGGGCGGTCGCGACCTCGATGTCGACGGTGCCGGTGAGCTCCTTCTGAAGGTCCTCCGCCCGGGCGCGCATCGGCGCGCAGTCGACCTGGGGAAGCTTCGCTTCGAGGCCCGGTGCTTCTTCCACGAACTGCGCCGCGTACCACTCGGGGTGTTCGACCCCGGCCTCCGAGAGCTGCGCCTCGATGTCGCGGATCGCGCGGGCGACCGACGGATGGTGCTCGACGCGGTTGGGCGGCACCGTGGGGTTCTTCAGAAACGCCGAGATCGCGTTTCTGAGCTTCTCCAAACCTTCTTCGCGGGAGGCGACGATCCCGACCACGGGGCAGCCGAGCTTTGCGGAGAGCGTCTCGAGGTTGATCTCGATTCTCTGCTGGCGCGCGATGTCGAGCATGTTGACGACCACGAGCACCGGGAGGCGCATTTCGATCAACTGCGCCGTGAGGTAGAGGTTTCTCTCCAAGTTCGAGGCGTCGATGATGTTGATGACGGCCTCGGCTTCGCCGGTGAGAAGATAGTCGCGCGCGACGCGTTCGTCTTCCCCCG
Organism: Sutterella parvirubra YIT 11816; assembly: GCF_000250875.1. Lineage (GTDB taxonomy): Bacteria > Pseudomonadota > Gammaproteobacteria > Burkholderiales > Burkholderiaceae_F > Sutterella > Sutterella parvirubra. The sequence goes on along the minus strand of NZ_JH604945.1, from coordinate 5,163 downwards.
AGGTGGTGCCGGGGGCGGCGGAGTAGATCCCGGGAAGGTCGACCAATGCGTACTCGACCCCCTTGTGCGTGAAATACCCGACCTTCTTGTCGACGGTGACGCCGGGCCAGTTGCCGACCTCCTGGTGCGAGCCGGTCAGGGCGTTGAAGAGCGTGGTTTTGCCGCAGTTCGGGTTCCCGATGCAGCAGACGGTCCGGTGGGTCATCGAAGAAAGTTGGGGAAATAGGGGATTTTTACGAGCGTGTTCGCCGAATCCTACAACAAGGCGGGAAGGTACGTCGGTCCTTTTGGTCGGGCCGTTTGTCCGGGTGATGGTCCGCCCGATGGTCCGACGGTTGTTCCGTTCATGCCGTCGTCGCGGCTCATCCACGTCCCGTCCGCAACGAAAAAAACGCCGCCGGGCGCACCCGGCGGCGTGAGAAGTGATGTTCAAGGGGATTCGTTGGTCGTGGTCTCTTAGCGGACCGACATGATCGGGATCACCTTGCGGCGCGGACCTTCGCGGTCGGCGTCGCGGCGAGCCGCGGCCTTCATCCAGAAGAACATACCAACCAAAAGGACGGCGCAGATGCCGATCGCGGTGCAGGCGTAGGCCGGGTCATCCGCGAAGTGCACCGTGCGGTAGAAGATCACCGCGGCGCTGTAGCCCAGGACCGTCGTCCAGGCGCACCCGAAGACCGCCCACTTCATGCCGGCTTCGCGCACGAGCGCCGCAACGGCCGCCACGCAGGGCATGTAGAGGAGAATCATCAGGAGGTACGCGAACGCGGCGGTGCTCGTCCCGAAGAGCGTGCGGATCGTGTCGATCGTGGTCGTCGTCACGCCCTGTTCTTCGGCGGCGGCGCCTTCGTCCGAGAGGTCGCCCACGGTGATGCCCATCGGGTCGAGGATGGCGCTGCCGAGGTCCGTCAGGTTGTCGACGGTCGTGCCGACGGCTTCCGAGAGGACCGCGGAGAAGCTCCAGGGTTCTTCGGCTTCCTCTTCGGCGGCGGGTTCGTCACCCGCGACGGCGGCTTCCTGCTGCGCGGCGACCGAGGCGTAGAGGGAATTCAACGTCCCGACCACGGCTTCCTTCGCGAAGATGCCCGTGAAGATGCCGACGGCGGCAGGCCAGTTTTCGCGTTCGACGCCCATCGGTTCCAGAGCCGGCGAGATCGAGCGGCCCATCATCGAGAGGACGGACTGTTCGCTGTCTTCGTTGCCGAAGGAGCCGTCGGTGCCCAGCGAGTTGAGAATCGAGAGGGCCGCGACGATCACGACGATCGTCTTCCCGGCGCGGAGCGTAAAGGTGGAGACGCGCTCCCACGTGCGGGTCAGAACGCCGCGCACGGTCGGGATGTGGTACGGCGGAATTTCCATCACGAAGGGGGCGGCGGCACCCGGAAGGGCCGAGGCTTTGAGGAGGAAGCCCGTCAGAATCGCGGCGAGGATCCCGATGATGTAGAGGCCGAAGACGAGGTTCTGGCCGTTCGTCGGGAAGAACGCGGTCGCGAAGAGCACGTACACCGGGAGGCGGGCGCCGCAGCTCATGAACGGAGCCATCAGGACCGTGATGATGCGGTCCGAGGCGCGGTCCATCGTACGGGCGGCCATGATGGCGGGCACGTTGCAGCCGAAGCCGACGATGAGCGGCACGAAGGCCTTGCCGGGAAGGCCGATCGCACGCATCATGCGGTCGACGACGAAGGCGGCGCGGGCCATGTAGCCGGAGTCTTCAAGCACCGCGAGGAAGAGGTACAGGAAGAAGATCACCGGAATGAAGGTCGACACGGTCTGAAGACCGGCGCCGATGCCGTTCGCGAGGAAGACGCGGATCCAGTCGGGGGTGCCGATGGCGGAGAGCCCCTCGGAGAGGCCGTCGACCAGGACGCCGCCCACGAGAATGTCGAAGAAGTCGATGAAGGCGGCGCCGACGTTCTGCGTGAAGAGGAACATCACGTACATGACGCCCAGGAAGATCGGCACGCCCAGCCAACGGTCGAGGACGATGCGGTCGATGCGTTCGGTCAAGGTCACCTTGTGGCCTTCACCTTTGAGCGCCGTCTGCGCGACGTCGTGCGCGAGGTCGTAGCGGGCGGAGGCGATGAGGACGTCGACCTGGTCGTCGCAGGCGGCGTTCAATTCGCCGACGATCTTGCCCAAGCGGTTCAGGTCGGTCTTGCCGTCCAGACGCTCGGCGACGCCGGGCGCGTTTTCGATCACTTCCATCGCGGTCCACTGCGGCCGGTCGATGCCGTCGGCGCGGAGGATCTCTTCGACTTCCGCGGCCGCCTTCGCGACGCGCGGATCGTGCTTCGTCGCGAGGGTCTTCGTCATGGACGGGGCCTTCAGGAACGCCGTGAGCGTCTGGCGGAGCGCTTCGATGCCTTCGCCCGTGGAGGCGGTCACCGCCACCACCGGGCAGTTGAGGCGCTCGGAGAGGGCCTTCATGTCGATGTTGAGGCCGTGCTGGCGGGCGATGTCCACCATGTTGAGGACGACCACCATCGGGACGCCCATGTCGGCGACCTGCGTGGTGAGGAAGAGATTGCGCTCGAGGTTCGCCGCGTCGACGATGTTGATCACGACGTCGGAGGCGTTCGAGAGGATGTAGTCGCGGGCGATGCGTTCGTCTTCGGACGACGTGTGGCCCGGAATGAGCGAGTAGATGCCCGGAAGGTCAACGAGCTCGACGGTGTTGCCTTCGAGCTTGAATTCGCCGGTCTTCTTGTCGACCGTGACGCCGGGCCAGTTGCCCACGCGCTGACGCGAACCCGTCAACGCGTTGAAGAGGGTCGTTTTGCCGCAGTTCGGGTTGCCGACCACGCTGACCGTGTGCTGTGCTGCCATGTTCTTGTCCTTCAAAAACGTGATCAGATGCGGTCGACCTTCATCAGGGCCGCTTCGTCGCGGCGCACGCTGATGAAGCTGCCGCGCACGCGGATTTCGATGGGGTCGCCCAACGGGGCGATGCGCACGACCTCAAAGGGGGTGCCGGGCGTCGCGCCCAACACGAGCAGACGGCGGCGGAACTCGGGGTGCTCGTTCGTGTAGCCGGAGATGCGGCCCTTGGAGCCGACGGGGAAGTCTTTTAACTGCATTGTTGTCTATCGGTCTTTTTAAGACGCCGAAGATCCTTTCTGTGAGGGAGTCGGGTACCGTCCGAAGACGACACGTGAGCGGAATGTTAACAAGAACGATTCTCATGTGGCAAACTTCAGCGGACGTCAAGAATCGTAAATAAAAGGCTTCTTTTCGCCGCCCGATGCGCGCGGTTCCTTTGAATTTCAACCGATTGAGGGATATGGGTCGGCCATTGCGAGGGCTGAAAACGTCCATAGAGGGCGTCTTTTTGGTTGATTTCCGTCAAAAGGGAAGGGGCGCTTAACAGTGGCCGATGCGACACTCGAAAACCCGAGTCAAACGCTCAGGATTGGGCGTTCTAAGGTGTTCGCAGTACCGGCGTTCAGCCGGATCCGTCGGGGTGTTCGGGCAGGCGGATCAATTTCACGCGGGCTTCACGGATGCCTCACGCCGGGGCGGCGCTCGGGGGCGCGGAAGACCGCGTCCCCGCCCGGATTGGTGTCGATGGCATGTCGCAGAGACGGCGCAAAGGAGGGCAGGGAAGGCGGCCTGAGGGCAGCGGGCGTGACGATATGAATGAAGAAGGCCGCGGCCCCCACATGGGGGACGGCGGCCTTCCGGTGCCGGGGTTCGGTGCGGCGTCGGCCGCCCGGAACCTCGGGACTCAGCGATCAGTCGATCAGGCGAGCTCGGCGAGGCGCTTCTTCGCCATCGCGGCGAGGAGCGTCCCCGTGGCGGGGAGCACTTCGTCGTTGAAGTCGAAGGCCTGGTGGTGGAGCGACACGGTGTGTTCGTCGTCGCGGATGCCGACGCGCATGATGGCGCCGGGGATCAACTGCAGGTACTCGGCGAAGTCTTCCGAGCTCATCATCGGCTTCATTTCGGTGACGGATTCCGCTCCGAAGCGTTCACGCGCGCAGGCCATGGCGGATTCCGCCGGTTCCTTCGCGTTGATGACGGCGGGAATGAGGGCCTTGTAGGTGATCTCGGCGGTGAGGCCGTTCGCTTCGGCGATCCCCGTGATCATCGCGCGCATGTGGTGTTCGACGTCCTTCCTCGTCTGCGGCATGAAGGTGCGCACCGTGCCCGAGAGCTTCGCTTCGTGCGGGATGACGTTGGGGGTTTCGTAGCGGCCGGCGGTGATCGAGCAGCAGGAGACGACGGCGGTGTCGATGGGGTCGACCTTGCGGGAGACGATCGTCTGAAGGGCGTTCACGATCTGGGCGGCGACCGGGATCGGGTCGATCCCGAGGTGCGGACGACCGCCGTGGGTGCCCTTGCCGGTCAAGGTCGCGTACCAGAGGTCGGCCGAAGCCTGAAGCGGCCCGACGCGGAAGCCGTAGGTGCCCTTCGGCAACAGCGGCTCCGTGTGCGCGCCGAAGATTTCGGCGACGTCGTACTTGGTGAGAACGCCCGCGTCGATCACGGCGCGCGCGCCCGTGCCGCCTTCTTCGTTGGGCTGGAAGATGAGCAGCACGCGGCCGGGGAAGTCGCGGTCGGCGGCCAAGGCGAGGCCGGCGGCCGTCAACCACGTCGTGTGGCCGTCATGGCCGCAGGCGTGCGCGAGCCCTTCCGTCCGGCTCTTCCAATCGGTCGTGCTGCAGTCCGTCATCGGGAGGCAGTCGACGTCGGCGCGAAGCGCCACGGTCTTCCCCGGGCGGTTCCCTTCGATCAGGCAGACGAGACCGCCCTTGACGATCTCGGTGTCGGGCGCGAGGCCGGCGGCCTCGAGCTTCGCGCGGACGAGCCCGATCGTGCGGGCCGTCTCAAAGCCGAGCTCAGGATGCTGATGGATGTCGCGGCGGAAGGCGACCAGCTCTTCGGCGATCGGGGCGAGCGCGGCATCGAGCTTGTCGGCATGCGTGAACGTGGTCATGGGTGTGTCTCCTAGTATGGGGGATGAGGCGGCCGGGCCGACGGGTCGGCGTCGGCCGACGGTCCGTGAATCCTAGCGGGTCGGAAGCCGTCCGGTCAAAAATGGAGAAGAAACCGGGGTTCGCGTTCGGGAAAGATCGGGGCGGAGAAGCTCGGGGGAGGCTGGAAGAGGCGGGATGAGCAGGGTGAGCGGGAAAACAAACGGGGACGGCGCTTGAGCGTCGT
>NZ_JH604944.1:6261-13589 GCF_000250875.1 Sutterella parvirubra YIT 11816 | reverse complement strand
CCGCCACGCCGGATGGCTGTGCAAGGACGGAGACTGCTGTGTGGCCTGTGTCCAGGTGGGAGAAATTGAGAGCGGAGAATCCTTGAAAAACACGGGCTTCCGAGTAAGTCGGAAGCCCGTGCGCGAGAGCGTGGTTGCGCCATCTTAGTTTTGTGTCAATCGTACAGGACCAGGGGATTCGACTGAAACAGTGGGTAGTCCCTCTGAATTTCGTAATCGTTATGCCCGGCTTCGACGGAAATGTCAAGACCGATAGGCGGTCATTGTTCGCCGCCCAAAAACAGCAAGTCTCCGTGCCCACCCCGACGCCGTGCGATAATCGCACCGCCCAAAAGGCCTCCCGCAAAACACCGAACACCACCGACACCCCCATGCTCTCCTGGCTTCTCAACACCACGCTGATGGCGGTCCCCTTCCTCATCCCCGTCGTGATCTTCCTGATCGCGCGCCGCAGGGGCTTCCGCTGGCCGATCCAGAAGACGCTTCTGGGCGTGGCGTTTCTCTTCTACGCGGCGAGTCTTCTCGCCTTCACGGTGACGGCCTGGCAGTCGAACGACCCGCGCGTCTTCTTTCTCGCCTTCTACGGCTTGACGGAAGAACCCTCCGCCGCGACGCTGACGGGCTACGCCCTCCAGGGGCTCGCCGTCGTCGCGCTGATGTTCGTCGTCAACTGGAAAACGGTCATGCTCTACAAGGGCGTCGACGACGGGAGCGCGCAGACGGCGAAGATTCTCGAAAAGATGAAGGCGAAGACGGAACCCGCCGAAGCGAAGCCGGAAGAGAAGACCAAAGAAAAGGCTGAAGAGAAGCAGGAAGAACAGCCCGGCGACAAGAAGGCGTAACCGTCGAACCGTCGAACCGCCGAATCCCGAATTCCGAAACGACGAAGCCCGCGGACCTGACGCCGCGGGCTTCGTGCTGATGGAGTCCGGCAAACCCGGTCAGCAGATGCGGGGGAGCTGCTCGCCCGTGAGCCAGTCGACGCCGCGGCGGCCGCCCATCAGGGTGGTCATCTCGACGAAGCCGGCGTTTTCTTCCGTCACGCGGCCGACCACGGCCGCGTCGCGCCCGTAGGGCGAGGTGCGGATGGCGGCGAGCGCCGCTTCGGCCTGCGCCTCGGGGCAGATCACGATCAGCTTCCCTTCGTTCGCGACGTAGAGGGGGTCGAGCCCCAGGAATTCGCACGCGGCCTTCACTTCGGGCTTCACGGGGATGAGGGCTTCGTCGAGAAGGATCCCGGTGTTGCTCTCGGTCGCGATTTCGTTGAGGGTCGTGGCAAGGCCCCCTCGGGTCGGGTCGCGCAGCACGTGCGTGTCGGGGGCGGCTTCGAGCACCGCCGCCACGACGGCGTTGAGGGGCGCGGCGTCCGATTCGATCGTCGTCCCGAAGCTCATCCCTTCGCGCTCCGACAGAATCGCCGTGCCGTGGTCGCCCATCGTCCCGGTGACGATCACGACGTCGCCGGGCTTCGCTTCCGTGCCCGCGATCGTGCGGGACGTGATCTTCTCACCGATCCCGGCGGTCGAGATGTAGAGGCCGTCAGCGAGGCCGCGGTCCACCACCTTGGTGTCGCCCGTGACGATCGCGACGCCCGCTTCCTTCGCGGTCGCGGCCATCGAGGCGCAGACGCGGTCGAGCACCTCGAAGGGGAGACCCTCTTCAAGGATGAAGCTCGCGGCGAGCCAGAGGGGTTTCGCGCCGCAGACGCTCACGTCGTTCACCGTCCCCGCCACCGCGAGGCGGCCGATGTCGCCCCCGGGGAAGAAGAGGGGCTTCACGACGTGCGCGTCGCAGGAGACCGCGACGGGATTCGTGATGGGCGGGAGCACCGCGCCGTCGTGGCGCTGATCGAGCCACTCGTTCGAGAAGTGCTTCGCAAAGATCGAGCGGATGAGTTCCGCCGTGGCGCGGCCGCCGGAGCCGTGCGTCATCGCGACGCGGCCGGTCTTGATGTTGATCACTTGGTCGTCTCCTGGTTCGTGTTCTTCGTCTTCTCTTTGTCGGCGCGGCGGCCGTACGTCCAGAGCGCGGCGCAGGCGCCTTCGGACGAGACCATGCAGGCGCCGATCGGGTGCGAGGGCGTGCAACCGCGCCCGAAGAGCGGACACTGCGCGGGCTCCTTCTCGCCCCTGAGGATCTCGCCGCAGAGGCAGGACTTGGGCTCCGGGATGCTCCGGTAGGGGAGGTTGAAGCGGCGCTCGGCGTCGAATTCGGCGTAGGCCTCGCGGATTTTGAGGGCGGAGTGCGGGACGCTCCCGAGACCGCGCCATTCGAAACTGTCGCGCAGCTCAAAGACCTCGTCCATGAGCGCGATCGCCTTGCGGTTCCCGTCGGCCGTGACCGCGCGGGTGAATTCGTTTTCGACTTCGGCGCGGCCGTCGTTGACCTGGCGGACGAGCATCAGGATGGAGAGCAGCATGTCGAGCGGCTCAAAGCCCGCCACGACGACGGGCACGCGGCGCTTTTCCGCGAACGACGCGTAGGGCTTCCAACCGATCACGGTCGAGACATGGGCGGGGCCGACGAGGCCGTCCAATTTGGGCGCCGTGGGCGTGTCGAGAATGTGGTTCATCGCCGCGGGCGTCAGCACGTGCGAGCACACGACGGAGAAGTTTTTGAGGCCCTCCGCCTTCGCGGCGAGAATCGCCGCGGCCGTGGGCGGCGTCGTCGTCTCGAAGCCGATCGCGAAGAAGACGATCTGGCGCTCCGGATTCTCGCGGGCCATTTTGACCGCGTCCATGGGCGAGTAGATCATGCGGACGTCGCCCCCTTCGGCGCGGGCGTCGAAGAGCGACTTTCCCTTCACCGCGGGAACGCGCAGCAGGTCGGCGTAGGTGCAGAGCGTGACGTCGTGCTCCAAGGCGAGTTCGCGCGCGCTCTCGATGCGGCCCATGGGGAGCACGCACACGGGGCAGCCGGGGCCGTGGATCATGCGGACGTTCTCAGGGAGAAGGTCGGTCAGGCCCCAACGCGAGAGCACGTGCGTGTGCCCGCCGCAGAACTCCATGAAGCGGTAGACGCGGGCGGGATCGGCCTCTTCGCGGATTTTGGCCGCGAGCGCCTGCGCTTCGGGGCGGGTGCGGTATTCGTCGACGTACTTCACGAGAGGCCCCCTTCGGCGTTGATGAGCTTCAGGGTTTCGGCGGCCTCTTCGGGGCTGATGCGGTTCAATGCGAAGCCCACGTGAACGATCACCCAGTCGTCGGGCTTCGGGTCGTCGATGAGGGAGACGTCGATCGACTTCTCGATGCCGCCGATGTCGGCTTCGGCGGTGCGGCCGTCATCGGCAACGCGGGTGATGCGTGCGGGGATGGCAAGGCACATGGGTCGGTACTCCTGAAAAGTGGGAAACGGTGCGGCTGGGGCTGATTTTGGGCTTCAAGCCGCCCCGTCAAGCTTTGAAATCATAGTCGGTGCGGCCGAGGGCGAGCGCCCGGAGGGCGATCCACGCCTGCCCCAAGGCGACGCCGCCGTCGCCGGGCGGCGCACGGTGCGGAAGCACCGCGTCGATCCCGCGAAGGCGCATGAGGCGGGGAAGGCCGTCCGCCAACGTCCGGTTGACGACGCACCCGCCCGAGAGCACGATGTGCGCGCCCGCGGGATCGTTCCCGCAGAGCTTCACGGCCCAGTCGGCAAGGGCATGGGTGAGCGTCGTCTGCCAGAGAAGCGCGAGCTTCGCGGGGTCTTCGCCCGCGAGGCGCCCTTCGACGAGACGACGATCGAGGGTCGTCATGTCGAGAACGCCGTCCGCATGAATCTGCCAGGCATCGGGCCAGTAGGGGAACGCACCAAAGTCGGCAAGCCCCATGGCGTCCGCGGCCTTCTGCGCTTCCGCCTCAAGGCGCATCGCCGCCCAGGCTTCGTCCTGCTGCACCGTGACGAAGCCGAGGACGGCGGTGACGGCGTCGAAGCGTCGGCCGAGCGACGTCGTCCGGGGCGAGAGGCGTTCAATCTTCGCGAGCTTCGGAATCTGGCGGGCTTCGGGCGTCTCGGGGAAGACCTCGCCGATCCGGTCGGCGAGCCCCACGGCGTCCATGAGCGCCGCGCCCACGCGCCAGCACTCGCGCGCGGCGCGGTCCCCGCCGGGGAGCGCGAGCGGCGCGAGGTGCCCGAGGCGGGTGAAGTGGTCGGGTTCGAGCGCGAGGAGTTCCCCGCCCCAGGGCGTGCCGTCGGGGCCGAGGCCGACCCCGTCCAAGGCGAGCCCCAAGACGCGCCCCGTCATCCCTGCTTCCGCCGCCACCGCCGCGACGTGCGCGGCGTGGTGCGGGACCTTGACGAGGGGGAGGCCCGACTCGACCGCGCGCCTTTCGGCTTCGTGCGTCGAGGCGAAGTCGGGGTGCGCGTCGCAGGCGAAGGCGTCGGGCGCCTTGGCGAGAATGCGGGCCAAATGTTCGGCCCCTTCCTTCATCGCGTGAACGACGGTCCGGTTTTCCAGGTCGCCGATGTGCTGCGAGAGGAAGGCTTCGCCGCCGCGCGTCTGGCAGAGCGTCTCCTTCATCCAGGGGCCGTAGGCGAGGACCGAGGGGCGCGAGGCCTCATCCATGCCGGGAACGTCCGGCATGACGATCGATTCCGGCACCGCTCCGCGGGCGCGGCGCACCCAGAGGGGGCCCTCTTCGGCGACCCGCACGACGCTGTCGTCGTTTCGGAGAAGAATCTCGCGGTTGTGAAGGAGCACGGCGTCGGCGATGTGGGCGAGCCGCCGCATCGCTTCGTCGTTGTCGATCACGAGGGGTTCACCCCCGGGATTCGCGCTCGTCATGACGAGGGCTTCCGGGATGACGGCGTCCTCCAACCACGCCGTCCCTTCGGGTTCGCCCGCGAGCGCGTGAAAGAGAAGGGCGTGAAGCGGTGTGTAGGGAAGCATCACGCCGATCTCGGTGAGGCCGTCCGCGACCCCCGGCCACGCGGGTGCGTCGGGGCGCTTCTTCAAAAGCACGATCGGGTGCGCCGGGGAGAGCATGAGCTCGCGCTCGGCGTCGTTCACCTGCGCAAAGGTCGCGGCGGACGCGAGGTTCGCGCACATGACGGCGAGGGGCTTTTCCGAGCGGCCCTTCCGGTCGCGGAGCCTCGCGACCGCGGCCGCGTCGTTCGCGATCACGGCGAGGTGAAAGCCCCCGAGCCCCTTGACGGCGACGGTTCTGCCTTCTTTGAGGAGCCGCACGGTTTCGCGCACGGGGTCGCCGGGGATCGCCTCGCCCGTGATGGAAAGAAGCGTCAGCTGCGGCCCGCAGACGGGGCAGGCGTTGGGCTGCGCGTGAAAGCGCCGGTCGAGGGGATCCTCGTACTCCTTCAAACAGGCCGGGCACATCGGAAAGACGCGCATCGAGGTCTGCGGCCGGTCGTAGGGGAGCGACTTCGTGATCGTGAAGCGCGGCCCGCAGTGCGTGCAGTTGGTGAAGGCGTAGCGGTGGCGGCGGTTTCCCGCCGTGAAGACGTCCTCCAGACACGCCCGGCAGGTGGCCGCGTCCGCCGTGATCGCCGTGACGACGGGACCCTCCGAGCGGCTCTCCGTGATCGTGAAGGCTTCGCACCCCTCGAAAGGCGCGTCTTCCGGCGTGATCACGTCGATGCGCGCGAGCGGGGGCTTCTCCCGGATGAGCGTCTCGGGGAAGGCGGCGAGCGCCTCGGGGTCGCCCTCCAGGTGAACCCCCACGCCGGCCGCGTCGTTCCAGACGTAGCCGGTGAGGTTGAGCGCTGCCGCGATCCGGTAGACCGTCGGGCGAAAGCCCACGCCCTGCACGAGACCGTTGACGCGGAAGTTCTTCGCGGTTGCCGTCATGGGCGTTCCTTTGTTCCCTGTGGGTGGAGATCAGATCGAGGCGGCGAGAAGCGAGGCTTTGAGCCACGCGTTCCAGCGCTCCAACCCTTCGCCCGAGGTGGCCGACGTGCGGAAGATCTTCGCGCGGGGGTTGACGCGCCGGATGAATTCCTCGGCCTTCTCGATGTCGAACTTGAGGTAGGGAAGAAGGTCCACCTTGTTGATGATGCAGATGTCCGCCGCGCGGAACATGTCGGGGTACTTGAGCGGCTTGTCTTCGCCTTCGGTGACGGAAAGCACCGCGACCTTGTGGGCTTCGCCCAGGTCGAACTCCGCCGGGCAGACGAGGTTTCCGACGTTTTCGATGAAGAGGATCGAGGCGTCTTCGAGCGGGAGGCGCGCCAAGGCGTCCTTCACCATCTGGGCGTCCAAGTGGCAGCCCTTCCCGGTGTTGATCTGCACGGCGCGGGTGCCGGTTGCCTGAATGCGGGCGGCGTCGTTCGTCGTTTCCTGGTCGCCTTCGATGACGGCGGTGGGGATGTCGCCCGCGAGCTTCGTGAGCGTGGCGGAAAGGAGCTCGGTCTTCCCGGACCCGGGCGAGGAGACGAGGTTCAAAGCCAACACGCGGTGCTTCGCGAACTCGGTGCGGTTTTCGTTCGCGATGCGGTTGTTGCGCCCGAGGATGTCCTCTTCGACCATCACGGCGCGCGCGGCCGGGGTGCCCGGCATGTGGCTGTGCTGCGGACCGTGGTCGTGATCGTGGTGATGGTGGTGGTCCCCGTGATCATGATCGTGGTGATGATCGTGGTCGTGGTGGTGTTCGTGGACCGTGATCGTCTCGATGCCGTTTTCGTCCGTGTGGACGTGCGTGTGGGTGTGGCCGCTCCCGCAGCCGCAAGTCGTGCACATGGTGTTCGGGTTCCTGTTCGTAGATGGGTTTTCGTAGTGAATGTCTTGGGGGATGGCGCCGATGGCAGGAGCCGGAGCGGCGCTCCGGACGCCCCTACTTCGGGCCGGCGTCAGCCTTCGGCGTTTTTGTCCGATCCCTCGTCGGTGAGCTCCGTGAAGTCGACGACGCGCAGTTCCGTGCCGCCCGTCGCCATCAGCTGGAACCCCCCGCAGTCGGGGCAGGGGTCGCCGTAGCGCGCGAGCGGGACGTCCTTCCCGCAGGTCATGCACCAGGCGCGCCCGGGCGGGCGCTCAAGGACCAACTCGGCGCGCTCGGCGACGGAGCCCTTCCTCACGCTCTGCCACGCAAAGGTGAGGCTCGGGATGTCGACCCCGGCCAATTCCCCCACCGCGACGCGGATCGAGCCCACGGCGGCGATCTGGTTGGCTTCGGCCGTGCGCTCGACGACGTCGAGAATCCCTTCGGCGATCGAAACTTCATGCATGGGGCTGGCCTCCGTTGGCGCGGTGCTGGAAGACGACCGGGACGCAGGCGTCGAGTCCGAAGAGCGCTTCCTTCAGGGTTTGTTCAAGAGCTTGGCGGCAGCGTTCGCACTTGGGGCCTTCGCCGCAGAGGCGCCGCACGATCTCGGCGGCGACGCGGGCGGCGGCGCCTTCG
>NZ_JH604944.1:0-6217 GCF_000250875.1 Sutterella parvirubra YIT 11816 | reverse complement strand
GGGCGGCGGCGCCTTCGGGGGCGAACTGCCATTCGGTGGGGGACGTGATCGCGAGCGCCGCGGGAAGCCCGTCGGCGTCGAGCGTCAACGCGTGGGCGAGAAGCCCGCGGGCGGATTCGGCCGTGCCGACGGCGCCCTCAGAGGTCAACGCCGACGCGACGAGCGGCGTCCCCGCGGCTTCAAGACCCGCGAAGCGGCGCATGCGCGATTGGGCGCCGCCCTCCAAGAGCCGGAGCGCGAGCGTGCATTCAAAAAGGCGCGCGGCCGTCAACGTCAGGGCGTCGGGCCCGCGGCGCGAGAACGGGCGGAAGATCGCGGCGTGCTCCATGCGGGCGAACGCCCCGGTGAGGCGCGGCCGGTGCTGTAGCCGCGGCGCGAGGGCAAAACCCGATTCCGAGAGCATACGCGAGCCCAGCTCGTCCATGATGACGGGGGCGGCGGGGAGGCGCTCGCAGTCGACGGCGCCCCAACGGGGGCCGCGCTCGGCGACGTGGACGAGCCACGCGGCGGCGGGAAGGCGGTCCGAATGGGCCTTCGCCCAGTCGAGCATCGCTTCCGGGGAAGCCGTCGCGGTTTCGAGCCACGCTTCGGGCGTCATGCCGAAGAGCATGTCGCGGAAGGCGTCGGTGAGGCCCGGGAGTACCAGGTCCACCACTTCGGCGGCCTGGGTCCAGGCGTGGCCGTCGTCCGAGGCGGCGAGCGGATCCATCGCGCTCGCCACGTGAACGAGCGTCTGAACCTTGCCGCGCAGCGACCCGAAGCGCTTGGCGTTCGTGATGTCGTCGGTGATGCGCGGGCCCGCGGGGAGAAGCGTCTGAACTTCCAAGGTCATCACGCGGAGGTTTTCCGTGAGGGCTTCGAGCATCAGGGCGGATTCGCCGAAGGCGAGGGTGCGTTCGCGCAGTTCCGCGACCGAAATCCCTTTGGCCGCCCCGCGCGCGGCGTCGAAGGCATTGAGGTGCGCCAGGGGGCAGAGCCCGTAGACGAGGCCGATCAGCCGCCTCGCGTTCTGGCGCGATTCGGGCTTCACGAGTTCGTTCGCGACGCGGGCCGTGCGGGTGTTGCACACCGTCACGGTGAGGCGCTCGCAGCGCCTCTCGCAGAGATCGACGAGGATATGGCCGGGGTCAAACACCTGACACCTCCGTCACGGACGGGGCGGATTCGGGCGCCGTCGGGTTCGCGGGGTTCGTCACGTCGGCCGCGGCGTTCGCGGCCGGCTGCGCCGGGCTGTCTTCGGCCGTTTTTTCTGCACGGCTCCTCCCGCCGAAGAGCGCGCGCCGCGAGATCGCGCCGCGGGGCTTCGGGGGTTCGGGTTTCGGGGGCTCAGGCGTCAACGCCGGCGTCTCCGTCCAGTTTTTGGGCGGCGTCGCCTTGATGGGAATCACGCGGTGGAGCTTCCCGTCCGCGGTGGGCGGAACGGTGAGGATGGCGTCTGCGTCCTCGTCGTCTTCGGGGAGGCGGTTGGCTGTGAGCATCGCGCGCAGGCACTCGTCCGCGAAGGCCTGCGCGGTCGCCTGGTCGGCGAGCTGATCCGCGGGGCTCATCAAAGAGAGCGACGCGTAGAGGCCCGCCACGTCGTCCTCAATCACGGTGAAGGGGAAGTCTCCGCCCGGGAGTTCCACGAGACGGACCTTCCCCGCGGCGGCGCCTTCCCAGCCCGCGCGGTTCCCCGCACAGAAGACCGCGAAGACGCTCCAGGGCGTCACCATGACGCCCACCCAGTCGTTTCCCCAGCGGCGGAAGCCCCGGGGTTCGACCGTGAGCTTGGGGTTCAATGCGGGTACGCCCGCAAAGCGCGTCTTCTCAATCGTCCCGAAGGCCGCCCGGAAGTGTTCGGACGGGTCGAGGGTGTGAACTCGCAGAGTGGCAGTCATGTCGGAAACGCGCTCGGGATTTGGGCGCCGCACGGCGCTTGGTGCCGGTGCGGCGGGGTTTGAAGAGGCTCGGGAGGTGGGTGCGAACGGCGAAAGTTTCCGGTACCCGGCCTTTTCGCCGGATCCGCGCCGGCAACACCACCCCGATCATTGCAGGAAAGTATAGGAACGCCCGGCCCGCGCGGCCATTCCCCGTTGGAGGGGTTCGGGTCGGCCGTTGGGAGGAATTTGAAAACGAAACTACTCACGGGTAGTACCAAATGACTACCCCAAATTCCCGCTTTTCACCTCGACGAACAATGGTGGAAACCGTCGCTTTGCTATAGCGTACGGGGTGAAACGTCCGCCTGCGTGCGCGAAGCGGGAAAACATGCCTTGGCGCACCGGACGTCAACCTTTTCAAAGACCCCAAGGACAAAGGAGATTCCTTATGTTCGAAACGCAATATGAAGCGCTTCGGCGTCAGGGCGTCAGTCGCCGCAGCTTCCTGCAGTTCTGCTCGCTCACCGCTGCCAGCCTCGGTCTGGGCAGCGCCGGCGCTCAGGACATCGCGGAAGCGCTCGAGACGAAGCCGCGCACGCCCGTGATTTGGCTGCACGGTCTCGAATGCACCTGCTGCACCGAATCCTTCATCCGCTCGTACACGCCGGTCGCGAAGGACCTCGTCCTCTCGATGATCTCGCTCGACTACGACGACACGATCATGGCGGCGGCGGGGCATCAGGCCGAAGAAGCCCTCGAAGAAACGATCGAAAAGTACAAGGGCAACTACATCGTCGCGGTCGAAGGGAACGTTCCCTTGAACGACGACGGCGTCAACTGCATCCCGGGCGGCGAGATCTTCCTCAATAAGATCAAGCACGTCTGCGCGAACGCCAAGGCCGTCATCGGCTGGGGCTCGTGCGCGGCCTGGGGCTGCGTGCAGGCCGCCAAGCCCAATCCGACGAACGCCGTGCCGATCACGGAAGTCATCAAGGACAAGCCGATCGTGCTCGTTCCGGGCTGCCCGCCGATTCCTGAAGTGATGACCGCGGTCGTCACCTACATCCTCACCTACGACCGTCTGCCTCCGCTCGACCGCATGGGCCGCCCGAAGATGTTCTACGGCCAGCGCATCCACGACAAGTGCTACCGCCGCGGCCACTTCGACGCCGGTCAGTTCGTCGAGAAGTTCGACGACCTCGGCGCCAAGCTCGGCTACTGCCTCTACAAGGTCGGCTGCAAGGGTCCCACGACCTACAACGCCTGCTCGACCGTCCGCTGGAACGAAGGCCTCTCCTGGCCCGTTCAGTCCGGCCACGGCTGCATCGGCTGCTCCGAACCCAACTTCTTCGACAAGGGTTCCTTCTACAAACACGAAACCACCATCCTTCCCCCGGGTTGGGGCGGCGTCGAAGCCACGGTGGACAAGGTGGGTCTCGCGACGGTCGCCGTCGTGGGCGCCGCCGCTGCGGCGCATGCGGCCCTCTCTGCGGTTGCGCAGGCCCGCGCCAAGACGAACAAAGAGATCGGAGGTGAAGAATGAGCAACGAACGCCGCATCGTCGTCGACCCGGTCACCCGAATTGAAGGTCACCTGCGCGTGCAGGCCATCCTCGGGGACGACCAGAAAATCGCCGACAGCATGAGCACCGGCACCATGTGGCGCGGCCTTGAGGTGATCCTCAAGGGTCGCGACCCGCGCGACGCCTGGGCCTTCGTCGAACGCATCTGCGGCGTCTGCACGGGCATTCACGCCCTTGCGGCCGTGCGAAGCGTCGAAGACGCCATCGGGATCAAGATCCCGAAGAACGCGAACATCATCCGCAACCTGATCAACGCGGCCCTCTACACGCACGACCACATCGTGCACTTCTATCAGCTCTCCGCGCTCGACTGGGTCGACGTCGTGAGCGCTCTGGAAGCGGATCCGCGCGAAACCGCCGAACTCCAGCAGAAGATCTCGCCCTCGCATCCGATGGCGAGCGTCGGCTACTTCCGCGACGTGCAGAACCGTCTGAAGAAGTTCGTCGCTTCGGGTCAGCTCGGCATCTTCAACAAGGGCTACTGGGGCCATCCCGAAATGAAGCTCCCGCCCGCCGTCAACCTTCTTGCGGTCACGCACTACCTTGAAGTGCTCGACTTCCAGAAGGAGATCGTGCGCATTCACACGATCCTGGGCGGCAAGAACCCGCACCCGAACTACCTGGTCGGCGGCGTCGCCTGCCCGATCAACATGCACGACACGGGCGCGCAGGGCACGATGGTCAACGAAGTTACGCTCAACTACATGCGTGACGTCGCCAAGCGTTCCGTCGAAATCGTCGAGAACGTCTATCTGCCCGACATCAAGGCGATCGCTTCGCTCTATCCGGAATGGTTCAAGTACGGCGCGGGTCTCTCGAACAAGAACGTGCTCTGCTACGGCGACTTCCCGGAAATCGCGAACGACTGGTCGGACGAATCCCTCCAGCTGCCGCGCGGCGCGATCATCGACGGGAAGCTGGACGAAGTCCACGACGTCGACCTGCGCGACCTCAACCAGATTCAGGAATTCGTGGACCACTCGTGGTACCGCTATCCGGATGAAGCCAAGGGCCTCCACCCGTGGGAAGGCGTCACGGACGCCGCCTTTGCGCTGCCCGAAGGCTCCGAAGGCACGAAGACGAAGTTCTCGTGGCTCGCCGCCGACGGCAAGTACTCCTGGATCAAGAGCCCGCGCTGGAAGGGCCACATGATGGAAGTGGGTCCGTTGGCCCGCCTCGTCATGGGCGTGGCGAAGAACGTTCCGCACATCAAGGAACCGGCGCTCGATCTGCTCAAGGAACTCAACCTTCCGCTCGAAGCCGTCTTCTCGACGCTCGGCCGCCATGCCGCCCGCGCGCTCGAATGCCGCTGGACCGCCCACAAGATGGTGCAGTACGTCGACGACCTCACCGCCAACATCAAGGCGGGCGACGAGGCCGCCGCGGACATGACCTTTTGGGAACCGTCCACCTGGCCGAAGGAATGCCGCGGCGTCGGCTTCTGCGAAGCCCCGCGCGGCGCGCTCGGTCACTGGTGCGTCATCAAGGACGAACGCATCGCCAACTGGCAGGCCATCGTCCCGACGACGTGGAACGCCTCGCCGCGTTCGCCCGACGGCCAGAAGGGCGCCTTTGAGCAGTCCCTGATCGGCACGCCGGTTGCCGACCCGCACCAGCCGCTTGAAATCATCCGTACGATCCACAGCTTCGACCCGTGCCTCGCCTGTGCGACGCACCTTCTCGACCCCGACGGCGAGGAGCTCTGCAAGGTTCAGGTCCGCTGAGTGATCAAGGAGGACGGTTATGAAAATCGATCCGGTCACCTTTGAGGTCGACGTCTCTGCGGGGACGCATCCTCTCTACGTCTGGGAGGCGCCGGTTCGCGTCTGGCACTGGGCGATGTCGATCACGATGTTCGTGATGATCTTCACGGGCTTCCTGATCGGCGCGCCGCTCGTCTCCAACCTGGGCGATACGTGGATCACGTACGACTTCGGCTACATCCGCCTCGCCCACTTTGCGGCCGGGATCATCTTCACGGGCCTTTTCGTCTACCGCCTCTACTGGGTGGTGGTCGGGAACCGCTACGCTCGGATGATCTTCCTCCCGCCGCTCTGGAGCATGAAGTGGTGGAAGGGCGTCTTCACGCAGATCGCCTACTACCTCTTCATGCGCAAGACGAGCCCGGAATACGCCGGCCACAACCCCCTCGCGCAGCTCGCGATGTTCGCGATGTTCGTGCTGGGCAGCATCGTGATCATCATCACGGGTCTCGCGCTCTACGCGCAGGCCTGGGGTTGGGACACGGGCTGGATGGCGTGGTTCGGCTGGGTGTTCACCCTCTTCGGTGACGCTCAGGCGGTTCGTACGACGCACCATGCGCTGATGTACGTCTTCATCCTCTTCTCGATCGCGCATATTTACATGAGCTTCCGCGAAGACGTGATGGGCGGCGCCACGACGCTCTCTTCGATGAGCACGGGCCTGCGCATGTTCAAGCACACGGAGCACTGAGAATACATCTTTTCGGTGCATGAACTGACCCCCTCCGGGATGTCTCCCGGAGGGGGTTTTTGATGGGTTTTTGTCCAGTTTCTTGTCCAGTTCTGAGCGGCATTCAAGGATCATGTATCTTAGGAAGCATTTGAATTCGGAGATATTATGCTTCCATCTTTGTACTTAGGGACATCCATTGCCATCTCTTGGGCATGGGGTACATCACTCATCCTTGGGCTTGAAATTGCTAGAACCAAAGGGCTTGAATCCTTCCTGATCTGGGCAACAGCGAAGTACGTGTCCTAAGACCGGGGGATGCGAAAAATTCGTCCGAACGCCC
>NZ_JH604943.1:7205-13830 GCF_000250875.1 Sutterella parvirubra YIT 11816 | reverse complement strand
TTGCATTTTGGTCAGCAGATTGAAAGCCATCTTGTTGAGAAGTATTGTCATGAGCCTGATGGGACTGCCAACTTCTCCGGACCATCTGAAACAGAGCCCCGCGATGAAAAAGGGCTCTTCGTGGATACCTGTGGGTCGGCTGACGAATCATGTATCTCTGCAGGCCTTGTCCCTCTTGGCTAACAGCTTCCCGGAAGCTCAACTTTCCGGTTCGATCGCTCCGTCATGATCATGTCGATCATGTGCTATTTGTTACAAAAGCCAAAGGTTTCCTGATGAGGAGCCTGATGCACGCGCTGAAGACTCACTCTGATGGCTCTCGCGCCGGTCATGGATATGACAATGCGAAGGATGGCTTTTAAGAGCTTTTACCCACAGGTATGCCCGAATCCTCTTTTTTTTGCAGTAGGACTTGTTACTGGAAGGTAGCCTTTTGACAACAAACTGTGACAGCAGAACGATGATGGTCTGTGACAAAGGAGTTATCAAACTTGTGACAGTATGAGTTATTGAAGTGTGATACTACGAGTTATGAAATTCTGTGACAGTACGAGTTACGAAAAGTCAAAACGATCGAAACCGTGTTGCATGCGACACGGTTTCGGTGTTTTTATGGGTTCCGTGTATCACGCTACACAAAATTCTTGTTTTTTCGCTTTTGGAGACCTATACTACACAAAAATGATGTTTCCTTAGTTTTGTGTACTGTACGTGCTCAAAACAAAAACAGGATCTCACCATGAACACTCCTCCGCATCTCATCCCACGCACGAGCTACCTCGATCGCCTGCAACGTTTGCGTCAAACGCATTTCATCAAGGTCATCATGGGACCTCGGCGCTCGGGAAAGTCGACGCTTCTCCATCTGCACAGGGAAGCGTTGCGCCGAGAGGGTGTTCCTGAGAATCACATCATCAGCTTCAACTTGGACGACATCGCTGACGAGCAGGCCAAGAGCGCTGAGGGGCTCTACCAAAGCATCATCTGCCGCATCGTTGACGACGAAACCCATTACGTCTACATCGACGAAGTTCAAGAGTGCGTCGGCTTCGAGCACGTTCTCAACAGTCTGCTGCTCAAACCGAACCTCGACGTGTACGTCACCGGCTCCAATGCATACCTTCTCTCCGGGGAGTTGGCCACGTACCTGACCGGCCGATACATGCCTTTGGAAGTCATGCCGTACTCTTTCGCCGAGTTCCGACTTGCGGTCGAGTCCGACCAATACACCAAGGAAGAGGATTTCAACCGGTACGTGAATATCGGTTCCTTTCCGGCGGCCGCGGTCCTTCGCGACAACGACGCCTTGCTCAACGACTACTATGAGATGCTCGTGACGGGGGTTCTATTCCGAGACATCCAAAGCCGACTTGAGTTGCGGGACGCGAATCTGCTTCGAAAACTCGTCAATACGTTGGCGTCCCTCATCGGGAGCGCCGTCTCCGCGCGCAACATCACCAACACGCTTGTCAGCGCCGGCCACACCGTCTCCAACAAGACTATTTCGGCCTACCTTACGGGGATTGAGGCGTCCTACATCTTCCTCAAGGTGCCGCGATACGACGTCGTGGGACGGAAAATTCTGACGACGCAGGAAAAGTACTACCTGTGCGACCCCGGACTACATCGACGACTGGTCCACGCCAGCGATCCGGCCTACGGACGACTGCTCGAAAACATCGTCTTCCTTGAGCTCCGGCGACGCTACACATCCGTCTTCATTGGGAAAGCGGGACAAAACGAAGTCGACTTCGTGGCTCTGCGAGGCGACGACGTTCACTACTATCAGGTATCAACAAGCGTTTTGGATCCTGAGGTCTACAAGCGCGAAGTCGGCGCCTTCAGCGGGATTCGGGACAATCACGAACGTTTCCTGCTGACACTGGACACGTTGGGCGCCGGCCGGAACATCAACGGGATCAAGCAGCTCAACGTTTTGGATTGGCTGCTCGATCCTTCTGAAACCAAGGCGTAAGTTCACTCCCTCGGCTTCGTCACCTCCACCCACCCCTTCGCCTCCGCGGCCTCATAGAGCTCCTCGGGACGGAACTTCACCGCCGTGCGGTCGTCGCCGCAGGCGGGATAGACGTACTCAAAAGCGAGAAGCGACCGGTCGAGCCAGACCGAGATCCCGGGGTTGACCCCGAAGGGACATACGCCGCCCGGGGTGTGACCGACCTTCCCTTCCAAAACGTCGCCCTTGATCATCCGGGCGGTGAGTCCGAACGTTTTCTTGAAGAGGGACGACGAGATCTTCGCGTCCCCCGCCGCGAGAACGAGGATGGGCCCCTCGCCCTCACGCCCCTCGAAGGCCATCGTCTTCGCGATGTGGGCGGGTTCGCACCCGAGCGCCGCGGCGGCCAAAGCCACCGTCGCCGTGCATTCCTCCATCACGATGACGCGCTCGCCGTAGCCGTGCGCGTCCAACCAAGCCTTCGCCTTCTCGCGGGACATGTCGGGGGTCTCCTCCTCGTTTTTCGGTTCTTTGTCGGGGGATGATGCGGGTCCCACCATGATAGGCCCGCCGCCGGGCGATTCTGAGCCTCGCGGAGGGCCCCGCCGACAACCCGGCAGGCACGTTTGACGAAACCACCGCCCGACGCCCCGGACTACGCGTCCTTCCTTAGTCGGCGCCGCCTCAAGAAAGCGCATCCGTGCGACAATATTGGGATTTTCATGCGGTTCCGCGCCGCTCACCCCGAAAGGTTTCCAAAAGGTTTTCCCTTGTCCTCCGCACGTGAACTGACCGCACGCTACCGCACGCTCCGCGACGCCCCGATGTGGCGGCTTCTCGCGAGCCAGCAGGGCCCGCTCGTGATCGGCATTCTGCAGGCGCTCCTCTACGAAGAGGAGCGCACGCTGCCGGGCTCCGTCTTTCTGGAGCGCCTCGCGCCCCTTTGGGCCGAGGCGACGCTCGAAGCCGTCTCGCCCGAAGACGCCCGCGCTCTTGCCGCCCGCTTCGTGCGCGAGGGGTACCTGGTGACGAGGCTCCCCGCAGGGGCCCTGGAAGAGCAGTACGAATTGACCGCCGGCGCATTGGAAGCGATCCGCATCCTTTCGCGCGCGTTGACGCGCCGCTCGGGGCCGTCGGAAAGCCGCCTCGAAATGCTCGCGCACGCGGTCGTGAAGTTGGCGCAGGACGCCGACCCCGACCCCGCCCGACGGATCGAACAGCTCGAAGCCGAAAAGCGCCGCATCGACGAAGAGATCGCGGCCGTCAAAGCCGGCGCAAGGACGGTCTTAGGGAAGGACGCCGCGCAGGCCCGCACGGGAGACATTCTGGAGCTCTTCGCGGAGTTGTTGAACGACTTCCGCAGCGTGCGCGAAGAGTTCGACCGGCTCAACCTCGACCTGCGCGAGCGCATCATGACGAGCGAAGGGTCGCGTGGCGACGTGCTGGAGCGATTCTTCGCGGGCTACGACGAGATCGCGCAGAGCGAAGCGGGCCTCGCCTTCACGGGGTTCTACCGGTTGCTCACGAACGAGAGCGCCTCCGCGGAAATGGAAGCCGCGCTGGAGCGCATCACGCAGCAGCCCTTCTACGGGGAATTGTCGCTCCGCGAACGGCGCACCCTCGCGCAGCTCCGAAGCGAACTCCTCTCCCGCTCCATGGACACGCACGACGTGATGCGGCGCCTCGCGCAGAGCCTGCGCCAATTCGTCGAGTCGCGCGAGTACGTAGAGGAGCGCCGCATGGGGCAGCTTCTGCGTGAAGCGCGTGCGGCCGCGGCCGCGGCCCGCGAGGACGCGCATCAAAGGAAAACGTTCCTCGAGCTCGTCCTCCCCAACGCCGACATCCATTCGCCGACGCAGTATGAGTTGGACGACCCCTCGGTCGACGTCGAAAACTACGACGTCTCCGTCGCGCCCCCGCCCGAAATCGACCGCGAGGCGCTCGCCCAGCGCATCCGCTTTGCGGAAATCAACTACGGCGAGCTCCGCCTTGCCGTGGTCGAGGCGCTCGGGCTCGCCAAGATGGAGGGCCGCGGGAAGGTGTCGGTTTCCGAAGTCTGGTCGCACGTCCCCAACCATCAGGGCTTGGGGAGCATCGTGGGGCTTCTGACGCTCGCCGCCCGGTACGGTGAGGCCGCGGAAGCCGCTGAATCGGTGGATGCCGCTGAAGCGCCTGAATCCGCCGCCTCCGACGCCGTCCTCTCGGCCGCCGCCGAGGCGCTCGAAGCCGTGACGGAGGCGCAGTTGACGGGTCAGGACGTCAAGGCTCCCAAGACGCCCAAAGCGCCCAAACGCCGCTCGAAGCGCATCTCCGCGCTCGCGGCCGCGATGGACGAAGGGCACCTCTCGGGCGGCGTGGAACTCTCCGCCGAAGGCATTCAGGCCTTCCGCGCGGACCCCTCCGCCGCCGCGAACGACTACCGGGGCTTGCCCATGCCCGACGTCTGGCCCTCGGGCACGGACCTTCACGGCGAGACCGCGCCGGGGAGTCTCCTCGCACCCCAACACGAAACGATCAGCTGGACCGACCGCGCCGGAGGCGACGTGTCGGCCGAGATCCCGAAGTTGGTCTTCACGACCACCGGGGTCGCGCGCATGATGCGGAGCGCCCGCCAAAGCGCGCAGGCGCGCGGCCTCGCGGACCCGTTTGCGCGGTGAGCGGCCCCATGGTCGTGGTGAGCGAACTGAACCGAACGAATTGCATTGAAGATTGAGAAGGACGACAGGATGACGGAAGAGAAGGACGACCAGCTGCCGGACGATCTTTTGGCCTACGCGGACGCGTTGGAAATCGAGGCCGCTGAAGTCGAAGAAGCGGAAC
The DNA here is from genome assembly GCF_000250875.1 of Sutterella parvirubra YIT 11816. GTDB lineage: Bacteria > Pseudomonadota > Gammaproteobacteria > Burkholderiales > Burkholderiaceae_F > Sutterella > Sutterella parvirubra. Next base: position 9,056 of record NZ_JH604943.1, on the reverse strand, counting down.
AGGAAGCCGAATTCGATTTCGGCGAAGCGGAAGCCGAAGAAGCCGACGCGGAAGACGGCGATCAGGACGACGCGGCCGACGAAGCGGACGACGACGCCGACGAAGACGATGACGACGCCTCCGGCCTCTGGCCCGGCGACACGGGCGAGCTCCCCTTCAACGTGCGCCGCGTGTTGGTGGCGCTGCTCCGAGGGCCGTGCCTCCGCCGCGACCGCCACCCGAAGCTCTGGCGCGTGCTTTTGACCAACGAAGCCGTGATCCGGAGCCGCGTCTCCGACCTCATCCTCGACCTCCTCTTGGACGAAGAGGCCGGCGTCGCGATGCTCCGCCGCGCGGAGACCGGGGACTTGAAGGCCCCGTCGCTCCTTCACACCCAGAGGCTCAACTTCCTCGACAGCTGCGCCCTTCTGGAACTTCGCGAAAAGATGATGCGGAACGCCGGCGCCGCCGACGAGCGCACCGTCGTGACGCCCGAAGAAATCGCCGAGGCGCTCAAGCTCTACGACCGCACCGCCTTCAAGGACGAGCAGGCCTTCCGCCGGCACGTCTCGGGCGTGGTGTCGCGCTTGACCGCCCGCCGACTGCTTCTTCCCCTTCGCGGGACGTCCGCCTTGGAGGTGAGCCCGACGCTGCCGCGTCTCTTCACCGCCGACGACGTCGCGAAGCTCACCGCCGCCTACAAGGACAAGGCGAACCGCGTGGGCCGCGCCGAACTCGATGCGGAAGGCGCCGTGAGCGTCGATGAAGCTGCCGAGACCGCCGAACCCGCGGACGTCACCGACACGTCCGACAACAAGAACCTCTTCACGACGGAGGCCGCCCGATGAGCGTGCGCGACACCGAAACGACCATCGCCCCCGAACTCGAAGCCTTCGACGACGGGAGTCAGATCGACGCGATGGAGGCCGGGACGACCCCGGCCGGGTACGAGTCCGCGGGCGAAAAGCCGACGGGCGGTCGGTCCGGTCAGGAAGACCTCCTGGCGGGGCTCAACCAATTCCGCGCCACGCGTCTTCAGATCCTCAACTGGGGGACCTTCACCGGGTACCACGACGTGCCGATCGCGCGCAAAGGCTTCCTCTTCGTGGGGGCCTCGGGCTCGGGGAAGTCGACGCTTTTGGACGCCATGGTGACGCTCCTCTTCCCCGCGCCCGACTACAACGCCGCGGCGCGCGAAGGCGACAAGCGCCGCGGGGACCGCTCCCTGATGAGCTACCTCCGAGGCGCCTTCGGCACGCAGACCGAAACCGACGAGCGCGGCACGCGCACGACGACGCAGTACAGCCGCACGGGCTCGACCTTCTCGGCGATCGCGTTGACGCTCGAAGACCTCACGGGCGAAGCCGTCACCCTCATGATGGTCGCGTACGTGAAGGGCGACTCGACCGAAGAGAGCAAGGTGAACCGCATGTACTACGTGCTGCGCTCCCCCTGGACCTTCAACCTCCAGGCCTTCCGCGGCTTCGCGCAGTTCGCGTCCTTCGACTTCAAGTGGCTGCGCCGGTCGCTGCCGAACCCCGAGGTCTATCAGACGTTCTCGGCCTACGGTGAGCGCTTCCGCGAACTCTTCCGCATCCGCGACAAGAGCGCGATGAAGCTCCTCGCCAAGGCCCAATCCGCGAAGAACCTGGGCGACTTGAACACCTTCCTGCGGGACTTCATGCTCGAAGAACCGCGCACGTTTGAAACCGCCGCCAACCTCGCGCGCGAGTTCGACGAGTTGGACGAAGCCCACCGCGCGGTCGTGCGCGCCCGCGAGCAGGAGGAGTGTCTCGCCGCCGCCCGCGACGCGATCAAGACCCGCGGCGACCAGGAAGCCCGCTGGCGGGCGGGGGTCGCGCAGCGCGACGC
>NZ_JH604943.1:3984-7144 GCF_000250875.1 Sutterella parvirubra YIT 11816 | reverse complement strand
CGACGCCCTCTCCTACTGGCAGACGGCGCGCTCGGCGGAATTCTGGGAGGCGGACGTGCGCGAAGCCGCCCGCAAGGAAGAGGACGCCCGCCGCAAGATGGAGCACGCCGAGCGCGAGCAGGCGCTCGCCACCGAGGACGTGAACACCCTCTTGAAGCGCTCGTACGAAAAGGGCGGCGCGGCGCTCGAACGCATCAAGGACCAGGTCGCGAAGGCCGAAGAGGACCTCCGCAAGGCGGACGAACGCCGCCGCCTCACCGCCATTCAGGCGGCCGTCATCCGTCCGGAATTCCCGACGGACGAGGACGCCTGGGACGCGCTCGCCCAAGAGGCCCGCACGATCGTGGAGGGCCGCGACGAAGCCGCCAAGGCGCGCTTTGCGAAGCGCGACGCGCTTTCGGCCGAGCTCGCCAAGGCCACCGAAGAATTCAAGCTGCGCCGCCGCGAAATCGAGGCGATGCGGGCGAGGCCCTCCAACATTCCTTCCGAGTACCTCGACATCCGCCGCGAAGTGGCGGCCGCGATCGACGTGCCGGAAGACCGTCTGCCGTTCGTCGGTGAATGGATCGAAGTCCGCGAAGACGACGCCCCCTGGCAAGGCGCGATCGAGCGCGTGCTGAGGAGCTTCGCCCTCTCCGTCATGGTCCCCGAAGACTGTGCGGACGCCTTCATCGAGGCGGTCGAGGAGCGCCATCTGGGGCTTCGCCTCGTCTACCACCGCGTGAAGACGAAGAAGCCCAGAGCGGGCAAAGCGGCCAAGGGCGCGGCGACGCAGGCCTCGGGCGAAAACAGCGCCTTTGCGGTGCTGAAGACCCTCAAGAAGACCTCCGCCGATCCCCGCCCGATGCTCCCGCAGAAGTTGACCTTGAAGGAAGGCGACTTCACGGCGTGGTTGTCGGACGAGTTGAACGCGCGCTTCGACTACTACTGCGCGCCGGACTTGGACGCCTTCCGCGAAGCCGAGCGCGCCGTGACGATTCACGGTCAGGTGCGCCACAACGCGGGGCGCTTTGAAAAGGACGACCGCCGCAGGATCGACGACCGCCGCACCTGGGTCACCGGTTTCTCGAACACCGCGAAGCTCGCGCTCTACGAAGCCGAAGGGCAGCAGTTCGCCGAAGCGATCGGCAGACTCACGCACGAGCGCACCGCGGTCGAAGCCGAGATGACGGAAGAAAGCACCCGTCAGGCGGCCGCGCAGTGGATCGTCTCGACCCGCTGGGCCGACGTCGACGTGGCGGGCGCGCAGAAGGCGTTGGATCAGTTGAAGGCCGAGTTCGTCCGCATGACGGACGGGAACCTGGAACTGCGCGCCATCGAAGCGCAGTTGGCCGAGGCCCAGACGCGTCTGCAGCAGTCCCGAGAACGCTTCACGCACGCCTCGAACGTGCATTCGCTCTCGAAGCGCGACCGCGAGACGGCGGAACACTACCTGAAGCTCGACCAGACGAAGTTGAAGGCCATGGCGGACGAAAAGCCCGTCCCGGACGAGAAGCTTCTGGAGCTCCTTGAGACCCGCGTCACGCAGGGCGGCCGCACGATGCTCTCGCGCGGGAACCTTCAGGACTTGACCGAGACCGCCCGCCGCCGCATGGAGGAGGAAAAGGACAAGGCCCTGGACGCCATGCGCGTGGCGGAAAACAACGTCACCAACCGCTTCGCCGAATTCAAGCGCCGCTGGCCCACGGCCGAGGTGCAGGAGCTGGACGACTCGATGGCGAGCGCGCCGGGCTTCATGAAGATGCTGGAACGCTTGGAGCGGGACGGCCTGCCCAAGTACGAATCGCGCTTCCGCGAGCTTCTCGACAACCAGTCGCTCCAGAACTTCACGGCCCTTCAGATGCAGCTCAAGGAAGGCCGCCGCACGATCTTCGAGCGCATCGCGGTCGTGAACAAATCGCTCGAATCGGCGCCGTTCTCCCGCACCGAGGACGGTGAGACGCATCTGCGCATCGACGTGAAGGACCGCCGTCACCCGGACGTGGCGGATCTCCAGGACAAATTGAACGGGATTCTGCGCACCGCCTGGCGCGAAGCCACCGATCAGGAGATCGAGGAGCGCTTCCGTGCGGTCAAAGACCTCGTCGCGCGTTTGAACCCCGAAAACGCCCAGGAAGAGCGGTGGAGGAAGACCGTTTTGGACGTCCGCGAACACGTCGAATTCCTCGCGGTGGAACTCGACGACGAGGGGCGCGTGGTGGAGACGTACCTGTCGGGTGCCGGGAAGTCGGGCGGGCAGCGTCAGAAGCTGACGACCACGTGCCTCGCCGCCGCACTCCGCTACCAGTTGGGCGAATCGGCCGAGGGCCTTCCCGCCTTCGCGCCGGTGATTCTGGACGAAGCCTTCGACAAGGCCGACAGCGAGTTCACCGACCTCTCGATGTCGATCTTCCGCCGCTTCGGCTTCCAGATGATCGTGGCGACGCCGGAGAAGGCCGTCCACACGTTGGAGACCTTCATCGGCGGGGCGGCGCTCATTGCCATCCGTGAGCGCCAGTATTCCGGCGTCTTGTCGGTGCAGTACGACGACGAAGCCTCGAAGCTCAACTGGGCCGAGATCGGGCCATCGGGTTTGACGCAGGCGCAGTTGGAGGCGATCGAAGAAGCGGAAGCCAAGATGAAGGCGAAGACCGCGAAGCCGAAGAAGACGGACGGCGCCCCGGCCCCGCAGACCGCGTCCCTCTTCGGGGACGACGAGGCTGAAACCGACGGGGCTGAGACCGACGGGGCTGAGACCGACGGGACCCCGCAGGCCTGAGGGCTGAAGGCTGAGTCCTGAGGACTGAGAACGGAACAGGTCGCGGAAGAAACGCAGGAGGAAGAAACCCATGCCCGCCGCCGACTTCTTCATGCCGCCCGACGAGATGCTCGCGAAGCGCGCCGCCGCGGTGAGGAGGCTTCTCCCGGAGCATCTCCTCAGGGCCGCGGGCGTCGCGCTCCCGAAGACGCCGACCCCCGATGGGGCCGATGCGGTTGATGAGGCGGATGAGTCCGAAGGGAAGAACCTGAAGAACGCGGAGGACGACGGGGCCTGGCAGCGGATCACGATCCGCCGCCCCACGCAGAAGAAGGCCGCCGCGGACCCGCTCGCCATCCGCCGTGCGGCGGACGCGTGGCGCGCCTTCGGGCGGCTCCCGGGGGTAGAGCTTCAGGAAGACGC
>NZ_JH604943.1:0-3940 GCF_000250875.1 Sutterella parvirubra YIT 11816 | reverse complement strand
CCGGGGGTAGAGCTTCAGGAAGACGCCCGCCGGTGGGCCGGAATGGGCGGCGACGTGCTTCTGCCCGGCACGATCCTCTGGCGCACGCCTGAGGACTTCTTCCGGACGTTGGCGGCCAAACCCTCTGCGGCCAAGACCGCGGATCTTCCCGCCTCCCCCGAACGCTGGGCCGCGGGCGTCGCGCGCCTCGGTGCGCTGATCGACGCGCTCGGCCTTCCTCCCCAGCCGGCGCTCGCCGCCGCCCGCGTCCTCGTGCGGGAAGGCGCGGCGTTTCCGTCTTCGTCCGGGATGACGGACGGCGACTTCGCGAAGCTCCTCCTCGTGCTTGACTGGTGCCGCGCGCACCGACCGGCCGGCATTTACCTCCGCTCGATCCCTCTGGAGGGGATCGATACCAAATGGATCGAGCGGCACGCGGCGATCGTCTGCCCGCTCGACGACCTGACGCGCCCTCAAGCTCACCCCGTCGAACCGGCCGACCCGGCCGAACCCGCCGGGGAAGCGCACCCCGACGCGGACGCCCCCAAGCGCTCCGCCTTCGAACGGTGGCAGCGCCGCGCGGGGTTCCGGGTGCTGGAACTCCCGCCCCTCGTTCTCTGCCGGAACACCCAAGCGTGGCTTCCCGCCGGAGCGGCTGATGCTGACGGAGCGGACGCGCTCGCCCGCCGGGCGATCCAGCTCCCGCTCGCCATCCTGCAGGCGGCGGAGCCCGCCTCCCCCGTCGTCCTCATCGTCGAGAACGTGCAGACGGGGTTGGCGGTCGACGTGCCCGACGACGTACCGGTCTTCATGGGACTCGGAAACGCCGCCGCGGCGACCGTCCGGGCGCTCCCCTGGATGGGGAGGAAGGCGGTCGTCTACGCCGGGGACCTCGACGTGCACGGGTTGGAGATCCTCGCGCGCCTTCGCGCCGCGCACGGGAACGTGCGGTCGGTGTTGGCGGGCGTGGAGGACTTCAAGCGCTTTGAGGCGTTGGCGGTCGACGGCGCGACGGTGGCGGCTTTGGGGGACTATCCGAGAACGGACGAGGAGGCCGCGCTCGCGCGGATGCTCTTTGCCCGTAGGGAGAAGCTCTCTCGAATCGAGCAGGAGCGGATTCCGTTGGCCGAGGTGACGGCTGCGGTCATGGCGGCGCTCAAGGAAGCGGCGGCGGGCGGCCCGAGGTGACCTCCTCCGCGCACGTCGCGCCTCAATGCGTCAGCACCCATTCCGCCATCGGGCGGAGCGCCCGGACGCGCACCCGCATGCCGGCGTCGGTCCGCACGAGGGTCTCCGTCCGGAAGAACTCCGCCATGAGGCGGTCCAAGGGGCCTTTCGAGGTGTAGATGATGTTGGCGAGCGCCGCGCGGGTGATGGGGATCGCCACGGGGACGGTCTCATCCGTCACGTCCAAGGGATTCACTCCTTCGTAGAGGAGCGCCGACGCGAACCACAGAAGCGCCCGGTCGGCCAAAGGCAGCGTGAAGAGCGCCTCCATGCCGATCAGCTCCGACTTGCTCGCCAACTCCGCGTACTCGGCGTAGCGGATGAGGAGCTCCCGGTCGGCGGAGAGCCGCTCGCGGTAGGCGTCCTTCGGCATCGTGGTGACGGTCGACGCCGTGATCGTCTTCAGGACGCGCGGCGTCGGGACGCCCGTGAAGAGGTTCAGAAACCCCGGCATCGTCCCCGCCGGGTAGAGGTTCATCGCGAGGGGTTTGTTCAAGAGAAAGTTCGTGACGCCCTGGCTCAGAAGCCCCGCGTCGACGCGCCGGATCGTCCGCGTCTCGCGCACGTCGGACTGGAGCCCGTGGCGCGGCGGGAAGCTCTCCGTCTCCGGCTCCGCGCCGAAGAGCGCAAGAAGCTCAGCGGGCGCCTGCGGGACGATCCAGGGACAGATGACGGGGACGGAGGACGGCATGAGGAACTTCGGCAAAGCGTGTTGGCTTCCAAGAAGTCTAGCCAACCCCCGGCCGCCCTCCTCCTTCGACGCGCTCAGGCCTTTCCCGAAGGTGCGGGCCGATGAAGGCCGATGAGGGACGGCAGGTACGGCAAGGGCGCCCGGCCGGAGCCGGACGCCCTCTGGGTTGAGGCGGTTCCGCCGATCAGATCGGCATCAAACCGGGGTCACTTCTTCTGCGAGACGATGTGGTCGACGGCGAGCTTCCCGCCGCAGATCGCCCACGAGGACGCCGTACCCTCGGCGATGTGCATGTCGTACGAGTCCGAATAGAGCCCGCCCGCATCCTGACCGATCGCGTAGAGGCCCGGGATCGGCTGCCCCGCCGGCGTCAACGACTGGAAGTGTTCGTTAACGGCGGAGCCGCCCGTCGTCGCGTAGGTCCTCAAGCTCCCCTTGATCGCGTAGAAGGGACCGGTCTTCACTTCGCGGAGCCACTGGGCGTCCTTGTAGAAGTCTTCGTCCTTGCCCATCGCGGTCAATTCGTTCATGCGGTCGGCGGAAGCCTGAAGGCGCTTCGGATCCATGCCGGTCAGCTTCGCGAGTTCTTCCAAGGAGTCCGCCTTGAAGCAGAAGCCGTCCTTGACGCCGCGCGCGAAGAGTTCGTCGAAGTTCGTGAACTTCGTCCCCGGCGTGACCATGCCGAAGTAGCCGCGCGGGAGCCCCTCCCTGATCATCTCTTCGCGGGTCTTGTCGTCGAAGACCGCGAAGCCTTCGCCGCCCACTTCTTCGTAGGCGTTCGAAATGAATTCGAGCGGGAGCGTTTCGTCCGCGACGCGGTCGCCCCGCAGGCTCGTCTTCAGGTACGGCTGGAAGAGCGCCGCCAGCAGCCGCACGTACTCGGCCTTCGTCACGCCGTCCTTCCCGAACTGGAGGTCCGTCGGAACCCCGTAGAGCCAAAGGCCCGCTTGCATGCAGACGTTCATGTTGACGAGCTCGGCGCCCGCGCTCTCCAACATCCGCACGCCGTCGCCGGTGCGCCCCGGCGACCCGGCGCTCTCGTACCCCGAATAGGGCAGGTACTTCTTCACCATCTCCTTGTTGTCGGAGAAGCCGCCCGTCGCGATGATGGTCGCCGTGGAGCGGATCGTGACCGTATCGCCGTTCGCGGCCTTCGCCCTGACGCCCTTCACCGCGCCGTCCTCGATGATGAGTTCGGTCGCCGGGGTGGAGGTGAGGATCTCACCGCCCTTCGCCTTGATGGCGTCGGAGAAGGTCTTCACCAAGACCGTCCCGTGGCCGCCCTTGTACATGTGCCAGGTGCGGTTCCCGTCGATGAACGCGGTCTTCACGGCTTCGTAGTGCACGCCGTGCTCACCCAGCCAGTCGTAGACCTCGCTCGTCTTTTTGAGCCACGCGTTCAGGACCTTGCCGTTGATGCGCCAATGATGGAAGTCCATCACCCGTTTGAACTGCTTTTCCGGCGTCAAGCCGATATTGTCGGCTTTCTGCAAAGCAGATCCAACAAAGAAGCTGCCTTCCATGTAGTTGCCGCCACCGCCCACGACGGCGTTCTTCTCGAGGACGACCGTCTTCAGACCCGCGTCCGTCGCGGCGACGCCGGCGGTGAGACCGCCCGCCCCCGCGCCGACGATCACGACGTCGGCCGTCATCGAACGGTCGGCGGCGAGGACGCCCCCGGCCAAAGAAAGCACCGCCGTGGCGGCGACCGTGTACTGGAACACCTTCATGACTCTTCCTCCTTCTTCTCGTCTTGGTCGTGGGACCGGTCCGGGCAACGTCGGACCCGCGTTGGTCGGCATGGGTCGGGACGGGTCCGCCTGAGCCGATCGGGCTCACCCGAGCGCTTCGGTCCCGGTCTTGACTTCAGTATGAGGGGAGCGGCGTGGCGGCTTCGACCGCCCGAAGTGATCTGACCCAGGTCAGCAGTGAAAACCCGAGATCGTCGTCTTTTGAAGAGGGATGAGGAGGTTGAGGCGCGAAGGTGCGAAGTAGCGGATGAGAGGACGGGGGGTAAACAACTCCTGACTAAAGTCAGAAGCT
>NZ_JH604942.1:32215-33996 GCF_000250875.1 Sutterella parvirubra YIT 11816 | reverse complement strand
CTCGAACGGGCGCGTCGAGCAGCTGGCGACCTTCCAACCGGTGACGGCGACGGGCGCGGACAACGCGCAGGGGTCGGTCGTCTTCGCAAAGCGCGGCCACCGCTGGAATCTGCCGCCTGAAGCGCGCGACCTGCCGGTCCCGCCCGGCCCCGCCCGGAGCGCCCTGGAGACGCTGCGCGGCGCGAGGGTCGCCGCCGTCGACGACGTGCGGCTCTCGTCGTGGCTCGCCGCCGCGGGCGAAGCTCAACACCGCGGCATCCCGGAGAAGATGCTCCGCGAGCAGACGACCTTTTTCGAGCACGCGCCCGAGGCGGTACTGAACGCCGTTCTGGCGGGGACGCACGACGTCGGGATTCTGCCCACCTGCATCCTCGAAAACTTCGAGCGCGCCGGACGCATCAACATCGCGGAGGATCTGAGGATCCTCAACCCGCAGCCGACCGACCAACTCCGCTGCCAGCACTCGACCGCGACGTACCCGGGCTGGGCCTTCGGCGTGCAGCCCGACGTGAGCGCGGTGAGGAAGAAGACGATGAGCTCGATCCTCTACGCGATGAGGACGCGGGACTACGGCGGCGAGTGGCAGCTCCCGACCCTGAACCGCTCGCTCTACGACCTCTTCTACGAACTGAAGATCGGCCCCTACGAGCATCTCGCCACGTGGAGCTTCGAGCGCTTCATGCGCGAGAACGCCGAGGCGATCGCCCTGATCACGATGCTCGCCTTCCTCGTCGTCTTCTACGCGGTGTCGCTCTCGGTGCTCGTGCGCCGGAAGACGAAGGAACTCCGCGAAGCGTTGGAAGCGCGCGATCTCATCGAAGCCGAGGCCGCGCAGTCGCGCCAGCACATCGCGAATCTGGAGCGCACCGGGATCGTGGGGCAGATGTCGACCATCATCGCGCATGAACTGAAGCAGCCGCTCTCGGCGATCACGAACTACGCCAACGCGCTCCACCGCAGAATGGAAGGCGACCGCTTCGACAAGGAGAGCTTCAACTTCGCGTTGACGGAAATCACCAACGAAGCCGACCGCGCGAGCAAGATCGTCGAGCGCGTGCGCGCGTACGCGAAGCACGACTATCCGCCGCGCAAGGTCTGCGACCTGGCCGAAGTGATCGGGAATTCGATCACGACCTTCCGCCGGAGCCGTCAGACGAACGCCCAGATCGCGGTGCGCGTCAATCCGAAGAGCATGGCGGAGGTGGACGCGTGGGAAATCGAGCTGGCGCTTCTGAACCTTTTGAAGAACGCCGCCGACGCGATTTCGGGCGTGCCGGATCCCCTGATCGAGGTGACGCTGACACCCCAGGACGCCGACACGTGGACCCTGATCGTCGGGGACAACGGCCCCGAGATTTCCGACGAGGATCTCGCGCGCTTCTTCAAGCCGCTTCAGACGAGCAAGGGCGCGAACGGCATGGGGCTCGGCCTCTCGATCGTCGCCAACATCGCGGAACGCCACGCGGGCCGCATCCGCGTCGAGCGCAACGGCCGCCGCGGCGTGCGCTTCGTCTTCACGTTCCCGCGCGTGCACGAGCCGGGCGAGCGGGTCGAAGACCTGATGCTCCCGCCGCGCTTCCAGCTCTTCGGCGAGACGCGCCAGACGGCTCCGGCCAACTTCCCCACGGCGCAGGCTTCAAAGCCGATGCTTCACGCCATGCGCCCGGGGAGCGCCGTCGACGAGGGCCAGCCCGTCACGATTCACTCGAAGGGGCTCTCCGACGTCGTGCGCCGCATGGAGGCGGGAGGCGTCCTGACGGACGACCCGGACGACCCCGTGC
>NZ_JH604942.1:25397-32153 GCF_000250875.1 Sutterella parvirubra YIT 11816 | reverse complement strand
CGTAAAAGACGCTCGTGGAGGCTTCGTGCGGCACCGCCGCACGTCGCCCGTCCCAAAGCGAATCCTCAAAACATCCGCAAACATCCGCCTCCGGCCTCCTCCTTTGGTAGGGGTCGGACGAGAGACGCCCGGGCGCGGAAGCCCCGGGCGTTCCTGTTTTCGTGTCCGCAGCGGGGCCTTCGTTCGGTCCCGCGGGATGCTTCGCCCGGGAGAGAGCCGCGCCGGGGCCGAAGGCGGCATGAGGCGGCGCCTCCATCACGAATTGCCGTCTTCCATTCAAGGCCGGGGAAAGATCGGAAACCGTGATGGTCGATCGGGCAACAAATCGAAAGCCATCATCTATGACTCAACATCTCTCGATAGAGAGGGTTTCAAAATCGACTTGGTGATTTCCCTTGGTGGCTGAAAAGGCGTTCATTCGGCGGGGGAGGGTGTCCGCCGGGGAGGGGATCGCGCCCTATGTGTGTTTGTACGTCAGGGTTTCATCCTGCACGTTTCCGCGCCGTCCGAACCTCCTTCCATTTTTCGGAACGAAGTGCCTGAGAGCGTCGACTAAGCGCCTTAATGCACCCCTAAAGTGGTAGAGCCATGCAATCCTGCGAAACGGACTGTGATCTTTTTTGAAACGGTGTATTCCGTGTTCAAAAAATCCAATAAACCGCAGAAAAATCAACGGTATTGGATTTTTGTAAGCACAAATACGCATGAGCTTGGGGCGGGAAAACCGACCGAAAGAACTAGTTCTTCAGATCTAATCCGCAGGCCCCACACCCCCTTTCTTAGCCTCACATTAAGGAGTACTGTTCCGGACGTGGACCCGCAAGGGGCCACATTGACCTCAAAAAAGAAAGGGCCCCATCCGTGATGGATCGGGTCAACAACACTAACCAACCATGAGACCCGTAAGGAGCTAAATATGACCAAGCACTCCAAGCTTCTGTCTCTGGCCGCCTGCCTGAGCACGGCTTTCGCAGCTTCCGCCGCTATGGCTGCTGATGCGCCCGCCGCCGCGCAGAGCAAGGTTGACCTCCCGCGCACCCTTGAAGGCTACGTCGCTCAGGACAAGGCCTTCTGGGACTACCTCAAGGCGAACCATCCGTACTTCAAGTATTTGAAGGAAGGTCGTGTGGTCGGCAAGTTCACGATGTCCGACCGCAACGAAGAATGGGTGGAATTCGGTGGCGGCGACAAGTACGCTCAGAAGACCGGCCGCCACACCGCCGTGACGTATCGTTTGCCGTATGAATCCTTCCTCGACCTGCCGAACAATTTCGTCGGTCCGAAGAAGTGCGGCGAATGCCATCCGTCGCAGTATGAAAAGTGGGAACGTTCCCGTCACAACAAGATCGTCCGCTTCCCGGAAGAGCTCACGGAAGTCGGCGGCGACATGAAGAAGCCGCTCTACAACTCCAAGGCCTCCGTGCTGCCTGAAGGCATTGAAGCCGACGACGTGTTCGTGATCATGGGTACGCCCCGCACGAAGTACGGCTTCGTGGACAAGTGGCTTGTCCGCGGCACCTATCACGTTGAAGACGGCAACCTCGGCAAGGGCACCGGCAAGATCGTCGCCGGCGGCAACCAGTTCTCCCGCAACTGGGCCGAACACCTGACGCCTGAAGTCGTCAAGAAGATCAACGCCTGGGATCCGACCTTCCCGACGAAGCTCGAAGACTTCGGCGCGCAGTCTTCCAACGTCTGGGGCTTCAACTCGTACGGCGCTTCGAACCGTACGCAGGCCATGTTCCAGCCGGGTTCGTCGTACTGCGAAATCTGCCACACCTGGAAGTTTGACTTCAAGAGCCAGGACGAACTCTTCGCCGCCTTGGGCGACTCGAAGAAGCTCCGCAGCCACGTCGTGGCCAAGGGCGTCTCCTGCGAAGAATGCCACGGTGCCGGTGCCCACCTCTACGGTGCGCGCGGTGCGGGCATGCCGTCCGACTGCGAACGCTGCCACCAGCGCTTCGTCTACAACGAAAACGACGCGAAGAACAACTTCAAGACCCCGTTCAACAGCTACTTCAAGAGCTTCTGCCCGGCCTGCGGTACCGAAGGTTCGCAGTCCCACTACACGAAGCACTATCAGAAGGGCATGCGCTGCACGACCTGCCATGACCCGCATGAAGTGACGTCGAACGACTGGGCCTCGCACTACACCGTCCCGAACCTGAAGAAGGAATGCCAGGACTGCCACACCACGGCGGCCGAATTCTTCGCTCAGGGTGGCACGCACAGCCGCAACAGCTGCACGTCCTGCCACATGCCGATGCTCGGGTCGTGCGAAAACTTCGCTTCGATCCAGCGTCCGGACTTGGCCGGCTTCGACAACGTTCGCAAGTCGCACATCTGGCGCATCCTCGTTGACCCGGAAAAGAAGTCGATCAACCCGCCTGAAGGCGCGACCGACCGCAAGCTCTCGTCGCCGAAGGGTTGGCATCTGACGAAGGACGACGGTCGTCCCTACCTCGACCTGATGTGGACGTGCGGCCGCACGGCCTTCGCCGACAAGAACCAGGTCGACGCGCTCGGCTGCCACAGCCCGATCCAGTCGAAGTTCCCCGAACCGCTCCGCTTCAAGGACCAGAAGACCATCTACAACAAGGTCGTGGCCTGGCAGACCCCGGTGAAGGAAGGCTACGCGAAGATCACGGCTGACCTTCTCACGATCAGCGACATGCTCGAAGTCTCCAAGATCTCGAACGCCGACAAGGCTCAGGTCCAGGTGTACGCCGAACAGGCCCGCACGATCGCTGCGAAGATCAAGGACGACGGTTCGTGGGGTGTCCACGCGCCGAAGTACGCGAAGCAGTTGGTCCAGGAAGGCCAGGTCTTCACGGAACAGGCTCTTGCGATCCTGAACCAGAAGCCCGCCACCGCCAAGAAGTAATTCTTGCGTGACCTTCTGAGGTCGATCCGGAACCCTCCGGGGTTCCGGGCTCTGCCTCAAAACTTGAACTCCGGTTGAGTTTCGGCTCAGCCGGAGTTTTTCGCATCTTCGGCCGCCATCCGTTCGGATGCGTTGTACGGCGTGTTCTGAAAAATCGCCGCCGGGCTTTTGACTTCGGTAAAGTCCACTCCATTTCGGGAGAGGTGATCTTCACCCAAAGAACTACGCATAAGCCACAATATCCCCCGTACGTATGAGGTGCAGCGTCGGCCGGATTCCCACCAAGCCGGACCCATCAGGCGGCCGACGGCGCTCAGGAGAAAAATAACCATGAAGAAGACTCTCACCACGCTGGCCGCCGCCCTGGCGATCGGCATTGTCGGCACGACCGCGGTTCAGGCCGCGGATCCCGCCCCGAAGGGGAAGACCGTTCAGGAAATGCGCCAGCCGATTCCGCTCTCCCTGGAGCGCGTCAACAAGGTGTTGGGCCAGCCCGGCGTCTACATCCTCGACTGCAACCCCGAAGAGATCCACGCGAAGAGCCACATCAAGGGGTCGATCCACGCCAACATCGAGGATTGGACGAAGCTTCTCCCCGCGGACAAGAAGAACAGCTTCATCATCTTCTACTGCATCAACCGTCTCTGCACCGTGTCGTTCGAAGCGAGCCTCGTCGCGATCGACATGGGCTACGAAAACGTCTACGTCATGCCCGACGGCATCCAGGGTTGGGTGACGCACGGCTACGACTTCGAAGGCACCGGCCGGAAGGATCCGGGCCTCTCCATGAACAAGAAGTAAGAGGGGCCACGGCATGAAACCCGCATTCTTCACGGGCCTTCTGATGGCCTTTCTGGGCGCCGCGCTTGCCGTGGCGTCCCTCGTCTGGCTCCCGCACTGCGGGGGCGAGCACGTCATGAAGTGCGTCTGGATGGTCCGCGCAACGGCGGGCGTCGGCTTCATGATCATGCTCGGAGGCATCATCATGCAGTTCGTGTCGGCGCACTGGGCCGCGGGGCTCCAGACCGCCAACATCCTGAACGGCATCCTCGTCGTCCTGCTCGCCACCGTGCTGATCGGGCCGTGCCCCAACCCGATGATGGGCTGCCACGCGACGACGCAGGGCGCACTCATCGTCTTCGGCGTGATCATCGCTCTCATCGCCGCCGCGGACCTTTGGCGGCTCTCGCGCCGCGGGTGACCGGGTCATGCAGGCACTCTCCACGTGGCGGCTCGCCTCGGCGAACCTCTCCAAAAAGCCCTGGCGCTCGATCTCGCTCGCGCTCGTGGTGGCGATCTTCGCCTTCATGCTGCTCGTCGGGTCGATGATCTCGTCGAACCTGCAGCAGGGGATCGGGTCGCTCTCCGCCCGCATGGGCGCGGA
This sequence comes from Sutterella parvirubra YIT 11816, assembly GCF_000250875.1. Lineage (GTDB taxonomy): Bacteria > Pseudomonadota > Gammaproteobacteria > Burkholderiales > Burkholderiaceae_F > Sutterella > Sutterella parvirubra. The sequence continues at coordinate 27,885 of NZ_JH604942.1, read as the reverse complement.
CCTTTTGGTCGTCCCGCAGGGGCAGGGCAAAAAGATCGAAGGCGTGATCCTCCGCGCCGAACCCTCGACCTTTTATCTGAAGCGCTCGCTCCTCGATGTGATCGAATCGATCCCGACCGTGGAGCGCGCGTCGGGGCAGCTCTTCATTTCTTCGCTCGATGCGCAGTGCTGCTCGGTGAAGGTGCAGCTGATCGGGATCGACCAGTCGACCGACTTCGTGGTGGAGCCGTGGCTTCGCCGCGCGGTCGAGCGTCCGCTCACCGGGAACGAAGTGATCGTGGGCGACTACATCTTCGGACAGGTCGGAGACGAACTCACGTTCTTCGACCAGACCTTCAAGATCGTGGGCAGGCTTGAACCCACCGGCATGGGCTTCGACAGCTCGGTCTTCATGACGATGGATGCGGCCCGGAAGGTCGGCCGCATCGCTTCGCCCGAGCGCGCCGACGAGATCGACGAGAGCCTCTCCGCGATCCTCGTCAAGGTGAAGCCCGGCGTCGATCCGATCTCGATTTCGGACGCGGTGCTGGACCGTCTGGGGCTTCGCGCCAACGTGAACTTCGTCTTCGCGTCCAACATGATGAGCGACACCTCGGCGAAGCTCAGGAACATCGTCTCGGTCCTCTACTCCGCCGCCTTCGGCGTGTGGGTGGTCGCGGCCCTCGTGATGTTCGTCGTCTTCTTCTTCGCCTTCAACGAGCGCGAGCGCGAGTTCGCGACGCTGCGGGTCTTGGGCGCGACGAAGAAGCGCGTCATCGGCATCGTCATGACGGAATCCTTCATGATGAGCGCCGTCGGAACCGCGGTCGGGCTCCTTTTGGGGATGCTCTTCATGGAACTCTTTTCGGTGAACATCGCGAAGGCGATCGGGCTTCCCTACATGGCGGGGTCGGGGAGCGCCCTGACGGTGGTGTTGGCGGCCCTGGCCGGGTGCGTGACGTGCCCGCTCGCGACCTTGCCCACCGCCTGGCGCATCGGCCGCAAGGACATCTACACGTCGCTTCGGGAGGGTGAATGATGACTGCCCCTTTGATTGACGTGAAGCGGGTCGGGAAGCGCTACGAGCGCGGCGGGCGCCCCTTCTGGGCCGTCAAGGGCGCGACGCTCACGGTCTCGGAAGGTGAATTTGTGACGCTTCTGGGGCGCTCGGGCTCCGGGAAGTCGACGCTTCTCAACATGGTGGTGGGGCTTTTGGCGCCCACGGAAGGCACCGTCACGCTCTGCGGCCAAGCGCTGGCCGGCATGAGCGACGAGGCGGCCTCGGCGCTACGGAACCGCGCGGTCGGCTTCGTGCCGCAGGGCGCGGGCGTTCTCTCGACCCTCACGGTGCTCGACAACGTCCGGCTCCCCGCCTACTTGTCGGCGGGCGTCAGGGAGGAGGAAGGCCGCGCGCTCGAACTTCTCGAGGCCGTGGGCCTCAAAGAGCTCGCCAACCAGTACCCGAGCGCGCTCTCCGGCGGGGAACTTCGCCGCGTCGCCATCGCGCGCGCCCTCATGAACCGGCCGAAGGTCATCGTTGCGGACGAACCGACGTCGAGCCTCGACGCCGACAACGCCGCGATGGTGGTCGACATTTTCAAAAAGCTCGCCCGCGGAGGAACGGGCGTGCTGATGGTCACGCACGACACGTCGAGCATCGAGCAGTCCGACCGCCTCTTTGACATGGTGGGCGGCGTGCTCTCCCCGCACGAAGCGTGACCGCACCTCAATAAAACCGTCCAAGGAGACAACGCAAGATGTTTCGCCGTCAACTGATCGCCGCGGCCGGCTGCGCCGCCGCTCTCTCGCTCGGGCTCTCCGGCGCGGCCTTTGCCGAAGACTGGGTCGAACCCTTTCCCGTGAAGGGCAAGCCCACCATCGTCGACTTCGGCGCCGAATGGTGCGCGAGCTGCCCCGAGATGGCCCAACTCATGAACGCCATGCAGAAGGAGTACGGCGAAAAGGTCGCCTTCATCACGATCGACATCGACAAGTACCGCGGCATCGAGAACAAGTACCTCATTGAAGAGATGCCCTCGCAGATCTTCTACGACCACACGGGCGAGCCCGTCTGGTTCCATCGCGGGGCGGTCGACGCGGATGCGCTGCGCGAACGCGCCGACATCCTGCTCGAAGCCCAGCAGCGCGCGAAGGAAGGGAAGGGCCCGGACGAGCCGTAACCTCCCGAGATGCGAAGCCCGAGCCCGGCGACCAACGGGGGTGCGGGTACGAAGAAGACCCGCCGGTTTTCCGCCTGCAGGCCTTTGATCTTTTTGGGGTCAGACGGCGCTCAAGTCGTTGAGCGTCAGCCCGACCAGCCTCCGCTCCCAAGAGGCGTATTCGGGATGGGCTTCCAGAAAGCGTCCGACCGTCCGTTCGAGCCTCTTCAGGTCGCAGGCCTCGGGGTCGAGCTTCACCTCGGCGAAGGTGATGGTCTTCGTCACGGGGTTCGCGGCGACCATGTCGACGTCGCTGCCGTCCCCGCGCTCCCACCAACCGCCGACCTCCA
>NZ_JH604942.1:20734-25343 GCF_000250875.1 Sutterella parvirubra YIT 11816 | reverse complement strand
CGCTCTCAAGCCATGCCCGCCGGAACCAGACTTTGAGCACGCGCTCAAGGTGCTGAGGCAAAGCCGCCAGACACGCGGCCTCGAACTCGCCGCAGTCGTCCGTGGTCGGGCCTCCGAGGCAATAGGCGGGCCGGCCGAAGCGGAGGAAGAAGTCGAACTGCGGCTCGACGATCTCCCAACGCGTCAATCCCCGTCGGCGCCCGGACGCGAAGGGCGTCAGCCTGCGGATGATCCGGAAGGCCTCCAGGCGCTTCAGGTACGCCGCGACGTCCGGGCCGTTCCCTTCCTGGAGCTCGGACCATCGGGTTCGTCCCTCGACGATTTTGTCGAGGAGGTCCTGGTAGACCGGGCTTTCGATCCCGAATTCATCGGCGAGGCAGCGCAGGCCGTCGGAACGGAACATCTCGCCCGCGTTGCTGAAGAAGTACCGGACGGCCTTCTCCGCCGTGAGCGCTTCGGCTTCGGCCAGCATGTTCAAGTATCGGGGAATGCCGCCCGTCATCGCGTAGATCGTGAGGAGGTCGCGGGGCACGGCCTTCGGGGCGGCGGCCCGGAAAAGTCCGACCATCTCCTTCGGTGTGAAGGGTTGCAGACCCTATGGACGACGGTCGTCCGGAAGAGCGAATCGCGCCTCGTCGCACTGACGGGACGGCGCGGCGTCGGCAAGACCACGCTTCTGCACCAGGCCTTCCGCGGGCGGGACGGCATCCGGTACGTTCACTTCTTCGTCCCGGAAGGTTCCTCCGCCCGGCGGATCGCCGCCCTTTGGTCGGGCGTCCTCAGCCGGGCGCTCGGGTTCTCCGCGAGCACGCTCGGCGAAACGCCCTTTGAAGTCCTCCGGACCGCCGTGGAGCTCACCCGGGACGATCCCGCCGTCATCGTCGTGGACGAGTGCCAGCGCTTGGACCGGGAGGAGCCCGACTTTTGGGGTCGGCTCCAACACCTTTGGGATTCGAAGCGGAAGTCGACCCGGGCGCTCCTCATCATGTGCGGCTCGGACGCCGCCGCCCTGGAGCGGATCTTCAACGACGGCCGCGCGCCCATGTACGGCCGCACGGACGAACAGTTGCGGCTCCTGCCGTTCGAGCTCGTACGCTCGGCCGAAGAATTGCATGAGAGGCCTCCGTCGGGGTGGTTGAAGTGTTTCAAGCCTAACCCAAACGCTGTGAAGGTTAAAAGCGTTAAGGTTGATGCGGTGGAGGTCCGAGGACGCCCTGATGCCCGGCCGTCCGGGGCCTCTACGCAACGTAGGTTGTGGGTCTCTCTGCCCCGGTGCTACCTTTCGGGCTCACCAACGAACGGAACCAACACCATGAACACCTACGTGACGGGCGCCGCCATCCGGGCGCTTCGCGAGAAGCGCGGCATGACGCAGCACGAGCTCGCGGCGAAGCTCTTCGTGAGCGACAAGGCGGTCTCCAAGTGGGAAACCGGCAAAGGCTTCCCGAGCATCGCGCTCGTCGAGCGCCTCGCCAAAACGCTCGAAGTCTCGGTCCCCGAGCTCCTCTCGGGCGAAGCGGTCGTGAACGTCAACCGCGCGTCGAACATGTTGAAATCCGAGCTCTACGTCTGTCCCGTCTGCGGGAACGTCGTCCGCGCGACGGGGTCGGCGCACGTCTCCTGCTGCGGAATCACGCTCCCGGAACTCGAGGCGGAACCGGTCGACGAGGCCCACGAGGTCACGGTGGAGAAAATCGAACACGAGTGGTTCGTCACGACGGCGCATCCGATGACGAAGGAGCACCATCTCTCGTTCGTCGCGTACGTGACGGGCGACCGGTTCGAGCTCGTGAAGCTCTTTCCGGAGAGCACGGTCGAGGTGCGCTTCTTCAGCCGCGGGCGCGGGGTCCTCTACTGGTACTGCAACCAGCACGGGCTCTTCAGCCGACGCCTCTGAAGACCGGGGCCGTCGTCCGGCATCTCAGCAAAACGGCCCCGGGGCCGTCGGGCCGCGGAGCCGTTGAGCGTGGCGGGACTTCAGCCGGAGCGGCGTGCGTTACGCCACTTCGAGGAGCTTCAGGAGCTCTTCGACGTGGGTCTTCGCCTTGACGTTGCGAAGAACGTGCGTGAGCTTCCCGGCTTCGTCGATCACGAACGTGCTCCGCTCGATGCCGAAGCACTTGCGGCCGCACATCATCTTTTCCTTCAGAACGCCGTAGGCGTTCACGACGACTTCCTCCTTGTCGGAGAGAAGCGGGAAATTGAGCTGCTGCTTGTCGCGGAAGCCGCAGTGCGACTTCACGGAATCGCGCGAGACGCCGAGGACGGCGTAGCCCGCGGCCGCGAAGCGCGCGAGCGCGTCGCGGAACTGCTGGGCTTCAATGGTGCACCCCGAGGTGTTGTCCTTCGGGTAGAAGTAGAGGATCACCTTGCGGCCGGCGAAGTCGGCGAGCGAGACGTCGGTGCCGGCGTCGGAGGGCAGCGTGAAGGCGGGCGCGGCGGCGCCCGGAACGAGTTCGGACATGGGTCGTCTCCTCCTGAGAAATGACGTTGGATGAGGCTCATCCTACACGCTCGCGGCGAACTTTGGCGCGGGATTCGGAGGGCTTCCGGCCGACGTTTGCAAGGATCCTCTGGCCGCTTCGAAGTCGGTCGCGGGCCGGAGGGCGGCGGACACAAAGCGAAACATTTGAAGATGAGAATCACTTGCATCGGGAAGGGCTTTACCCGTACAGTACGTCTCAACGGAACACGAAGACGACCGACGCCAAAAGCACAAGGGGTCGTGCTGATCGGTCGGCGAACCACAACCCGGAGGGGAAACCGGGCGGCTCGCTTCAAGTCTCAAGCAGGCTCTCTCCTTCCTGCAGACGTGTTACCGGGGTCTATAAGGAAAGGCCGCGATCGTCCGGACAACGATCGCGGCCTTCTCCATTTCCGGGGCCGGCATACGGCGTCCGGCCGACGGTCCCGCCGACCGTCCAACCGACCATCCATACGCTCATACGCACATCCGACGGCTGCCGGCCGCCGCGGCCCCGTCGCGGTCTGCGCCGCCTTGCCGCCGTTCATCCGCCCGCTCATCCAAGCGCCCATCCGTCAGCACATTCCGCGCCACGCCGACGCAACATGACGGTCAGGGATCTTCGCCGCCGCACCCCGCATTCCTGAACCCGCATCGATCAAGGGATTTCGACCGTCATAACCCAACCGATCCGCGTATCTTTCACGCTCTTGAAAGCATCCTGAGTACCCAGCTTCGCGCTTTTCCCTATGGCGAAGCAAATAGTTGAGCAATTTACTCGGAAACAGTTTTAAACATTTGCGGATGAGAATCACTTGCATCTGAGTGAGGCATGAGGCATACTTCAGTCAACGGAACACGACGACGGTCGGCAACACGGCGCAGGGGTCGCGCCAGCTGACCAGCCCATCACCCGAAACGGAGGGGAAACCGTTTCAGATGGGACATGTCGTACAAGGCGAAGCCTCTCCTCTTCGCCGCGTGTATCTGGGTCTCTCAGGGGGCGATCGGGCTTGGTTACGATCGCCCCCATTTTCTATCCGCCTTCCGCCCACCGAACGCGCCGTCCTCATCCGGTTGCTGCCGGTCGTCGGGGGAGGCGCCCAAGAAACGAGCCTGCCGCACGCGCTGCGACAGGCTCGTCTTGTTCTTGGGGTCGGACTCATCGGGCGCACGCCCGAAGTCACCCGGTCCCACGGTCACTTCAGCCCGGTCAAGGCTTCCGGCACGGCGTCCAAGGGCTTTTGGTCCGCAAGCCGCACGCGGGTCGTCTCGCCGTCCTTGGTGACCAACGTGATCGCGCGGGGGTATTCGTCCCCGGAGACCTCGATTGAGGAGAAGACCGACTTCACGAACCCGGCCTTCGGCTCGAGCGTCAGGTGCCAGTCGGCGGCCGTTCCCGTGAGCACCGTCGTGAAGGCGTCGTCCAGCGCCTCGTAGCGCCCCGACACCAACTCCATCACGAAGCGGTTGACGACTTCGAGCTGCGGAATGTCCGCGGCCGAGAGCGTCTCCGTGCCGTAGTCGTTTCGGGTCGAGATCGCCTTCTCGGAGAGAAGCACCTCGGACGGGAAAGGCTTGTCGATCGCCCAGAGGACGCCTTTCCCTGCGGCGAAGACGAAGTGGCCCGAGGACTGGAGCGGCTTCGGGAAGCCCTTCAGCGTCCGCTCCTGCGTGAACGTCCCCGAGACGATCTCGTGGCGGGAGAGTCCGCGAGCCAGAGCGTCGAGCGTGAGCGCGCCCGTCGGCGCGCTCGAAACGGAGGAGGTCGTCGGGGCTTCGGCGGCTTGAGCGGCGTGAGCCGGATCGGGCAGGATCAGCCCTCCGAAGATGCCCAGCACGCCGACGCAGCCGGCGACGATGGTGAAGTACTTGACGATCATGCTTGGTTGTTCTTGTTGTGGTCGGTGTCGTTGTCGGCGCGGTCCTCGGTCACGCCGGGCCGGCGCCAGAAGTCGTAGAAGTTGAACCAGTCCATGGGGCTTTCGCGCAGCGCATGTTCGAGTTCGTCGACGTAGCCCTGAAGGAGCTCGGCGGCCGCCTCCTGACGGTTCTTTCTCGGGAGCGACACGCGCCCCGAGAGGAGCCGGAAGCGGACATGGTAGCGGCTCGGCCGGTTCGGGGGCATGAGCGTGGCGCTTTCCT
>NZ_JH604942.1:16058-20699 GCF_000250875.1 Sutterella parvirubra YIT 11816 | reverse complement strand
TCCTCGCGCCAGCTCGTCATCGTGAGAAGCGGCGCGTGAAAGAGGTTCGCGAGCATGACGCCCCCCGACGGGAACCACGCCTCGCGCCCCAGAAAGTGCAGGGGACAGACGGCGTGCGAGTCGCCGTGAACGGGCGTGCGGTCTCCCGCGATGAAGACGAGCGCGCCGTTTTCCACCGCTTCGTCCAAGGCGTAGACGCTCGCCGGGTCGCGGAGCTTCTCCACCTCCATGAAGGTGAGGTTTTTGAGGGAGCCTGAGCGGCGGATCGTCTCGTTGAAGCGCTTCGTGTTCGCCGTGTGGACGAGCGCGATGATGGGCCGCTCGCCCCAGGCGCTCCCGTGGTGCATGAGCGCCTCGGTGCAGCCCATGTGCGAGCACAGAATCACGCAGCCGCGGCCCCCTTTGATCGCGTCGAAGACGAGTTGGTCGTCTTCGATCGTGAGCTTCGGCGCGGAGCCGTCGCCCCAGAGCGCGACGAATTTGTCGAGGATGGTGTCCGCGAACTGGAAGGTGTGGAGAAAGCTCGTCCAACGGGTGGGCGCCTTGGGGATCAAACCGTACGCGTGCGCATGCTGGAGGTACGCCATGCTCGTCTCCCGCGCCCGGGCGTCGGCCAGGCGGAACCAGAGCACCACCCAGACGGTCACGAACCAAAAGGGGAGGCGCCCCAACGTCCGGTAGAGGCCGTAGAGGATCCGCACGCCCAAGGGCGACGTGCATTCCTCTTCTTCGGACCAGTGCTTGGCGTTCTTCAACGGAAGTGCCTCATGACGAGCTTCGGGATCTGCGGAAGCATCGTGATGAAGTTCCGGGCGTGCATCTTGCTGATGCGCCAGTTCTCGATCCCGTGGAAGTGGCTGATGCCGTCCTCGGGGTAGTCGACCCCGACGGGAAGGTTCGTCACGTCGACGCCGCGGCGGTAGAGCTGCACGACGACGTCGGTGTCGAAGTCCATGCGCAGACCCACGGTGGGCGAGGTCGCCAACCACGCGGCGACGGCGTCGAGAGGATAGATCCGGAACCCGCAGAGCGAATCGCGGATGGCGAAGGACAACGTGTTCACCGCCACCCAGAAGTGCGTGACGTTCCGGCCCCACTTGCGGGCGCGCGGGACGGAACTGTTGTAGACGGGGTAGCCGCAGATCACGTGCGCGGGCCGCTCTGTGGCCTTCGCGATGAAGGGCGCGATCGCGGCCGGGTCCTGCTGGAGGTCCGCGTCCAACTGGAACGCATGGGTGTAGCCGCGCTCGATCGCCCAACGGAAGCCCGCCAAAACGGCGGCGCCTTTGCCGCCGTTCTCGGGGAGCGTCAGCACGTGGACGTCGGGCGAGCGCTTCGCCGCCTCGGCGATCGCGCGCTTCGTCTCCTCGTTGCTCCCGTCGTCGACGAGAAGCACGTCGAAGCCGTGCGCGAGGCAGTTGGCGGCCACCCGGCCGATCTTGAGCGGGTGGTTGTAGACGGGGACGAGAAAGAGAAGACGCATGACGGGGCTCCGGCGCGCTTTGCCGCCTTACTGGTCGGCGCCGTCGTCGCCGACAGCGAGTTTCCCCGACGAATACGTCACGTCGGCGTTCCGGTCGTCCGTGATCGTGAAGTCGAGCGTGCGGGCCTCCGGGTTGAAGGCGAGCGCGAGGCGCACGCGCGCGCCCGGGAGCACCATCGCGGTGAATTTGAGCTTCGTCACCGACCGGACGGCTGCGGGGACGCCGAGATAGCGCTGCGCCGTGACGACGGCGAGATGGAGCTGCGCCACGCCCGGAAGAATGGCGAATTCGGGGAAGTGGCCCTTGAAGTGGATGTTCTCGCGCCCGATCTCAAAGACCATCTCGAGGCGGTTGTGACCCGTCGTCCAGGCGACGGGCTCAAAGCGCCGTTCGTCGAAGAGCGCGGTCATCCCTTCAATCGTGCATTTCCCGCGGGCGTCCGCCGGCATCACCGGTTCGAAGCGCCAGCGGCGGGGCTGCACGACCTTCTCAAAGCGCGCGTTGAGCTTCGCCTTCAGGGCGCGCACGAGCGCGAGCTTTCCTTCGGTCTCGAGCATCCTGCGGCCGGCGTCCGTGGGGACGCCCACGAGCGCCAGGGTCTTCGCGTCGTCGGGGAGCTGGAAGGCCTTCGCGGTCTCGAGCAGACCCGACGCGACGGCCTCGGCTTCGAGGGCCGTCAGACTCACGCGCTTTTCTTCGATCTTCGCGATCCGGTCGACGCGGCCCAAGAGTTCGAAGCGACCGTCCGCGTCGAACCTGATGCGGTCGTCGCCGCGGAACCATTGCGCGGGGGCCAAGCGGGGCGAGCGCACGGCGAGGACGCCGTCCTCGCCCGCGCGGATTTCGGTGTCGGGCATCGGGCGCCAGCGGGCCGAAACGGGATCGACGGGATCGACCGGATCTTCGCCTTCCGCGGCGTCCAACACCTTGCGCTGACGCCAGGCGATGCCGTCCAATTCCGTGCTCCCCAAAATCTCAAAGGGCGTTTTTCCGAAGATCCGGTGGGAGAGCTGCAGCCCGTCGACAGGCAACGGTCCGCCCGAGCTCACGAGCCCCAAAAGATTCCCCCGCGCCTTCGACCAGTCGAGCATCTCGGGGAGGCGCTTGAGGTGCGCGGGACTCGTGATCAGGATCGCGTTGGGGGAGGAGGCGAGCGCGGCTTCGATCGTCTCGGGGAACATCAGCCGCTCGTCCGTGATCCGCATGCCGCGGGCCAGGGGCCAGAGGAGCGCCCAGAGGTAGCCGTAGATGTGTTGGTGCGAAACCGTCGACCAAACGAGCGCGTCCGACGGGAACGGTTCGGGGAAATCGCGGTCCAATTGGTCGATCGCGTCCAGGACGCGGTCGAGGCGCTTCACGATGCGGGTGGGCTCGCCGGTGGAACCTGAGGTGAAGAGTTCCGCGAGCTCGGCCTCCATGGGGAGCGCCAACCGCAGAACGTCGCCTTCTTCCGGAGCGTCCTCCGCCGTCGGCTCAAACCCGGCGCCCGCGTTGAAGACGAAGAGCGTCCCGGCGCCCTTCAACTTCTCCTGCGTGTAGGCCGTCATGTCGGTCGGGAGGATCGTGCGCACGCCCGCCGCCCAGGCGCCCAGCATCGCGGCGGCGAAGCGCGTGCGGCACTCCGCGAAGAGCACGGCGCGGGGTTCGCCCGCGCGCCGGAAGGCGCGGGACCACCGGGCGGCTTCCGTCAAAAAGGCCCCGACCGTCATCGGTCCGGAGGGCGTCTCGGCGAGGATGTCGTCCTGAGGGCGGCCCTGGAGGTGTCGCAGAAGATCCATTGTTCAAACCTTGAGAACGAAGCGTCGGTAGAGCCACTCGCCGCCCATGAGGGCGCCGATCAGAAGGTAGCTCACGAAGCCGTTGTAGAGCGCCCAGAGGACGTCGTCGCCCGACCAGACGGTCCAGAGCGCGGCGCCGCCGTTCGCGACGAAGAAGGCGCACCAGACCATCGTGAGGCGGCGGGTATAGCGTACCGCTTCGGGCGGAAGGTCGGGCGTTTTGAGACGGGCGAGCCGCTCGATGAAGGATTCGGGCTGCGTCAAGGACGCGCCGAAGATCGAGAGCATCAGGAGGTTCACGAAGACCGGGTAGAGCTTCAGAACGGCGCCGTCCTCCAACAGAAGCGCGGCGCCGGAGAGCGCGGCCGAAACGCCGAAGACGGCCGCGGAGGTCTTCGTCCGGGTGAGGAGCCAGTTGGCGGCGCCGAAGAGAAGCACCGCGGCGGAGAGAAAAACGACGCCCCAGGCGCGCAGCCCCCACAGCACCGCAAAGGGATAGGCGAGCGTGAGGAGTACGGCGATGAGGCGTCGGAGCATCGGGGCAAAGGGACCGGTGCGCCTTATTCGGCGGCGCCGCCCTTCATCAGCTTTTCAAGACCGTCGGCGACGTCGCCCACGGTGCGCATGTCGCGGAAGTACTTCGGGTCGATCTGGGCGTTGCCCAACATCGGGCGCAGCTGCACCAGGAGGTCGATCGCGTCGATGCTGTCGATCTCGAGGTCTTCCATCAGGCGGGATTCGCGGGTGATGCCGTCGCGCTCGAGCTCAAAGGACTCGGAGAGCACGTCGCGGAGCTTTTCAAAAATCTCGTCGTTCGTCATTTGGGTGGTCATGGGGCGGACTCCTCAGGCCTTCTTGCCCAATTCGCGCACGCACTGGGCGAGCGTGTCGATCGACGTGAACCAGCGGCGGGAGTCTTCAGCGTCGGCCGAGAGGACCACGCCGTACTTCTTCTTGAGGGCGAGGCCGAGTTCGAGGCCGTCGACGCTGTCGAGGCCGAGACCCTCGTCGGAGAAGAGCGGCATGTCGTCGGCGATGTCTTCGGGGGTCACGTCTTCAAGATTGAGCGCGTCGATCAGAAGCGCTTTGAGCTCGGCTTTGAGGTTGTCCATTTTGCGGATCGTCGACGGCTTCGGGCGTCGACACGTGCGGGTAGTGGAGAAAAATCGAATTGTAAACGCTGCGGGCCAACGCGCGCACGGCCTTCGGCGGGCACTGGGCGTAGCCGGGAAGGAACGGTTCGACGGGGAGTACCCCCACGACTTCGAACGTGAAGCGCATGGGCTTTTCGGGCGCGTACCACCAGGGCGCGCCCTTGAAGAGCCCGAGGGGTTCGCAGCCGATCCGGACGATCGTGGGCGAAATCCGGCCCTTCAGCG
>NZ_JH604942.1:11646-15970 GCF_000250875.1 Sutterella parvirubra YIT 11816 | reverse complement strand
GGAAAGACGATGAGGGACGCCCCGGTCCGGAGCTCTTCGATCGAGCGGTCCACGAGCGCATAGCCTCCGTCGTTGACGATGTAGCCGGCCGCGCGGAGCGCCCCCGCCGTAAAGGGGTTCCGTGTGAGCGGCGCCTTCACGATCGCGCAGGCGTTGGGCACCATCGCGAAGAGAAAGACGACGTCAAGGAGCGTGAGGTGGTTGGCGAGAATAAGCTGCCCGGGCTTCTGAAGTTTCTCGAGGCCCTTCGTCTCCCAGTCGAGGATGCCCAAAAAGCGCAGGTACTTCACGAACCAAAGGAAGGTCGCGTGGACGACCCGGCGCGCGAGGATCTTGCGCTTCGCCGTCGGGTGCACGAAGAGGATGATCCCGGGGAAGAGCAGAAACTGAAAGAAGACGCCGAGTGCGCCGAACGTGAAGAAGCCGATGCCGCTCGCCAAGCGCCGCCAAAGCCGGTTCATCGGGCGCTCCCCCGCGTCCAGACCGTGCGCACGCCCTCGGCGTCCTCGACCCAACGGTCGGTTTCGCCCGTGAGGAACGGGACCGCCTCCAAAGGCCGCATCACGTCGTTCGTGGCGGGAAGCAAGCCCGGCTCGACGGTGAAGCGCACCGCTTCCGCGCTCCCGGCATCCGCACGGCGGACTTCGAGCGCGACGGCGAAGGTGCGGTTCTCGGGATGCGTCCCGCGGAAGACCTCGGGGCTTTCCGCGTCGTAGACGCAGAGGACGACGCGCTCGAACTCGGTCAAAAGCGATGCGGCTTCGACGAGCGCCGCCGAGACGCCGGCTTCCCCCGCGCCCATCGCGCTCACGTGGCCTTGGAAGCCCGTGAGGATCGTGAAGAGCCCGCCCACCGCGTTGTGGACCGACGTGGAGAAGGCCGTGGGCGAGAGGCCGTCCGGGTCGCGCATGTCGTCGAGAAGCCCGGCGGTCAGCGCCAGGTCCCCGAAGCGCGAGACGAAGAGGACGGCGTCCTTGTCGGCGTCCAGCACTTCCGCCCCCGTCATGAAGGGCTTCAGCACCGTGAAGGCCGCGCGGCCCAGGGCGGAAAGGCGCCGCCGGTCGCGGGGCTTCAGGAATTCGGCCGGAGCCTTGTCGTCGGGGGAGGCGGCGCGCCAGAGGCGCACGCCCCCGATCGAGACGGGAAAAGCGGAGGTAGTCGTCATGCTCGGGCGGACTCTTACTTCGAGGCGCAGCGCTGGATGTCGATCACGAGGTTGCTCATCCACTTCGGCACGTTGCGGTGGATGCAGAGCGCGTTCGGATCGTCGGCCTTCTTCGCCTGGCGGCAGGTGCGGTCTTCGTCGAGGCCGCGGCTCTTCACGTAGCCGACGGAGTAGTTCTTGCCGTCGTACTTCACCTCAACGATGAGTTCGTGCTTTTCGGCGCGCGGACCCGCACCCGGGTACGCGAGGCGCATGACGCCGGGCTTGTCCTCGACGACGCGCCACTTGCGGGCCCTCGCGGCGTCAAGGATCGCGTCCTTGGCCTGCGCCTTCGAAATTTCGGGGACGAAGACGCTCGGCATGACGGGCGACGAAAGAAGCGCGGCGGAAGCGCCCCCGGCGAGGGTGAGCGCGCAAAGAGTGGCGGCGATGCGGATGATGGACATGGAGAAGTTCCTCCTCGATAACGGTGTCTGTACGGTGGAGTACGAATGGGTTGGGTGGCCTGTCCGTGAGCTTCTTGGGGGCCTCACTCCGGACACCGGTCGTTGCGTACTGATTTTAGCCGACGGTTTTCGACGCCAACGGAGGCTTTGACGTGCTCTTCACGCCGCGGCGGTACGCTTGCCGGGTACTCATCATACGTAAACATGATCCCTTGGGCGGCATCGGATCCGGCGTCTTCCGCGTACCCGTCGTCACTTGACGCGAAGCGGACGGACGGGAGAAGCGCCGATCCGCGCGAAAGCTGCGCGCGGACGGGGACTTTCCGGCGGGGCCGGGCGCCCGCCGGACGCCCGTCCGGGGGCCGTGCGCCGCCGCGGATGCGTGGTATGCGGGCGGATGTGGGCGGAAAGCCGCAGAAGAGCGCCCCCGTATAATCGAAGCCTGACCGCCGGAGGGCTTCCGCGACGCCGTCCGGAGCCCTTTGATGCTCTTGGTTCCAAGCGTTCCGGGCCATTGCTGCGCCGCCGCGCTCTCCATTCTCTGAAAGCTTTTCCTTCCGCCGACATGTCTCTTCAGCGCACCACACCCCGCCGCATCTCCGCCCGCATGTGGGCGGCCGCGCTCGCCTGGGGGCTCGCGGTGCTGGCCTCGGTGATCTACGTCGCCTCCTCGCTCATCCATCATCCCCCCGAGAGCGACATCCGGGGGCTCCTCCCCGACGCGGGGACGCCGCAGGCCGAAAAGGCGCTTCGCGCGGAGCTCGCCCGCCGGCACGAGAACACGCTGACGCTCTTCGTTTCCCGGCCTGAAGCCAAAGACGGGAAAGTGCGGGGCGGTGCGCCCGTCGACCTGCAGGCCGAGGCCCGAAAGCTCGCGAAGGTGCTCGATGAAGCGGCCTCCAAGCTCGAACCCGCGCTCCGGCGCTCCGCCCAGGCGGACCCGGGCCGGATCGAAGCGGCGCTCCGCGAAGCGGCCGAAGCCCAGATGACGCTTGCCGACGAAGCCCGGTTCGGCGCCATGTCGGCCGAAGCCTTGGGCGCTTCGGCGCTTTCCGCGGCGGCCTCGCCCGTCGCGGGCGCGGTGCTCGACTTCTTCCACGATCCCCAACGGTTCGCGACGCGTTGGGCGGCGGAGCGCCTCGCGACCTCGCCCTTGACGGCGCTCTATGAAGACGCCTCCGGCACGGTGCTCGCGCGCCGTCAGCCCGACGTCCTCGCCGTGCTCTTTGAAACGGGGGGCGCACCCGTGGCGGAGCGCGAGCGGCTCGAGGCCGCCGTCGCGGAACTCGAAACGACTGTCCGTGCGGCCTTCCCTGGGATGGAGGTCATGGTGACGGGTCTTCCTCGCTTCACGCTTCATGCGGTCGGCACGGCCGAGCGCGAGATGACGGTCCTGGGGGGCGTGAGCCTCGCCGTCAGCGTGCTTCTCGGCATCTGGTGGTTCGGGAACCTCCGGACGCTCTGCGCGATGGTGCTCGTCACGCTCTCGTCCTTTGCGGTGGCGGCCGCCGCCGTCATAGGCCTCACGGGCGGCATCCACCTGATCGCGCTCGTCTTCGGAACGACCTTGATCGGCATCACCGTCGACTACGGCGCGCACTACTTCTGTCAGCGGCTGGGCCGGGGTGAGGACGCGCCGTGGACGCAGTTGAAGAAGCTTCTTCCCAACCTCACGCTCGCCTTTCTTTCGACCGTGCTCGCCTTCGGGACGATGGCGCTGGCGCCGCTCCCGGGACTCCGCCAAATGGCGGTCTTCGGGGCCGCCGGGGTCGCGGCTGCCTTTGCGGGCGTGGTGCTTTGGCTCCCGGTGCTCGACGTCCGGCCGATTCCCTTCAGGGAGAGGACGAGAAAGGTGGCGGTCTTCCTCGCGAAGCTTCCGTCGGTCGACGATCTCCAACCGGCCGTGCGTGCGGGGCTCATCGTTGCGCTGGCCGTCTTCGTCCTTTGGGGCGCGTCGGGCCTGCGGCTCACGACGTCGCTCTATGAATTGAACAACGCGCCCCAACAAATGCTCCTTGATGCGGGCCGGGCGGCGACGCTCTCGGCGGCGCCTTCGATCTCCCAGTACTACCTCGTCACGGGTCGCGACGAGGCGGAAAGGTTGGCGCGCGAAGAGGCCTTGGAGCGGGCTCTCTATGAAAAGCGGGGCGATCCCGCCTTCGCCGGGATCGGCCTCGTCTCCGAAGCAGATTGGTTCCCGTCGCCCGCGCGCCGGGCGGCGGTCGCGGCGGTGAAGCGCGACGTCTGCGCCAAGACGAACCTCACGGTGGAACCGATGCTGGGTGCGCCGCTCGCCTGCATGGGAGCGGCCTCGCCGCATCCGGCTGCCGACCAACGCCTGAAGGAAGCGCTCACGGCGCTCCTGCCGCCCACGGTCTCGACGCCTGAGGAGAGCGCCTCGTTGGTGCTCTTGACCGGCGTCACGGCGAAGAACGTCAAGGCCGCGGCGTCGTTGGGGGCCGGCATCGAAGGCGTCCACTGGCGCGACATGCCGGCCGACATCACCGAGACGCTCACGCTCTACCGCGACCGCATCGCGGTGCTCCTGGGGGCGGGGTTCCTCCTGATCGCCGTCGTCCTCGCCGTCCGCTTCCGGAAGGAAGCCTGGCGCGCGCTAGGTCCCACCGCCACCGCGTCGCTCCTCACCTTGGGGCTTCTGGGCGCGATGGGTGAGAGCCTCTCGCTCTTCACGGTCCTCGCCGGCGTCCTGCTT
>NZ_JH604942.1:9995-11624 GCF_000250875.1 Sutterella parvirubra YIT 11816 | reverse complement strand
CTACGGGATCTTTCTGACGGCCGAAGGCGAGGACGAGCGCACGCTCTGCGCGATCACCTTCGCGGCGCTCACGACGATGGCGTCCTTCGGGCTCCTCGCCTTGTCGGAGACGCCGGCGCTGCGGAGCTTCGGGCTCACGGTCGCCTTCGGCGAAACGCTGATTTTCTTCCTGACGCCCTGGATGCGGCGGAGGAGAGGCTCATGATGAAGAAGCTTTTCTTGGCTGCGGGTCTCTGCGCGGTGCTCGCGGGCTGCGCGACGCAGACCACTCTCCCGACCGCCGAGATCGAGCGGGCCGCACGCACTGAAGACGCTGAGACGGCCGGGGTGCGCACGCTCCCCGTCGTGCTCCCCGATCCGGCCGCGCGCCCGGGGCTCCTCCTCGCACAGCGCATCCATGCGGAAGTGCTCACCGACGACGCGGACGGCGTTCATGCCGCCCGTGATCAAATCCGAGATCAGGCCCGCGATGCCGCTCTGGGTGGGCGCCGCACCGCGGATTTCGAGGCGTACCTCACGTCCGGCCCGGAAGGCTTCCGGATGGCGCTGATGCACGCCGGGCTCACGGTTTGGACGCTGGGTCTTGAGGCCGGTACGCTCACGGAGAACCGCCGGCCCGGGCTCCCGCCGCAGTTGAAGGGTGAATACCTCCTTCGCGACATCGCCTACGCCTACTGGCCGCGCGGGTGGTTGTCCGATCGGTTGGCTCCCTTGGGCTACGGCGTCGCGGAGGACCTTCGGTCGTCCGCCGGACCCGTCCGCAGGATCGCGAGGCTCGCCTGCGGGACGGACGAAAGGGGAGCGGCCGATCAGGCTGACCGGACGGCCACCGCCGGCGCCGGGGATCCTACAATGTTCACCATCCGCTACGAGGCGGGCGCCTCGCCCGATTCGCCCGACGGGCGGATCACGATCGAGAACGCCGCCGAGGGCTACCGTCTCATCATTGAGAGCCAAACCGTACGCTGACCATGCCGACCGAACGAGCCGACATCCTGATTGCGGGTCACGCCACGCTGTCGACGCCGGGCGATGACGACGCCTTGGCCGGGGCGATCTTCGCCCCGGCGCGCCGCGCGCTTCCCGTTTGGGAGGACGTCTTGGAGCGCCCCGTGCGCTACGGTGCGGTCGACGACGCCCGGCTCCCTGCGCCCGAAGAACTCCTCGCGGCGGTGCCGGGCCTTCGATCCGAGGAAGCCGCCGCCCGCGGGAACCGCTTGGCCGAAGCCGTGGCGCGCCGCATCGAACCCGTCGTCGAAGCGGCGAAGGAAAAGTTCGGGGCGTCCCGCGTCGGGATCCTGATCGGGACGTCGGTCGCGGGCATGAGCGAAACTGAAGCCGCCTTTCTCGCGGGCCCGGTGGAGCATGCCGACGACCGGCTTCTTGAGATCGCCAACCCGGTCCGGTACCTGCGCCGCCGCTTCCGTTTGACGGGACCGGGCGCCGCGGTGAGCACGGCCTGCACGTCGTCCGCGAAGGCGATGGCGTCGGCCGCCCGCTGGATCCGCGCCGGCATCTGCGACGCCGTCGTGACGGGCGGGATCGACGCCGCGAGCCGCTTCACCGTGAAGGGCTTCGACGCCCTGGGGGTGCTCTCCAAGGGCCTCGCGCAGCCCTTCGCCGCGGCGC
>NZ_JH604942.1:0-9968 GCF_000250875.1 Sutterella parvirubra YIT 11816 | reverse complement strand
CGCCGCGGCGCGCGACGGGATCAACCTGGGTGAGGCCGCGGCGGTCTTCGTGCTCACGCATGACCGCGCGCTCACTGAAGCCCACACGCCGGAAGGCGACCCGATGATCCGCCTCGCGAGTTGGGCGGAAACCTCCGACGCGCATCACATTTCCTCGCCCGACCCCGAGGGCCTCGCCGTCGAGGCGGCGATCCGCCGGGCGCTCGCGATGGCCGGCGCCGACACGGTCGACTACGTCAACGCCCACGGCACGGGCACGCCCGCGAACGACGCGATGGAAGCCGCGGTCTATGCGCGGTGCTTTCCCGGCGTTCCCGTGAGCTCCACGAAGCCCGTCACCGGGCACACGCTGGGGGCGGCGGGCGCGCTCGAAGCCGCCGTCGCGGTCGAGGTGCTCCGCCGGGGCCTGGCGCCCGCGAACCTCTCGGACCTTCCCGCCGATCCTGCGTACGCCGCCGCGGGGCTTCGCATCGTGGAGGGCGCGCCTCTTCCCGGCGACTACCACCGGGTCCTCTCCGCGAGCTTCGCCTTCGGCGGCAGCAACGCCGTCCTGATTTTGGAAAAGACTTCATGACCGAAGAACGCATCACCGCCGCGTCCGCCGCATCCGCAGAACAGCCCGAAGAACTGGGGCCGGGCACGCCCGCCTCGGAACTGCTCCCGCACCGCTTCGGGATGCTCCTTCTGGACGAACTCGTCGAAGCGGACGAAACGGGGCTCACCGCGCGTGCCGCGGTGCGGGGCGAAGACGACCTCTTCACCGCCGACGGCCGCATGGGGAGCTGGGTGCTTCTCGAATACATGGCCCAGGGGATGGCGATGTGGATCTCCTGGAATGCGCGCCGCGAAGGGAAACCCGTCCCGGTGGGGTTCCTTTTGGGGACCCGGAAGATGGAGCTTCTCCGGCCGGATCTTCCCGTCGGGACCGTCGTCACGGTGCGCGCCGAACCCCTGTACGTTTCCCGCGAAGACCGCCTCGCGCAGTTCGACTGCAGGGTCCTCGTCGGAGACGAAACCGTCGCGACGGCGAAGCTGAACGCCTTCGAGCCCGAAGACCCGGCGACGCTTCTCGAAACGCTCAAGGCCGGAGGGAAACCCTCATGAGCCGCTTGGGGAAACTTTCTGCCGGCGTCGCCGTATTCTCTTTGGCCGTTCCCGCGATGCTCGCGGGCTGCGCCAACACGACGAACGGCTACAAGCTCGCCCAATACGAGCGCCCGACGGAGGTCTGCGTCATTGAAAACCCCCGCGTCACCTACAAGGCGAGCGTCAACCACCTCTTGGACGCCATCGCGCGCCGCGGGATCAAGACCTATTTCGTCCCCTCGGTCGAAGCGTGCCCCAAGACCACGCCCTATACGCTCGACTACAGCGTGCGCCGGAGCTGGAGCTACATGACCTACGTCGGCACGATCTGGCTCACGCTGAGGCGTGAGGGCGAGATCGTCGCGACCGCCAACTACAACGCGGGTGAACTCACCCTCACGAAATGGGGCCGGAGCAAAAACCGCATGGACGACACCGTCGGCCGCCTCTTTGAGGACTGAGCCCGACCGAAGGCATCTCCGGATGCCCGTCCGCCCCCGCACAAGAACGAAAGAACGACAATCCAACCATTCACGACAATCCAACCCGAAGAGAAGACCATGCCTCCCATTTCACCCAAGAAACCCGCCGGGCCCCGCACGGTGCTCGTGACGGGCTCCTCCCGCGGGATCGGCCGCGCCGTCGCCCTTGCGCTCGTGCGCGCGGGCTTCGGCGTGGTGCTCCACGGCCGTTCGATGAGCCCGGCTCTCGAAGACGCGCTTGCGGCGGTCCGCGCCGAAGCGGACGATCTTCCCGTGCGTGCGCTCACCTTCGACGTGACCGACCGGGAGGCCGCCAAAGAGGCGCTTCTCTCGGACGTCGAGGCGAACGGCGCCTACTGGGGGATCGTCGTCAACGCGGGCCGCGCCGCGGACGAAACCTTTGCCGGGATGACCCCGGAGCAGTGGGACGACGTGATCGGCACGGACTTGAACGGCTTCTACAACGTCGTGCAGCCCCTGGTGCTCCCGATGGTGCGCGCCCGCCGGGGCGGGCGCATCGTCGCGGTGAGCTCGATCTCGGGCGTGATGGGAAACCGCGGTCAAGTGAACTACGCCGCCGCGAAGGCGGGCCTGATCGGCGCCTGCAAATCCCTGGCGATTGAACTCGCCTCGCGCGGGATCACGGTGAACGCCGTGGCGCCGGGGTTGATTGAAACCGACATGGTGGACGAGCACATCTCGGAGCACGCGCTCCCGCTCATCCCGATGAAGCGCATGGGGCGCCCGGAGGAAGTGGCGGACGTCGTGCGCTTTCTGGTGTCGGACGACGCCTCCTACGTGACGCGAAGCGTCATTGAAGTCGACGGGGGGATTCACGGATGACGATCAGCCTCACCCGAAACGGCAAGCGCCGCGTCGTCGTGACCGGCATGGCCGGGATCAGCCCGCTGGGCTGCGACTGGCCGACGGTGCTCGCGCACCTCCAATCCGGTCAAAACGCCGTGCGCCGCATGGACGACTGGGCGCAGATCAAGGGGCTCAAAAGCCTCGTCGCGGCGCCCGCCGCGCCCTTCGAGCTCTCGGCCCGCTACAACCGCCGCACGATGCGGAGCATGTTCCGCGGGAGCCTCATGGCCGTGCGCGCGACCGAGTGGGCGCTGGAGGACGCCGGCCTCATCAATGAGGCCTGGATTCACGAGGGCGCCATGGGCGTCTCCTACGGCGCCTGCGCCGGGGACCCGAACGGCGTGCGCGAAATCGCCTCGCTGGCGACGAACCTCTCCACCAAAGAATTGAACGCCACGACGTACGTGCGCTTCATGTCGCACACCGCGCCCGTCAACATCGGGGTCTTCTTCGAGGTGACGGGACGCGTCATCACGACGTCCTCGGCCTGCACGTCGGGAAGCCAAGGGATCGGCTACGCCTACGAGGCGGTCGCCGACGGCCGCCAGCGCGCGATGATCGCGGGCGGGAGCGAAGACATGTGCCCGGCGAACACCGCCGTCTTCGACACGCTCTTCGCCGCCTCGACCGGCTTCAACGATCGGCCCGAATTGACGCCCAAGCCCTTCGACAAGGACCGCGACGGTCTCGTGCTGGGCGAAGGCGCGGGGACGCTCATTCTCGAAGACCTGGAGAGCGCCTTGGCGCGCGGCGCGACCATCTACGCGGAAGTCGCGGGCTTTGCGACCAACTCCGACGGCCGCCACATCACGAACCCGGACTCGGACCGCATGCGGGACGTCATGCGCGAAGCGCTGGAGGTCGCCGGGATGAAGCCCGAGGACGTGGGCTACGTCAACGCGCACGGGACGGCGACGCTCCACGGCGACGTGGCGGAAAGCCGCGCGGTCGAAGCCGTCTTCGGCGACCGCGTCCCGATGTCGACCCTGAAGGGCTTCATGGGGCATACGTTGGGCGCCTGCGGGGCGCTCGAGGCCTGGATGTCGATCGAGATGATGCGGGCAGGTTGGTTCGCGCCCACCTGCGGGCTCGCGAACCCGGACCCCGAGTGCGGGAAGTGCGACTACATCATGGGCGAAGGCCGCCCGATCACGACCGACGTCGTGATGAGCAACAACTTCGCCTTCGGGGGGATCAACACCTCGCTCATCTTCAAGCGGTGGACGGGCGCGTGATCATCTTTCTTCAGCGGATTCCGGAGGCGTCCCTGGACGCCCGGGCCCTAGAGACGCTCTCGGCGCCCCAGCGGGAGCGCCTCTCCGCCATCAGCCACCCCGCGAGGAAGCGCCAGCACCTCTGGTCGCGAACGCTCTTCAACGCGTTCGCGGCGACCCTGGGCGTCGCGGCGCCGGACGAATTCCCGCGCGACCGGGCGCACCCGCCCACGCGCGGTCGCTTCACGACGCTCTCCCACACGGGGGACTGGGTGATGCTGGGGGCGGCCGAGACTCCCGTCGCCGTCGACGTCGAGCCGATGCGCCCGCGAGAGAATTGGCGGGCGTTGGCCGAGTACGCCTTCTCTACTGAGAAGGTCGAGGCGGTCGCGGCGGCGCCGGCCCCCCTGACGGCCTTCTACGCCGCCTGGGTCGAGCACGAGTGCCGGATCAAGTATCCGAAGGCGGAGGACCTCGATCGCGCGTACCCCGAACCCCGGATGCGGACGATGACGCACGGGGCGGCGCCGTTCGATCTCATGATCGGGGCGCTCTCGGCGGACGAACCCCGGCTCCTCACGGGGGAGGCGCTCCTTGATGCGCTCCCCCTGATGGCCCGGATCCTCCGCTGAAGCGGGCCCACCACCACGTACCAAAACACGAAAGACTGAACCCCAAGGACCAAGACCATGAATCCCAAGGACAACAAGGCGCGCCCCGACCGCGCCCGGCACAAAGCGGCGCTTCTCAAGGCCTACGACGATGCGGCGCGCATCGCCTTTTCACCCTTCATCTTCCAGGCCGCGGTCGCGGCTAAGAAGCTCGGGATGATGGCGCGTTTGGGCGCCGCGGCCGAGCCCGTGCGCTACGAAGTCCTCGCTGAAGAGGCCGGCGTCTCGCCCTACGGCGCGCGGCTTCTCATGCAGATCCTCTCGGCGGCGGGCGTCGTCGAAGGGTCGGACGAGGCGGGCTACCTCCTGACGAAGACGGGCGAGTGCCTCACGTACGACGCGATGACGGCGGCGAACTTCGACTTCACGGCGGACGTGAACTACAAGGGGTTGGCCGAGACGACCGAGGCGATCCGCACGGGGAAGCCCGCGGGCCTCAAAGCCTTCGACCCCGCGTGGGAGACGATCTACCCGCACCTGAAGGACCTCCCGGCGGAGGCCCAGAAGAGCTGGTTCGCGTTCGACCACTTCTATTCGGACGGCGCCTTCCGCGAGGCGCTCCGCGTGTTGGCGGCGCGAGCGCCCGCGCGCTTCTTCGACATCGGCGGCAACACCGGGCGCTTCACGAAGATGGCCTTGGAAGCGTGGCCGGAAACGGAAGCGACGATCGTGGACCTTCCGGAGCAGATCGGCCTCATGCGCGCGAATCCGGATTTGGAGGGGCTCCAGCACCGCATCCGGGCGTTCCCGATCGACTGGCTCTCGGAGGGCGCTTCGCTTGACGGCGCGGGCGAAGCGGACCTCATCTGGATGAGCCAGTTCCTCGACTGCTTCAGCCGCGCGGAAGCGGTGGGGATTCTGAACGAAGCCAAGAAGGCGTTGGCAGAGAACGGCGTCATCGTCGTGATGGAACCCTTGTGCGACCGCCAGCGCAACGACACCGCCGCCCTGAGTCTCGCCGCGAGCTCGCTCTACTTCACGGTGCTCGCGAACGGCAACTCGCGCTTCTTCTTTGAAGCCGACCTCCTCGAAATCTTTGAGGCGGCGGGTCTGGAGGTGATCGAGTCCCACCCGAACCTCGGCGTCTGCCACACGCTCTTCGTGCTGCGGCCGAAGGTCTGAGCTTTCTCGCTCGGCGTGCTTCGGCCTTGATCCCCTGAGGGCGGCGTGAGCCGCCTTCGGGAAACGCCGAAACTTCAACAAGAGAGCCCGTTCGGGAAGTGCTTCCGGACGGGCTTTCCGCATTTTCGGGCCGCTTTCCGGTCCTGATCGGGCCGTCAATTGCTCGGGTTATCCCGAGTATCGTGCGTCTTTGCAACGCCCGGGTGTCGTCGCAAGCCGTTGAAAGACAAGGAAAAGAGCCCCAGAAGGCGATTCAGGCAGGGTTTCCCGGCGCCCGAGCCCATTTGCATTTTCGGAATGGATCATTACAATTCATAACTCCTCCTAGGATGCATCCGCTTAAGGGGGACGGCCGCGGGCTCCTCTGCTGTGTTCCAGGGGTGGTTTTTCAGTGGTGGAGTCTGCGGCCACCTATCTAATCTCCTGTGAAGGACGTTAGGTTTTAGGTTGTTGTTACGTCGAAAGCTGTCGCTGCTTTCGGGGTTTTGGGAAGCGTATGCTTCCAAGGGTTCTCGGTCGCTTTGATCGAACTTTCCCGGCCGTGTCGATTTGGGTTTCGACGCGGCCGTTGTTTTATGCGCGGCCGGATTCCGGACCCGCCGCACCGACCGCTCATCAAGATGGCCATGTACTACGACTTCACGGTCCCAGTTCCGAAAACCACGGGGAAGATCAGCCGCCAAAACTCCGGCGGCAGGATCTACATCCACTACATCCTCGAGCGCACGTACGACCCCGAGAAGAAGCACACGAAGCCCGTGCGCACGTGCATCGGCCGCCTCGCCGAGGACGGCGTCACCATGCACCCGAACGAGAAGTTCTTCGAATTCTTCCCCGACGCGCCCGTGCCCGAACGGGAAAGAAGGCGCCGGGAGGCCGAGGTGATCGCCGAAGCCTTGAGCGCGAGCGGGAAGAGCTTGGAAGAGGTCCTCGCGTTCCTCAAGAGCTGAGGAGCTGAGACGGCCGCCGGGCGCGGGCGTCATTCCACGCAGCGCCCCCGGGGTTTTCACCAAACCCCGGGCATCAAACCCATCGGCTTCCGCGAACTTCCCAGAAAAGGAGACGACGGCTGAAATTTGATATTGCGAATCATTCGCAAATGAACTATAGTCCGTTCAAAGAACGAAGCGGCGCCTGTCTTCTTCCGGAGACGCCTTGGTCGGTTGGGCGCCGCGCGTTTCTGGGTCTCCTTCGGGGCGCGGCTGATCGAGCGGATCAGCGCGCCCCGCTTTCTTTGCGCCGCCGGCCGCCCTCCGTCTGCTTCGGCCACCAAAATTCTCTTTCTCTGAAGGCATTTCCCGCCGGGTGCTTTTTCGCGGCGTCGGACGCTGCGTCACGCGCGGACGAGGTTGATTTTTGAGGGAAAACCCTCTCGGGTTCATGGAGAGCTTTTGATCCCTTCCGTCGGTCGGGCGCATGAACCCACCAAAACCCGCCTCCCGGAGGGCGCTAAGAGGTTTGCCGTAGGGCTTATTGCTTAGGTAGAATGTCGCGCTTTCGCCCGGTCGGCGTCGCCGGGCACTCCCTCCCTCTCGGGGGTCCGCTACGCATTGGGGCGAAGGCAAGGATCTTCCTCTTTGTTGCCTTACCTCTGAGGACCCCAAAACATGCAGCAACACCACACGTCCGAGCCGCAGGCGCCCGCCTTCGAACGGACGCTGAAGGCGCGTCACCTGATCATGCTCAGCCTGGGCGGCGTGATCGGCACGGGCCTCTTCTTCAACACCGGCTTCGTGATCGGCGCCACCGGCACGTTCGGCACGGTGCTCGCGTACCTGATGGGCGCGCTGGTCGTCTACCTCGTGATGCTCTCGCTCGGCGAACTCTGCGCCGCGATGCCGCACACGGGGAGCTTTCACCTCTACGCGACGAAATTCATCTCGCCCCGGACGGGCTTCACCGTCGCGTGGCTCTACTGGCTCACCTGCACGGTCTGCGTGGGGACGTCGCTTTTGGGCGCAGGCCTCTGCATGCAGTACTGGTTCCCGGACTCGCCCGTCTGGTTCTGGTGCCTCGTCTACTGCCTCCTGATCCTCGGCATGAACGTCTTCACGACGCGGCTCTTCGCGGAGGGCGAGTTCCTCTTCTCGCTCATCAAGGTCGTGACGATCCAGATCTTCATCGTGCTGGGCGGGCTCGCGGTCTTCGGCGTCATTCCCCTGGCGGACGGCTCGCCCGCGCCGGGGCTCTCGAACCTCACGTCCGCGGGGCTCTTCCCCAATGGGTTCCTGCCGCTTCTCACCACGATGGTCGCGGTCAACTTCGCCTTCTCGGGGACGGAACTCATCGGCGTCGCCGCGGGTGAGACCGCCAACCCCGAAAAGGTGATTCCGCTCGCCGTCAAGACGACGATCATCCGTCTCGTCGTCTTCTTCATCGGGACGATCGTCGTCCTCGCGGCGCTCCTTCCCGTCGAAGAAGCCTCGATCCTGAAGAGCCCCTTCGTCACGGTGTTCGAGCGCCTCGGGATCCCGTACGCCGCGGACCTCTTCAATTTCGTCATTCTCACGGCGGTCATCTCCGCCGCCAACTCCAACCTCTTCGCCGCGGGCCGCATGATCTGGTCCTTGGCCGAAGACGGCATGCTCCCCGCGAAGCTCGCGAAGCAGAGCAGCCGGGGGCTCCCCGTCGCCGCGCTCGTCTTCTCGATGGCGGGCGGCTGGTTCACGCTCGCCACGTCGGTGTTCGCCGCGGAAACGGTGTTCGTGTTCCTCACGGCCCTCTGCGGGTTCTCGGTCGTCGTCGTGTGGATCTCGATCAGCATCGCGCACATCAACTTCCGCCGCGACTGGGTGAAGTCCGGCAGGACCCCCGCGGAGCTTCCGTACCGCGCGCCCTGGTTCCCCGCGGTTCCGATCCTCGCGATCGTCTTCTGCACGCTCGCCTGCGTCGGGCTCGTCTTCGACGTCGAGCAGCGCCTCGCGTTGATCTGCGGGATTCCGTTCTTCCTCCTCTGCATGTGGTCGTACCCGCGCCTGCGGGCCTTGAAAGAAGCGCGTATTAAACTGGGCGGCTGGAAAACCTCCACGGAAACCGCACAGTGACCTCCAACACGCGTCCCGAAGCCCGGGTGATCAACCTGGGCTCGATCAACATCGACTACGTCTATCAGGTGCCGCACTTCGTGCGGCCCGGTGAAACCCTGGCCGCCACGGCCCGCGCCGTCCACATGGGCGGCAAGGGCCTCAACCAAACCGTGGCGATGGCGCGCGCGGGCCTCGCGGTCGCGCACGCGGGCCGCGTCGGACCGGACGGCGGGCTTTTGAAAGAATTCCTCGAAGCCGAAGGCGTCGACGTGTCCGCGATCGAAACCGATCCGTCGACGCCGTCCGGGCACACCGTCATTCAGGTGACGCCCGAAGCTGAAAACTCGATCCTCTACTTCCCCGGCACGAACGCCGGGATCACGCCGGCGTTTCTGGAGCGCGCCTTCGCGTCCTCGAACCCCGGCGACTGGCTCGTGATCCAGAACGAACTGAACGGGCTCGATGCGATCTTCAAGGCGGCGGAGAAGAAGGGTCTTCGGATCGTCTTCAACCCGGCGCCTTGGACCGATGCGGCCGCTTCCGTTCCGGTCGAGCGCGTCGAAGCCCTGATCGTCAACGAAACCGAAGCCCGCGGGATGCTGGGCGAGACGGAACTCTCGGGCGAAGCGCTCATGCGTGCGCTCACCGAGCGCACCGCCGCCCCGGTCGTGATCCTCACGGAAGGCTCCCGCGGCGCGCGCGTCTGCTGCAGGCGCGCCGGGGGCGGCGTCTCCGCGAAGATCCCGTGCTGGCCCGTCGAGGCCGTCGACACGACGGGGGCCGGAGACACGTTCACGGGCTACGCCGTGCGCGCCTTGGTGGAGACGGCCGAGGACAGCGATCCGGAAGCGAAGGCGCTCATCTCGGGGCTGCGCTTCGCCGCCTTGGCCGCGGCGCTCTCCGTCACGAAGCCCGGCGCCGCCGGGTCGATCCCGACCCGCGCCGAAGTGGAGGCTGAAGCCGAAAAGCGCGGCGTCGTCTTCTGAGGCTTTTGAGGCGTCTGAGTCTCTCCGAACACGAATGGCGGTGAGTCCGAAGGGCCTCACCGCCATTCACATCGGGCGGCGCATCCCCTCCCGATCATCGTCTTGGACGATCCCCGCCGCCTTTGGGATAATCCATCCATCCCCCAACCCCGATACCTCCTTTCAAATGAAGAACATCATCCTCGACTGCGACCCCGGCTACGACGACGCCGTGGCGCTTCTGCTCGCGGCGGGCTCGCCCGAGATCCGTCTCCTCGCCGTCACGACGGTGGCGGGAAACCAGACGCTCGCCAAGGTGACGGGGAACGCCCGCCGGATCCTGCAGGCGGCGGGCGTGCGCGACGTGCCGGTCGCGGCGGGCGCCGCGCGCCCGTTGGTTCGCGGCGAAGTCGTCGTCTGCCCGGAAATCCACGGCGAGTCGGGGCTGGACGGGACGACCCTTCCTGAACCCGACCTCCCGGTCGACCCCCGCCATGCGGCGCAGCTCATCATCGACATCGTGATGCGCGAGCCC
>NZ_JH604941.1 GCF_000250875.1 Sutterella parvirubra YIT 11816 | reverse complement strand
ATAGATTCATCAGCATCGGACAAGCCGCTAAAAAGCTTGGCGTTTCCATTTCCACACTCCGTCGTTGGGATGCCGAGGGACGTTTGACCTCGACCCGTACGCCTGCCGGCCATCGGCGGTATGATCTCTACGAGCTGCAGGGCCTTGCCCTCCGGGCGTCGCCCGAAAAACCCAAGGATAGGACCATCGCCTATGCAAGGGTGTCGAGCCACGATCAGAGGGAGGACCTGGAGCGTCAAAAGCAGGTGTTGGAGCTCTTCTGTGCGAGCCGCGGTTGGAGCTTTGAGGTCATTTCAGACCTCGGCTCCGGCATGAACTATCACAAGAAGGGTCTCAGGCGCCTGCTCAATCTTTTGGTCTCCGGGGAGATTTCCAGACTGGTCGTCACGCACAAGGACCGGTTGCTGAGATTTGGAGCGGAACTCGTTTTTGCCGTGTGTGAAATGAAGAACGTCGAAGTGGTCATCATCAACCAAGGGGAGGACGCCTCGTTTGAGGAAGACCTCGCCCACGACGTGCTTGAAATCATCACGGTCTTTTCCGCCCGCCTCTACGGGTCCCGGAGCAAGAAGAACCAAAAGCTTCTTCAGGGCATGAAGGCGGCCGTGGAATCGGCGGAGAAGAT
>NZ_JH604940.1 GCF_000250875.1 Sutterella parvirubra YIT 11816 | reverse complement strand
GAGTGTCAAATCGGCGGGAAGTTCAGGTCTTTTGGTCGACGTGAAAGGCCAGATGCTGTGCGCCGCCGAAACTCTCGGTGATGACGGGCGAGCTCAGATCGAAGGTGTTTCCCTTGAAGTTCTTCATCGGGAGGCCGCCGCTCGCGCCCCAAAGGTTGGCGAGCGACAGGGTGGAGCCGTCCACCTCGGTCACGTTCTTCCCGATGACCAAATGGTTGTTCTCGGCCGTCCAGTCGTAGAGATTCGGCATCCCGTCGCGGACGGCGAAGATGTTCTGAGCCCCGAGCTTCGTGTCGTGGATTTCGATCCGGTTTTCTTCGAAGCGAAGTTTCGTCGTGTCGACCTTCGCCTTGTCGTGGTCGTAGTACCGGGCCGCGATCAGGCCCCCGCCCGGGATGGTCGAGCCGCGAATTTCGATGACGTTCCGATTGGCTCCTTCGAGAGGCGGCTGCTTCGTGACGTCGCGCTCCGAGAAGGACGAAATGTAGGCATCGACCGTGGCGCCCACGATAAGACCGACCCGCTTGGTATCTCCGGTGAAGTTCGTATTGATGATCGAGATCTTGTTGTCGTTTGCGGTCTTGCGGGAGCGCGCGCCGAAGATCGCCATCACGCCCTTGGCGTCGGGCTTGGTGGTCTTGAGATCGATCTCGACGTTCTCGAACTTGATGTCGTTTTTCTCTGAAGCCGTCCCGAATCGGTCCCCGTAGACCAGGAAGGGCTTCGCGTCGAGGTCGACGTTGAGGTGCGAGTTCTGCACGGTGTTCGTGTTCTCGCTCGACATATCCCCTGGTCGCCTTCGTCCTGCCCGCCGAAGAAACCGTAGTCGGTCGAGTAGTGGGTGTGAACCAGATTGAGCGTCGAGTGGTCGATCAACACCGAGTTCTTCTTGCTGATCACCGAACCTTGTCGCCGGGATTCGGCACGTTCCCGATGTAGAGGCCGCCCACAGAGGACGTGTCGATGATGGAGTTGCGGATTTCGATGCGGTTCCCCGTCGCATCCGTCGGGTTCGTGCGGTTTCTGTTCGACGCTGTGAGGTAGATGTACCCGCCGAAGATCCCGGTGCCGCGGGCGTCCTGGGCCTTCTTGATGTGGGCGTTCTCAATCTCGACCATGTTCCCCGACATCACGGAGTCGACGCGGTTCGTGTTGCTCGCGATGTTGTAGGTGCCGCCGACAATGAGCCCCGTCGCAAGAGCACCGGTGTTCCCGGGCGTTTTGTCGTCTTTGAGTGTCCCCTTGACGGCGACCAGGTTGTTGCTGATTGCGCCGCCCGATGCGGAACCGCCGGCAACCTCACCCCCGAACGAGTAGAGCATCGACTCTTTTTTGTACGAGACCGTCGTGGTCACGCCCTCGCGCAGGTTGATGTAGAGCTTGTTCCCATTGATCGTCGCGTTGTAGGTCGGGTCGGTCCTCGTCCCCTGAACCTTCGTGAACGCCTGACCGCCTAGCATCACGCTGACGGCCGTGTCCGCCTCAAAGTCGGCGATGACGGTGAGATCATGTTCTTCACCCGCCTTCGTCTTCCAGATGCCGACGGACTTGTCGACATTCGCCGGCCCCAGCCCTGACCGGAGAGGTGGAGCTTGGTGAGCTCACCTTCCTTCGTCATCCGGACGCAGTTGCCGTTCGCCCCCTCGGGACAGCTCTCCGGAATGGTCACCGCAGCCTGCGCCGCGCCGGTCAACGCCACCGTCACGGCGACGGTGAGGGCCTTCATCCTGAGGCTCCAGTCATGAGCCTCTCTCTTCATTCGCTTTTGAAGCATCGTGGTCTTTCGCTTCGGCACGTGGCGTGCCCGATCGGGTGAGTCGTCGTACGCCGGGCGAGCAGGGGAGAACGGGGCTCGTGGCGCAAATCTTCAGACCGGGGCGAACCCCGGCCGCACCCGTCGTTCTATCACGCGGATTTGTCGAAGAAACGACCGTTTTCCTTCTTTAAAAATCCCTGGTATGCAGCGTGTTCTGTGAACATGACTAGCGTGCGTCCGTGAAAAACGCCGTGAAGGCATCGTTGAGCGCCCGTCTTCCACCCGCATAGGTTTACCGCGGATCAGCCGTCCGTTGCGTGTCGTAAAAGAGGCTTTGATGTGTCGGACAAAATGACGTCACCCGACCTGAACAGTACCCGGGTCGAAACCATAACGAAACCGCTGTCGGATTGCCGCAAGCCGTGCCCGATTTCGAAAAATTCAGAGGGCTTCCCGCCTTTTCTGAACCCGATGCCAGGGCAAAAAACCGTGCACCGGAAACCGGATACCGGAAACAGGCCGGCTTCACCTCACCCGATCAGCCGGTCCCCTTGATCAGGGCCGCGCCCGCAATCACGGCCGCAAGCCCCAGGGCCTTCACCCAGTTGATCGCCGCCCGACGCGCACCGAGGAGACCGAAGTGGTCGACCAGGACCCCGCCCAACGTCATGCCGAGAAGAAACACGATCACGGTCGTGCCGGTCCCGAGGACGCCCGTGATGATGACGTTCGAGAAGACGTAGATCGCGCCTGAGATGCCGCCCCCGATCCAAGACCACCAGGGCACGGCGTCGCCCTTGGGTGCGGAGCCCTTCAAAAGCCCCAACGCGAGAACGATCGAAGCGAGGATCAGCACGCCCCCGCCGAAGGACACGATGGCGGAGAAGAGCGGCGACTCGGCGTGCTGCCCGAGGTAGCCGTTCGCGGCCACCTGCACGGCGCCCGCCATCCCCATCGCGACGCCGAGAAGACGCCAGGGAAGAAGCGAGAGTGCCGAGGGGCGCTCCTCTTCATGGGCGAGGGACTGCGCCGGCAGCGCCTTCCCGCTCATTCTCGCGGCCGCCACCGTCACGACCCCGCCCAACACGAGCGCGGCGCCCGCGACGCGAAGGAGTGTGAGCGGGTTGACGTCGGAGCGCATCAGGCCGAAGTGGTCGATGAGAAGTCCCATCAGGATCTGCCCGAGGACAGGAAAGATGATCGTCTGAACGCTCCCGAGCCGCGTCATGAGGAGGATGTTCCCGACCAACCCGAACACCCCGCAGAGCCCGCCCGTGTACGCCCACCAGGGGGCGTCGAAGGCCGAAACGGCGAGCTTTTCCCAGGGAAGCCCCACCACAGGGATGGCGCAGAGGAGCAGCACCGTCGAGACGAAGAACGAGACGAGCGTCGCGGAAAACGGGGACCCCAACCGACGGCGCAGCATCGTGTTGATGCTCGTTTGTACGGGCATGGTGGCGCCCACCAGGATGCCGAGCAGGATGTGGAACATGGGTCGTCGGGGGAAGTCGTCGGGTACGGTGAGAAGAGACGGCCGGAAGAGGGCTCTCCGAGCCGTCCGGAAGATTCTCGCAGATTTTCCGAAGAGGCTGATTTCTTCTTCTCAGCCTTCTTCTTTCCCGATCTCACCGTAGGGCTTGGCCCTTCAACACGAAGCCGCCGCGGTGCGAACCGGCGGCGGCTTCCGTCGGAGACTGGCCCCCCTGGGTCAGCTGTACGACTGGATTGAAGATGGGAGGGGAACCCACAGATTCCCCCAATGACCAGCTCTGCGGGCTCCCTCCCATGCATTCTTCTTGATGGCTCAGAACCTCCACGACGACTGGATCATCGCGTTGACGCCGTTCTTCATGCCGGCGCAGCCGTTGACGCCCACGCCGAACTCGCGGGTCTTCTGCTCGTTCGGGTACTTCCACCCACTTCATAGAAGACCCAAAACAACCGTCATGGGGCACAAGCACCTGGAAACGTTTCCGGGACAACAAAAGAGGGCGAGGCCCGACACCCGGTCGAACCTCGCCCTTCATGCCCATAATGGATTGCTTTTCCCGATCAGTCCGCGAAAAGCCTGCGGCCCACGCGCGCCTCGCCACCGACCAACCGCTCGAAGACGCCGTACTCCTCGCCGCGATTTTGGGTGAGGAGCACCGTCAGCGGCTTCGCCTGAGTGACCCCCGCAAAGAGCCCCGAGACATCCGGATCCATGCCGGCCTCAACGCGGGAGCGCCAAAGGTCGTGGTCGACGATCACGACGCGGTCGTCAAAGAGCTCGGCCTCGTCACCACCTTCCCAAGCCGGAAGGACCCCATCTGCCGTCACGTGGAGCACGCAGCCACCGCCGACATCTCCGGCTTCCTCTGCGAAGGCCTTCAACTGCCCGAGCCAAGCACCTTCAGGCCCCGTCACCTCCAAAACCTTCGCCGGCTTCCCCACGGCCTTCGCGGACCAGAGCTTGAGCTCCTCCGCGCTGCGGGCGTCGCCAGTGAGGATGAGCGCCAGCTTCCCGGCGGCGGAAAGCTCAGCGAGGAGTTCGACGAGGAGCTTCCCCTTCGGGGTGTTGGGCGTTTTGGAAGGCGGAGGAGGGGCGTCGTCCATCGCACCGAAAAGCCCGCCATCGTCGAAGAGCGAGGCCTGAGCGGCCTTCGCCGGCTTCTTCGGTGCGGCTGCGCTGCGGATGCGCGTCCCGGGCGATGTGGTGAGTTCCGCAAACATCGGCACGAAGCCCGGCGTCTCGTCGGGATCGAGCCCCAAGGTCTGATGCGTCATCCAGGCCCAGTCCGCCCGGATGAGGCAGGACTTCGCCGCATCCATGAGAGCCGCCTCGAAGGCTTCCCCGTCGGCCTCGCGGCCCTCCGGGGTTTCGGAAAGCTTCGGGAGCTTCACCTTGGGGGCGACGGCCTTGAGCATTCTCACACCCACGTCCGCGGGCGCCCGCTCAAACCCGCCCGCCGTGTCGAGCGCGACAACGGGGATCCCGGAGAGGGCGAAAGGCATGACGTCGTCCCAGTCGGAAGCGTTCGCGGCGAGGCCGAGCGCGCCGTCGACGATGAGGATCTTCGGCTTCACCTCACGGCAGAGGAGTTCCGCGTCCTTCCAGAAGTCGGCGAACGGCACCACGATCACGGGCACACGGTTCACCCACTTCGCCGGCACCGCCTTGTGCACCGAGAAGGTGGCGTTCAAGGTCTTGAGGACGTGCCGCCAGTGTTGGACGAGCCCGGCGGGCGCCGCGATGATGACGATGCTGGCGTTGCGCTTGAGCACCTGCCGGTCAGCGGCCACCAACGCCGCCGTCCGGGCACCCGTCCCCGGCGCGGCGGAAACGATCGAGCCTTCGCGCTTACGGAGGTTCTTGAGCACTCCGTCCGCCAAAGTTTCGAGCGTCTTCGTCGGGAAGATCCGGTAGGGTGCCGCCTCGGGCGCCTCAACGTCTTCGCCCGGAAGGACCCCGAAGTCGCCGTCCGTGAGTCCCACCTCAAATTTGATCCGGATCTTAAGGTCGTCCGACGACGGGGTTTCGCGGCGGAGTGTGCCCCTCGCGTCTTCGCCGTCGTCGCGGTCTTCTTCGGCATCGTCTTCAGGACCGTCTTCGGGGCTTTGAGCTTCTTCACCATCTCGTTTTCTTCTCGTGTTCTTCGTTCGTTCTTCAGCAGTGCGCCGCGGCGTCGTCGGCACGTTTCGCAGGACCGTGTCCGCAGGCTCTCCATCCGTGGGGACGCATCAGGGCGCATCCGAGCACATCAGGGCGCTCCGGGCATTCCGGGCGCCCCCGCCGTCATCAGTCGAAGAGCCTCGCGTAGGGTTCCAGCTGATCTTTCTTCAGGAGCTTCCTCGGAACCTCCAGACGCTCCGACCAGTCGTTCCCGCCCTGAATCCGCCTCGCGGCGTCCATCGGCATTTCGTCGGGGCGGATCGTGAATTCGTCGTAGTCGCCCATGGTGAGGGGCACGACCTCCCAGAAGGCGGGGGCGCGCAGCGACGGCAGGAACCGTTCGGCGAAGCGGCCCGCGTTGTCGTTCTTCTCGAAGGTCTTCTCCATCTCCAAAGGGCTTCATAGTCCGCGATGAGGCGTTCGGGTGCTTCGACGGCCTCTCTCAAGACGCCCAACAACGGGGCGTTGAGGTCGTTGAGATGGAAGAGGCCGGTCTTCTGCGCTTTCGCTGCCGCGATGGTGACGGCGGCCATGCCGGCGAAGGGTTCGATGAGCCGCTCGAAGCGCTCGGCATGTCCTGAAGGATCCGGGGCGCCAAAAGACGCTTCGAGCCCTGGTATTGGGCGATGCAGGGGCCGCCAACAAGAAGAGCCCCGTCAGGGGCTCCGTCTCAAGGCACCAATAAGAGTGGATGAAGAGGCCTGAGACGCGCGGACTCACGCCTTCGGCGCTCGGCGCTTCCCCGAAATCCGCTCGGGCTCGATCGCCCAGACCTCCACCGCGTCCGCCATCGACTCGATGTAGGCGCGCTTGTGCTCGTGCGGGCGCTCGCGCCCGCACACGTCCGCCAGCGCGAAGAGCGCCGCGGTCTTCTCCTCCGGGTCCGTCACCATCCGCGCCCGGCCGTCGACGATCACGCTGGCGTAGAAGAGCGAGTAGGGTTCCGCGTCCCAACCGCCCTCGACGACGAAGGTCAAACTGGCGAAGGGGTTTTCGGTCAAGTTGCTGCTCCGGCGCCCGCCCGCCGACGTCCCGTGCACGTAAAAGACGCCCTCGACGAACGCCACCGTCACGGGGACGCCGTAGGGACGGCCTTCGCCGTCCGCGGTCGCCATCACGGCGTTCGGGGTGCGGCGCAGGAGTTCCAAGGCTTCTTTCGGCGTCATTTCGCGATCGGCGCGGCGCATCGGGCGGCGGTGGTCGTGAGGGAGGTCTTCGAGCATGGCGGGGTCGAGGGTCTCAGTGAAACCCAAAAGAGAGTGGACGGAAGAAAAGGTGAAACCGGGGGAAACCAGGGAAAACCGGGACCGGCGGAGAAGAGGGCGGACTGGACGGACGGGTCGTACGCCAACCCCCGGGAACGCTTCTCCGCGTTCGGTTTTCAAGTTTATCGGATGGCGCCGCGACGTACATCCGCCCTGGCCGAACTCCAACTGCCGTGCCGACGAAGCCGAGGGTCGGCCGCCGTCCGGCCCCGTCCGGGCACGCACCCATCTTCCCGATCGGGAAGAGCGGCCCTCTTAAAGAGCAGCCCTCAACCCAACAACATTCGATCAACTTACCGAATGTCCGAATCTCTTTTCTAAACCCGGGACACCCGGTTCAGTATTGAGGAAGCGCTCACCCGGACAGTTCTTTTCAGCCCTTCAGACCGTTCAGCGGAATCACACGTTCCGTATTCCGGTTCCAATGAAACTGAACAAACAGCCGATTTAGCTCCCCTCTATCGGGCTCATAGATATTTAAAACCCGACCATATTTCTCAGATACTCAAGTCATCTCACTTTTCCGAACACGACAAATCCCCGAACTTCAGGGATTTATCCTCCTCCGGAAGAATTAGGGCTTTCTGCCTAAGGCATGCGTTTTCCCTGAACGGAATAGCGCTCCGGGCTTTTTTGTGGGTTTATCCCCCTATGGCGTACGGAAGTACTCCTTCAGGATGAGGCGATCACTTCCGGGACGGGCGTGCGGCGAAGGACGGGGACCCTGCGTTTCCGAACGACGCCGCCGACCAGCCCGGAGAGGAAGGCGTCGGCTCCCCGCCCGCCCGACCGTCCGGTTTCCACCCCGCACGGGCCCGGTCGGCGGGGAGTCCGTCCGCGGCACGCCCAGATTCTCTTGGCCCCACCATCGAATCGTCCGCGGCTTCTCTCCGGCAACGAGACCCGACGCCTGACCCCGGCAAGTGATTCCAAAACTCGGGCGGAGTCCGGCAGCCCCTTTCAGAAAGTACGTTGAAGCCTCACGGTTGAGCTTCACCAGCCGCCGCTTCGCCCCCCATGAGGAGAGAACCACCATGACGACCCAGAACACCGGCAAGTCCGGCCCGTCCGGTCAGAACGGTCAGCACGGCCTTCCGGTCCAGCGCCGCACGCTGATCGGCGCGGCCGGCGCCGCCGCCTTTGCGGCGTCGATGCCCTGGACCGCGCTTGAGGCCGAAGTCGCCCGCATGAAGGAGGAGGGTTGGGAAGCCCACCCCTGCGCCTGCAACATGTGCGGCGGCTACTGCGGCCTGTTGGCGATGCACAAGAAGGGCGAAAAGCCGTCGCAGCAGACGGTCAAGATCATGCCCAACCCCACGCACCCGCAGCGCGGCTGCTGCGCGCGCGGCGCCTCCGCCATGTGGATGTGGAACCATCCGCTCCGCTTGAAGAAGCCCCTGAAGCGCGTCGGCGAAAAGGGCGAAGGGAAGTTCGAAGAGATTTCCTGGGACCAGGCGCTCGACGAAATCGCCGCGAAGGTGAAGGCGATCGTCGAGACCGACGGCGAGCGCGCCGTCGCGATGACGTCGCACAACTTCTCGGGCTTCCAGAAGTGGTTCGGGGGCGCTTTGGGCACCCCCAACGTCATCGGTCACAGCTCGACCTGCAATTCCGCGTCCATCATGGGCCGCCGCATGGTCTTCGGCAAAGGCTTCGACGGCGCCGGGAAGGTCGAACCCGACTACGCCCGCTGCCGGTATCTCTTGGCCGTCGGGCGCACCTTCAACTGTGCGATGGGCGTTTCCGCGGTCGTGGCGCGAGCCCGCGAAGATGGCGCCCGCGTCGTCTTCGTCGACCCGCGTCAGCCCGAGGGTGCACTCGGCAACTGCGAGTGGGTGCCCATCCGCCCGGGAACGGACACGCCGTTCCTCCTCTCGCTCATCAACGTCGCGATGGAGGAAAACCTCGCCGACCTCGCGTTCCTCGCGAAGTGGACGAACGCCCCGTACCTGGTCGAGAAGGCTTCGATGAAGCCCCTGACCGCGGCCGCCGCGGGCATCTCCGCCGAGGCCTCCGCCTACGTCGTCATGGACAAGGCGACGGCGAAGTTGGTTCCGATGGTCGTCACGAAGGACGAGAAGGGCTCCGTGACCGGGCTCAAGGACCCGGAAGGCGTCGACCCCGAACTCGAATACCAGGGCACCGTCGGCGGCGTCGAGGTAACGACCGCGTTCAATCTCTTCCGCGAGCTCGCGGCCCAGTGGTCGCCCGAGAAGGCCTCCGCCGAGACCGGCATCCCTGCGGACACCATTGTGCGCATAGCCCGCGAATTCTTCACGCAGGGCGGCGTCTGCGACGACGGGTGGTACTCGTCCAGGAATGGCAACGACTGCGAAGCCTACCAGCTCATGTCGATGATCAACCTCTTCACCGGGTCCCTGGACCGTGAGGGCGGCTTCGTCGTGACGCAGGGGGGCGGCCTCAAGATGCCGTCCGCTTCCGCCTCGGGCGGGAAGGGCAAGGGCCCCAAGGGCCAAACGTGGGAGACGACCAAAGAGAAGAGCCTCGACAAGCTGGTCTTCCCCGAGAGCTCCGGGACGTTCGCGTCGGTCTTCGAATCGGTCGTTGAGAAGAAGCCCTACCAAGTGAAGGCGATCTTCGTCACGGGCTCGACCATGTTCCACCGGGAAGCCAATTCCGACCGCATGGCGAAGGCCTTGAAGGCGACGGAACTTCTGGTCGTCCAGGAAATCCTCCCGCACGAAGTGATCGACTACGCGGACTACGTGCTCCCCTCGACCTTCTTCCTGGAGTGGCACGAGTACGCCGGCGTCAAGTGGGCGCTGGACGGCAACGTCCAGATCAACGACGCGGGCCTCAACCCGCCCGAAGGGTGCGAGGCGCGCCACGAGATCTGGCAGTTCTGCGAGATCCTTCGCCGTGCGTTCCCCGAGCGCGCCGCCGAGCGCCTGGGGTACGACAAGAAGATCGACACGGTCGAAGAGTGGAAGGCGTGGTTCGACGGCATGACGGACGCCGCCTGGAAGAAGTTCATCGACGGGAAGAACCAGGCGAAACCCGGAGAGGGCGACCGCATCGCCGCGGAGATCGCCGAGAAGGGCTGGGCCCGGACGGCCGTCAAGAAGTTCGGCCAGTACCCGTACGTCAAGCCCTTCGGGACGCCGACCGGCAAGCCCGAGATCCTGAGCTTCCTCTGCGCCGAGAAGGACTATCACGCGAAGCACGCCGAAAGCGGGCACGGGCTCTGCGCGCTTCCGGTCTACGAAGCGCCCAAGGCCTACGCGCAGCCGAAGCCCCGCTCGGACGAGTTCTATCTCGTCTCGGGCAAGGACAGCGCGTCTTCCTCCGGCGTCACGCTCTTCACCTGGCCGCAGAAGTTCCTCGGCGACCGCACCGTCTGGATGAACCCCGTCGACGCCGAGCGTCTCGGGATCGAGACGGGCGACATGGTCGAGCTTGAGGGTCTCGACACCGGCGTCAAGGGCCGCACCAAGGTGACGGTGACGAACCGCGTCATGCCCGGCGCGCTCTTCTCGCACGGGTTCTCGGGCGGGGTGCGCACCAAGAACCTACCCGACAACTACGCCTGGGTGAGGGAAGGGATCAACTCCCACTGGTTCGCGACCGGCTACGCCCAGCCCGTCGCCGGGAACCTCGCCAACAACAGTTCCGTGCGCGTGAAGCGCGTCTGAGGAGAGCGGAATGACTCAGAAATTTGAAAAGAAGCTCGCGCACCTCTTCGACGCCACGCAGTGCGTCGGGTGCTCGGCCTGCATCGTCGCGTGCGCGCAGACGAACTACCCCGAGATGCTGAACGACACCGTGGCCGGTTGGGACTGGCTGCCGTCGAACATCCGAAAAATCACGCTCCACCGCGCGAAGCGCCCGGTGCAGATCCTCGTGCAGTGTCAGCAGTGCGAGGACGCGCCCTGCGTCGCGACGTGCCCCTTCGGCGCCAACTACCACGACCCGAAGACGGGCCAGGTGAAGACCGATCCCTCACGCTGCGTCGGCTGCAACTACTGCGTCGCGTCCTGCCCCTACGACGTCCGTTGGTCGCACCCGGTGACGGGGCTGCCGATGAAGTGCATGGGTGAGGGCTGCGAGAAGCTCGTCGCCGCGGGCGAAAACCCCGCGTGCGTCCAAGCCTGTCCCGTGAACGCCCGCATGTTCGGGGACGTTCAGGATCCGGCGAGCCCGATCTCGCGTCACTTGGCCCGCGTCAAGTCTGAAAAGCTCCTCCCGCACAAGGGAACGAAACCCAACTTCTTCGTGGTGGTGTCCAAATGATCACGTATGAATTCATGGAATTGACCCCTCAGGCCGCCACGAGCCACTGGGGCTGGACGATCGCGTTCTTCCTCTGGTTCGTGGGGCTCGCCGGCATGAGCCTCACGATGAACCTGTGGCTCCGATCCCGCAGGATCCACCTCATCGCGACCGCCGCCGCGATCGTGGGGACGCTTTTGGTCGTCTCCCACTTGGGGCGGATGCTGAACCTCCCCTTCGCCGCGATCAACGCGCTCCTCTCCTGGAGCTTCAACTTCACGAGCTGGATGTTCATCGGGATCTGCATCCTGGCGGTGCTCTGCGTCGTGACCGTCATCCAGTCGTGGGGCATCTGGCAGGCCGGGAAGGCGGGTACGCCCTTGGGCGAATCCTGGGCGGAATCGAAGTGCCTCCTCATGTTCGACGCCGTTCTCGGCGTCGCCGCGACGGCGTACTCGGGCTTTCTTCTCACGCAGGCCGTGGGGGTCCCCTTCTGGACCTCGGGCGCGCTGCCGGTGCTCTGGATCTTCTCGGGGCTCGCCTGCGCGATGGGGCTCGCCGAGGTGATGGGCGCCGCCGGGAAGTTGGAAGGCGGCTCCCGCCCCTGGTTCCCTCAGGCCGCCAACATCATCCACCTCGGGGAAGCCTTCGTGCTCTTCTCGTTCGTGCACGTCGCGTTCCAGGGTTCGCCCGGCGCCGCGGCGGCCGCGCAGAACCTCTTGTCCGGCTCCGCTTCGGCGCTCTTCTGGGCGGGCGCCGTGGGTCTCGGGCTCGTCGTCCCGATGGTTCTTTCCTTCACCCACGGGAAGGGCGCGGTCATCGCGGGCGGCGTCTGCGCGATCCTTGGCGCCTTGGCGCTCCGCGCCTCGGTGCTCTTCGCGGGGACCTTCGACCCGATCATCTTCTGATCGGAGAGCGGTTGAACCGGCTCCATCGGCCGATCCTCTGATCGGCTGAAGAGGCCGACGACACAAAGCAGGGCCGCATCC
The DNA here is from genome assembly GCF_000250875.1 of Sutterella parvirubra YIT 11816. Classification (GTDB taxonomy): domain Bacteria; phylum Pseudomonadota; class Gammaproteobacteria; order Burkholderiales; family Burkholderiaceae_F; genus Sutterella; species Sutterella parvirubra. Next base: position 501 of record NZ_JH604940.1, on the reverse strand, counting down.
TTCGGGGTGCGGCCTATGTCTTGTTCACGGTTCCCGATCGGGATGCGTGAAAGGTGAGGACATGACATGACATGACCCGATCTGACCCGGTCCGCTTCGGCCCGCACGGGCCCTGACCGCTCCATACACCACGACCACCATGAAAGGAAGAGGTCCCGCGCAGGAATTCCCCTACTCGATTCGCAGTACTCCCGTTTTCTACACTTCTCACCGGACGTGGACGAAGGTTTTCATACGGGCCCGACGACCGGCGCGCCGACCAACGCGCCGCTGTCGGTTCCGCACGGCCTTCGTCCTCCAACCCGTCCGTACGCATTCTCTGGATGAACATCAAGGAGGTTCCGTCAACCACCCCTCCTTAAAGGAGAGGCTTCGGCCTCTGGTTGACCAGCCTCAGTGATCCCTACGGGGAGAACTACGTTGCGGAACAGGTTCAAGACCCACCGTCGGATGCTTCCTCAGTCCGACGCTCTGGAAGCCTCGGGAGCAGACAAGCGCAGG
>NZ_JH604939.1:32909-37865 GCF_000250875.1 Sutterella parvirubra YIT 11816 | reverse complement strand
CCCGTAATCATGTTCTTCACGTAGTCGGCGTGCCCCGGGCAGTCGACGTGCGCGTAGTGGCGGTTGGCGGTTTCGTATTCAACGTGCGCCGTGTTGATCGTGATGCCACGGGCCTTTTCTTCAGGAGCCGCGTCGATCTGGTCGTACGCCTTGGCTTCGCCGCCGAAGTGCGACGAAAGAATCGTGGTGATGGCGGCGGTCAGCGTGGTCTTGCCGTGGTCCACGTGACCGATGGTGCCCACGTTGACGTGGGGCTTGGTACGTTCAAACTTACCCTTGGCCATTTCTGAGGCTCCTGAACAAAATCCGACACTAACCGGATCGTTTCAACGAAGAAAAGAAAAATTCGGTGGTGCCCATGATGCGGATCGAACGCATGACCTCTCCCTTACCAAGGGAGTGCTCTACCACTGAGCCACATGGGCATGAATGCTTTGGAGCGGGTGAAGGGAATCGAACCCTCGTCGGGGGCTTGGAAGGCCTCTGCTCTACCATTGAGCTACACCCGCCCGGGATCGAAAAAAGGGATCATTCCGCTCCGCAACTTCTCGCTGCTGCGCGAAATTCATTTGAAGATTTTCGCTGGTGGAGGGGGATGGATTCGAACCATCGTAGGCGTAAGCCAACAGATTTACAGTCTGCCCCCTTTAGCCACTCGGGCACCCCTCCGTTGCGAGAGAACCGAATTATTACCTGAGGTTTTGCGACTGTCAAGACGCTGAAAGCGCAAAAACTTCAAATTACGTGTTTATACGTATTTTTGAATCTCCGGAACCGCGGTTTCGGGGCCCCTTCCCGCCTCTGACGCCCCTTCCCGGCGGCTATCATCGAAGCGTTTTCCTCTTATATTCCGTCCGCGAGGCCGCAACGTGCAAGAGATCCCCGCCGAGGCGCTCACCCTGTGGGGCAGCTTCGCCGCACTGCTTCAGCTCCTCATCGTCGCCGCCGTGACGCTGCGCGTCATGCTGACGCGCCATCCGCCCGGCTCGGCCTTCGCGTGGATTCTGCTCACCGCGATCCTCCCCTACGCGGGATTCGTCCTTTATCTGCTCTTCGGCGAGCGCCCGATCGGCCGCATCCGTGCGCGGCGGCTCCGAAAGAGCCTCGACATGTGGGCGAAGATCGGCCGCCACCGGCTCACGCCACACGGGCCGCTTCCTCCCCGGATGGTCCGCCACCGCACCTTCATCCACCAGGCAACGCACGTGGGCGGGATGCCGCTCACGTCCGGCTCGGACGTGCGGCTTTTGGGGTCCTCAGACGAAGCCTTCGCCGCCATCGCGGCGGAAATCGACGGCGCGAAGCGCTCGGTCGACCTCGCCTTCTACATTTGGGAGTCGGGCGGCGCCGTCGACGCGATCGAGTCGCGGCTCATCGCCGCGGCGCGGCGCGGCGTCAAGGTCCGCATCCTTGTGGACGCCTTCGGCTCGAGGGCGTTTCTGAGAAGCCCCCAGAAGACCCGCCTCACCGCCGCAGGCGTCCGCGTCGCGAGCGCCATGCCGCTTCGCTTCCTCTGGATCTTCGGCCTTCAGCGTGCCGACATCCGGCTTCACCGCAAGGTCGTGGTCGTCGACCGGCGCGTGGGCTTCACGGGAAGCCTCAACATGATCGACCCGATGGAGTACGACGCCGCGAAGACGGTCGGCCCCTGGGTCGACGCCATGGTCCGCTTCGAAGGCCCCGCCGTGCTTTCGCTCCAGGGCCTCTGGGACTTCGACTGGGCGCTTCAGCCCGACGGCGACGCCTCCGACTTCGAATACGTCTACGGGACGACCGAACACCCGCAGACGGGCCGCGCCGACGTCGTCGCCGTACCGTCCGGTCCCTACGCCCGGCAGGACCAGGGGCTCCTGCTCGTTCTTGGCGCCATCGGTCACGCCGAGTACAGTCTCACGATCGTGAGCCCCTATTTCGTCCCGAACGAAGCGGTCGTGCTGGCGCTCCAGAACGCGGTGCTGCGCGGCGTCGACGTGAAGCTGATCGTCCCGCACAAGACCGACAGCCGGTTCGTGAGCTGGGCCGCGCGACGCTATTTCGACGATCTGCTCACCGCGGGGGTCAAGATCCTCTACTACGAGGGCGGGCTCCTGCACACCAAGTCGATCACGGTCGACGACGAGTGCGCGCTCTTCGGCTCGCTCAACATCGACAACCGCTCGATGCACCTCAACTTCGAGCTCACGATGCTGATTTTCGAGCCGGGGTTCGTGAGGGAACTCAATGCCCTTCACGCCCGCTACGAAGCCTCTTCGACGCCGATCGACCCCAACCGTTGGCGGGAACGCCCCATCAAAGAGCGCCTCAAGGAAGGCGCGAGCTACCTCATCTCGCCGCTTCTCTGAGGCGCAGAGACGCAAAGGGCGCCGCTCGTTCGTGAGGGCGCCCTTTCTTGTGGGGTCGGAATTGTGCTTACTTCGTTTCCGCGTCTTCGACGTCGTTCATCTTCCAGCGGCGGCGGGTCGCCGTTTCGCGGCGCACGTTCCCTTCGCCGTCCGTCTCGACCGTCACGTCGGTCTCGATGTAGACGGATTCGCCGCCCGAACGCTCGCCGTAGCGCGAGCGCGCCTGGGCTTCGGCCTGACGCATCATTTCGGCGAAGTCGGCGTAGGGGCTGGGCTGCGCCCAACCCATCTTGACCTTCAGCCAATTCCAGGCCCAGAAGAGCGCGGCGGCACCGACCGCGACGACGAGGAGCCCGAAGATCAGCGGCAGGAAGACGGCGGCGAGCGCCACGACGATGGCGACCGAAAGAAGGCCGATGAGGATCGCGGCGGGCTGATTGGCGTAGTAAAAGCGCATGGGGTCCTTTTGTCTCGTAGTCGGGGCCGTCCTTCGGGCTATCAAAGGGATTGACCGCCCGGAAAACGGGCCCGCAGCCCCGTCGGGCCCTTAATCCAAGGATGGGGACGCCCCCCCGGGATTTCAATGGAGGGAAGCCCGGTTTCTGAAAAAAATCATTTCCACCCCATTTTGCCCCGACGCCCTTGATGGGTGGGGATTGCCGTTTTGGTAACATTGCCGGACTTGCAACCCGAAGTCCGCGGTCCGGCCCGACGCCGGACCAGCCCGGGAGCCGCGCCGCGCACCCTGCGCAGGCGCCCCCAAGCCCCGAGCAGCGGGTGCCTCACCCCCTGGAGAGCGCCGCCCGATGCGGACTCGAGGACGGACGCCCCTCATGCGCCCGCCCGCACTCGTTCGAAAGAAAATCCATGGACAACGAAATGAAGACGATGCTCCCTGACGTGCAGTCCTCGCACGACGGGCGCAACATCCCCATCAACCGCGTCGGCGTCCGCGGCGTGAAGACGCCGCTCGTCGTCGCCGGCCGCGACGGCGAACAGCACACCGTCGCCGAACTCGCGATGACGGTCGCGCTCCCCGCCGACCAAAAGGGCACGCACATGTCGCGCTTCATCGCCATGCTCGAAGAGCACGGTGAGCCCTTCTCCGCCGAGACGATGCGCCACCTCATGCTCGACATGCTCGACCGGCTCAACGCCGTCGACGGCACGATCGAAGTGCGCTTCCCGTACTTCATCCGCAAGACCGCCCCGGTGAGCAAGCTCCAGAGCACGATGAACTACGAAGCGGCCTGGATCGCCGACGCCACGAACGGCGTCGTCACGGTCCGCCAGATCATGGTGACGCCGGTGACGAGCCTGTGCCCCTGCTCGAAGGAAATCTCCCGCTACGGCGCGCACAACCAGCGCTCACACGTGACGACGTCGCTCCTTCTGGGCGCCCCGATGACGCTCGAAGAACAGGCGGCGATCGCCGAAGAAGCGGGCTCCTGCCAGCTCTGGGCGCGCCTGAAGCGCGCCGACGAGAAGTACGTGACCGAGTACGCGTACGACCATCCGAAGTTCGTCGAAGACCTCGTGCGCGACATGGCGAAGGCTCTGGACGACGATGAGCGCGTGCAGGCCTACCGCGTCGAAGCCGAAAACTTCGAATCGATCCACAACCACTCCGCCTACGCCTGGATCGAACACGACAAGCGCGGCTGATGCACCCAAAAATCCGTTACACAACCCGTTGACCGGACCGACCGCACCGCGAACCCGCCGACTAGACTGTCGGGATCCGTTGTTGCGGTCGTTTCCGTTTTGAATCCTCCGACTCGCCTTACTATGCTCGCCCAACAAAAAGAAGCCGTCTCCGCTCTCATTCAGAAGGCGCTCGCCGAACTCGGCCAGCCCGACGCACCCGTCGTGCTCGAGCGCCCGAAGAGCCCGGAGCACGGCGACGTCGCCTGCACGTCCGCGCTCCAGCTCGCCCGCGCCATGAAGAAGGCGCCGCGTCAGATCGCCGAAGACATCGTGGCGGCGCTTCGCCGCTACCCCGAGACCGACGCGCTCGTGAGCTCGATTGAGATCGCCGGTCCCGGCTTCATCAACATGCGCGTCGCCGACGGCGCGCGCCAGGACATCGTGCGCCAGGTGCTGCGCGAGGGCGAAGCCTTCGGCCGCAACGACGCGCACAAGGGCGAGTCGGTTCTGCTCGAATTCGTCTCCGCGAACCCGACCGGGCCCCTTCACCTCGGGCACGCCCGTCAGGGCGCCCTGGGCGACGTGCTCGCCAACATCCTCGCCACGCAGGGCTGGGCCGTCACGCGCGAGTTCTACTACAACGACGCGGGCGTGCAGATCGGCAACCTCGCCGAGAGCGTGAAGATCCGCTGCCGTCAGCTCCAGGGTGAAGCGGTCGACCTTCCCGAATCCGCCTACCACGGCGAATACATCATCTCGATCGCGCGCGACTTTTTGGACAAGAAGCCCGTGCACGCGCACTCGGGCGAAGTGATCGAGTCGACGGGCGACTTCAACGACACGGACCTCGTGCGCCGCTACTCGGTCGCGTACCTCCGAAACGAACAGGACGACGACCTCGCCGCCCTGGGCGTGCGCTTCGACAACTTCTACCTCGAGAGCTCGCTCTACACGTCGGGCCGCGTCG
>NZ_JH604939.1:21967-32866 GCF_000250875.1 Sutterella parvirubra YIT 11816 | reverse complement strand
GGGGCGGACGTACGAAGCCGAAAACGCGCTTTGGCTCAAGACGACGAGCTTCGAAGACCTCGGCCACGGCATCAAGGACGACAAGGACCGCGTGATGAGGAAGGCCGACGGCACCTACACGTACTTCGTGCCGGACGTCGCCTACCACCTCGCGAAGTTCGAACGCGGCTTCACGAAGGCCGTCAACATCCAGGGCACCGACCACCACGGCACGATCGCGCGCGTGCGCGCCGGCCTTCAGGCGGCGGGCTCGGTCATGGGCCTCGCGATCCCGAAGGAATTCCCCGAGTACATCCTCCACAAGATGCTCTCGGTGATCAAGGACGGCGAACCCGTCAAGATGAGCAAGCGCTCCGGCAACTACGTCACGCTCCACGACCTCGTCGAATGGGCGGGCCGCGACGCCGCGCGCTTCTTCCTCGTCTCGCGCAAGAGCGACGCCGAATTCGTCTTCGACGTGACGCTCGCGCAGCAAAAGAGCGACGAGAACCCGGTCTACTACCTGCAGTACGCCCATGCGCGCATCTGCTCGGTCTTCGCGAAGGCCCTTGAGCAGGGCTACGCGGTTCCCTCCGACGCCGAACTCGCCGGTGCGGACCTCTCCGCGCTCACGGGTGAAGCCGCCGGGCAGCTTCTCGCCGCCATCGCCGAATACCCGCAGATGCTCACGCAGGCGGCGCGCGACCATGCGCCCCACGTGCTCTGCTACTACCTGAAGGACCTCGCCGCCGCGTTCCACGCGTTCTACAACGCCGAGCGCGTCGTCGTCGAGGACGAAACCGAACGCAACGCCCGCCTCGCGCTGCTCGCGGCCGCCCGCCGCGTGCTCGCCAACGGCTTCGCGCTCCTGGGCATTTCCGCCCCCGAGTCGATGCGCCGCGAGGACGAGGCCTAAGGAGACACGAGCGTGGCAGCCAAAGGTGGATTCGCGACCGGCTTCGCCGGCTTTCTGATCGGGGTCGTCACCGGCCTGGCGATCGCCGCCGCCGCGGCGATCCTCATCACGAAGAGCCCCGTGCCCTGCGTCAACAAGGTCGACAAGGTGACGGCCGACGTCGACCCCGCGGCGAAGCTCGCCGGGGGCGTCGACCCGAACGCCCGTCTGCAGCAGCGTCCCGACGAGGTCGCCACGCCTGCGGCGCCGAGCGGCGTCAAGACCGTCGACGCGACGGGCTCGGCCGCCCAACGCGACGCCGACGGCAAGGCCGTCGCGCCGGGCGAAGTGCGCGCCGTCACCTACTGGGTGCAGGTCGCCTCGCTCTCGAGCGAATCCGATGCGCAGAACCACGCCGCGCAGCTCGCGATGAACGGGATCGCCGCGTCCGTGACGCGCTCCGGTCCCCACTGGCGCGTGCGCGTCGGCCCCTTCGACGAACGTCAGGGCGCCGAGGAAGTGCTCGGAACGCTCACCGATCAGGGGCTGCGTCCCGTGATCGTCGAACAAAAATAAGCCCACCAGCCCCAACCAACGACTGAGGACTCCCACAGCCATGCTGAACCGCCGACAGCTCCTTCTCGCCGCCGCGCTCGCCCCCGCCGCGGGTCAGGTCTTTGCCGCCCCGAAGTACACCGCGGGCAAGGAATACCTTGTGCTGCGCAACCCCGCGCCGCATCCCGCCAATTCGATCGAAGTGGTCGAATTCTTCGCCTACACCTGCTCGCACTGCCTGCAGTTCGCGCCGCACTGGGAAACCTGGAAGAAGAAGGCGCCGCAGGGCGTGTCGGTGCGCGTGTGCCCGGTCGCCTGGACGCCGGACTTCCTGCCGTTCTCCACCGCGTACTTCGCTTTGGAAGCCCTCAACCTGCTCCCGAAGCTCCACATGCCCTTCTTCGAGAGCATCATCTACCAGGAACGCACCTACACGCCGAAGACCGCGGCCGAAGACATCGCCGCCTTCATGAAGGACAACGGCGTCGACGCCGACCTCTGGAACCGCACGACGCGCTCCTTCAGCGTGCAGAACAAGACCCGTCAGTCCCAGCAGCTCTGGCAGGCCTACGGCATCGACAGCACGCCGATGATCGGCGTGGGCGGCCGCTTCACCACGGGTCCGCACCTCACGGGTTCGCGTGAGGCGACCCCCGCCATGATCAACTGGCTCGTCGAGGAAGTGCGCGCCGGCCGCTGACCGGTCCCGCCCGCACAACCCCTGAAAAGGGCGTCCGCCGCAGTTGGGGCGGCGCCCTTTCGTTTCTTTTGGAGTCTTCCGTGCTCAACGTCTTCATCACCGGCGCATCAAGCGGCATCGGCGCCGCGCTCGCCCGAGAGTTCGCCGCCCGCGGCGCCACGCTCGGGCTCGTCGCCCGCAACCTCGAAAAGCTCGCCGCCGTGATCGCCACGCTTCCCGGCGACCAACGCCGCTACTTCGCGCTTCCCGCCGACGTGACGAAGCGCGACGAAGTGTTCCGCGCCGCAGAGGAGTTCGAACGCCTCTCCGGGGGCACCACCGTCGTGATCGCCAACGCCGGGATTTCCGTCGGCGTCAAGACCGAATACCTCGAAGACCTCGATGTTCTGGAAGAGGTCTACCGCACGAACGTCTTCGCGATGGCGAACACGTTCCACCCCTTCATCGAGCCGATGCGCCGCCGAGGGGGCGGCCAGCTGGTCGGGATCGGGAGCGTCGCGGGGATCCGGGGGCTTCCCGGCTCCGAAGCCTACTGCGCGAGCAAGTCCGCCGTCATCACCTACTGCGAGAGCCTGCGCGTCTCGATGGCGAAGTACGGCATCCGCGTGAGCACGGTCTGCCCCGCGTTCGTGAAGACGCCCCTGACGGCGAAGAACCCCTACAAGATGCCCTTCATTCTGGAGCCGGACGAATTCGCCCGCCGCGCGGCGGACGCGATCGCCGCCAGGAAGAGCTACGTCGTCATCCCGTGGCAGATGGGGATTCTCGCGAAGATCATGCGGCTTCTCCCCGACTGGCTCTTCGACAAGATCGTCTCGAACCGCAAGCAGAAGCCCCGCAAGAAGGATCTTTGATCAGTCGTCCAACGTCTCCGCGGTGATGCGGAGAATGTCCGGAGCGTACCGCTCGATCTTCTTGCGACCGAGCCCCTGGATGCAGTCGAAATCCTCCTCCCGCCGGGGGTGCTTCTTCGAGATCTGCGCGAGCGTGCGGTCGGTGAAGATCAGATAGGCGGGTTTGCCGCTTGCGCGCGCCTCCGCTGCGCGCCAGCGGCGAAGCGCTTCGAAGAGGCGCTTCGCGCGGCCGGTGAGGTGGAGCGCCTCCGCTGCCCCGGAGCGGTTCGCGCTCCCTCCGTCCTCCGCGACGGACGCGCGCACGCGCACGGCGATTTCGTCGCGGAGCACCGCGTTCGCCTTCTCCCCCAAGCGGAGCACGCTGAAGTTTTCCGTATCGACCCAGAGGATGTGCTGCGCGATCAGCTGGCGCACGATGCTGCGCCACTGCTGCTTCGTGTGGCCCGTCCCGATCCCGTAGGTCGAGACCTGGTCGTGGCCGTGGCGCAGAATGGGCTCGGTCTTCGCGCCCAGGAGCACGTCGACCACGTGGGTCGCGCCGAAGCTCATCCCGCTCTTTTGCTGCAGGCGCCAGATGCAGCTGATCAGCATCTTGGCTTCCGTCAACGCATCGATCATCTTCGGGGGTCTGCGGCAGTTGTCGCAGTTCCCGCAGGGCTTCGACGCTTCGCCGAAGTGCGCCAAGAGGCGCACGCGGCGGCATTCGCAGGTCTCGGCGTAGCCGAGCATCGCGTCCAGCTTCTGGCGCTGGAGCCGCCGCCAGTTGTCGTCGGCGTCGCTTTGGTCGATGAACCGGTTCTGGTTCATGACGTCGTTCAAGCCGTACGCCATCCAGGCTTCCGCAGGGAGGCCGTCGCGGCCCGCGCGCCCCGTTTCCTGAAAGTACCCTTCGACCGACTTCGGGAGGTCCGCATGCGCGACGAAGCGCACGTTCGGTTTGTCGATCCCCATCCCGAAGGCGATCGTCGCCACCATGACGATGTCCTCTTCGCGCTGAAAGCGGGCGAGCCGCTGCGCACGGTCTTCGGGGAGCATCCCCGCGTGATACGCCAACGCGTTGATGCCCGCCGCTTCCAGGTGCGCGGCGATCAGCTCACAGTTCGCGCGCGAGAGGCAGTAGACGATGCCGCACTCGCCCGGATGGCGGTTGCGGATGAATCGGAGGAGCTGATCCTTGACGTTGCGCTTTTCGACGACGGAGTAGTAGATGTTCGGCCTATCGAAGCTCGCCACCAGCTCGTCGGGTTGGACGAGAAGTCGCCCGACGATTTCTTCGCGCGTACGCTCGTCCGCGGTGGCGGTCAAGGCCATGCGGGGCACCGAGGGCCAGCGCTCGCGAAGGATCGCAAGTTCCCCGTAGACCGGACGGAAGTCGTGCCCCCAGATGCTCACGCAGTGGGCTTCGTCGATCGCGAAGAGCGCGACCTTCACCGTGTCGAGAAAGTCGAGCATCCCTGCGGTGAGAAGGCGCTCAGGCGCGACGTAGAGGAGATCGATTTCGCCCGCGCGGACCTCGCGGCGCACCCGCATCGCGTCTTCCGAGGTCTGCGTCGAATTCAGAAACGCCGCGCGCACGCCCACTTCGGCGAGGCTCTCGACCTGGTCCTGCATGAGAGCGATCAGGGGCGAGACCACCACCGTGAGGCCGTCCTTCACCAGCGCGGGGATCTGGTAGCAGAGGCTCTTTCCCCCGCCCGTGGGCATCAATACGAGCGCGTCGCGGCCTTCGAGCGCCGCGGCCACCGCCTGGGCCTGAAGCCCACGGAAGTGGTCGTAGCCGAAAACCTGTTTGAGGGCCTCATGCGGGTCCGCGAAGCGTTTCATGAAAAGAAGACTGCGTGTGGAAGGGACAATGGACGGATTGTACGCGGACCGGTGGCCGACGCCCTGCCCCGGCCCGCAAAAAAGCCCGCAACCTGAGGAGGCTGCGGGCTTTTCGGACGAATGACTCGAGTGCGTCAGTTCATCTTGATGCCGAGGCGTTCAGCACGCTTGCAGGCGGCGATCGTGAAGAGCGCGTCCGAGGACGAGTTGAGCGCGGTTTCGCACGAGTCCTGCAGCACGCCGATGATGAAGCCGACGGCGACGACCTGCATCGCGGTGTTCTGGTCGATGCCGAAGAGGCCGCAGGCGAGCGGGATCAGCATGAGCGAGCCGCCCGGGACGCCCGAGGCGCCGGCTGCGCAGACCGCGGCGATGAAGGAGAGGAAGATCGCGGTCGGGATGTCGACGGTGACGCCCAGCGAGAACGCGGCCGAGAGGGTGAGCACGGTGATCGTGATCGCGGCGCCCGCCATGTTGACCGTGGCGCCCACGGGGATCGACACCGAGTAGGTCGATTCGGGGAGGTCGAGACGGCGGCAGATTTCGAGGTTCACCGGGATGTTGGCGGCCGACGAACGGGTGAAGAACGCGGCGACGCCCGATTCGCGAAGCGTCATCCAGGTGTAGGGGAACGGATTCGCGCGGATGGTGAGCCAGACGAGGAACGGATTGAGGATGAGCGCCACGGCGGCCATCGTGCCGATCAGGACGGCAAGGAGCTTGAAGTACCCGGTCATGGCTTCGAGACCCGTGGTCGCGAGGGTCGACGCGACGAGACCGAAGATGCCGATCGGGGCGAAGCGCACGACGATGCGCACGACGAATTCCACACCCTTGGCGGCGTCCGAGAGGACTTCGCGGGTGGCGGGAACGCCGTGGCGCAGCACCACGCCCATGGCGATCGCCCAAGCGAGGATGCCGATGTAGTTGGCGGTCGCAATCGCGTGCACGGGATTGTCGACGACGTTGAGAATCAGGTTTTCAAAGACTTCAAGAATGCCGCCCGGCGCAGCCAGGGATTCGGCATCCGCAACGAGTGCGATCTGCGTGGGCCAGATGAAGCTCGCGATGACGGCGAGAACGGCCGCGCCGAAGGTCGAAATCATGTAGAGGACCAGAATCGGCTTGATGTGAAGGTCCTCACCCAAACGCTGGTTCGCAATCGAGCTCATGACGAGCACGAAGACGAGGATGGGCGCCACGCCCTTCAGGGCCGTGACGAAGATCGTGCCGAGGAACCCCGCTCCCTTGGCGGCTTCGGGGGCGGCCATGCCCAGGATGATGCCCAGGACTAGGCCGACCAGAATCTGTTTGACGAGCGAGCCCTGAAGGAAGGGCATCGCAAACTTGAACACTCGAGTCATGAGAGTTCTCCTTTGATTTTTTTATTCGTGAAGGCGGAGCCTGACGGGGGCGGCTCCTCATAGGGCTACACGGTAACAGCCCGAACGCGGACGAGGCGTCCGAAGACCGTCAAAATCGCTTTCCTCCAGCCAGTTTTTTGCAAAGGATGTCCGTTCTCTTGATGAGCCTCAAACGGCCTCGTCCATTCCCCTAGCGGTTTTTCGCGGTACCCGAACGGCCCCGGCAACACCGCCGACCGGGCGTTTCACCCGTTATCATGGACGGCAGTTTCCACAACGTTTCGTCCCCATCGACATGACCGGTTTCCGACGTCCCGCCGTCGGCTTCGTGCTCGCCTGCGTCTTTCTGGACGCTCTCGGCATCGGCCTCATCATCCCCGTGCTGCCGCGCCTGATCGGCACGCTCGCGGAGACGCGCGAGCTGCAGACGGTCTGGTACGGCGCGATCATGCTGAGCTACGGCCTGATGCAGTTCGCGGCCGCGCCCGTGATCGGCGCGCTCTCGGACAGAATCGGCCGCCGCCCGGTGCTCCTGGCCGGGATCGGGGGGCTGGCGCTCATGATGGTGGTGCCGGTCTTCGCGACCTCCCTGTGGGCGATCCTCGCGTCGCGCCTCGTGGGGGGCGCAGTGAGCTCCAACATCGTCGTCGCCCAGGCCTACATCGCGGACGTGACGCGCGCGGGCGACCGCACGGCCGCGTTCGGGCGCATCGGCGCCGTCTTCGGGATCGCGTTCGTGCTGGGGCCGGCCTTGGGCGGGGTTCTCGGCGAAGCCGACCCGCGCCTTCCCTTCATGGTCGCCTCGGCGCTTTGCCTGGTGAACTTCCTCTACGGGCTCTTCGTCCTCCCCGAGAGCCTCACCGCGCCCGACACGCGTCCGATTTCGCCCGCGGCGCTCAATCCCTTCCGCACGCTCCGGTCGCTCTCCGCCGAGCGGCACCTCCTTCCCGCGCTCGCCATCATCGTGCTCTTTACGCTGACGCAGAGTCTCGTGCAGTGCACCTGGGCGCTCTACACGGAATTCCGCTACGGCTGGTCCCCGAAGTCGATCGGGCTCTCGATCTTCGCGCTCGGGGCCGCGATCACGCTGACCCAAGGGCTCGTGCTCCCGCGCGTCTCCCGGAAGTTCACCCCCGACACGGTCGTGCGGGGCGGGCTCGCCGTGGGGCTTCTCGCCATCGTCGGGATCGGGCTCACGGGTTCGGGTACGGTGGCGGGGCTGCTTCTTTGCGGCTTCGCGCTGATGGGGGTCGTGGGGCCGACCCTTCAGAGCGTCGTCTCCCGAACGGGGTCGCCCTCTGAACAAGGTGCGCGCCTCGGCGCCGTAAGTGCCCTGAACAGCTTCACCGGCGCCGTCAGTCCCATGATCGGGACGCCGCTCCTTCTCGCCGCGCCGGGCGAGGGGCTCCCCTACCTCCTCTTCTCGCTTCTTCTCGTCGCGGCCCTGGGCGCCGCGATCCGCCACCGCCTCCCCGGCGGACATTCCGCGCACTAAAAATACCCCGTTGGGGGCGGTTTCCCTCTCCCATCCGGACCTCCCCGGGTCTCCGTAGAGGAGGATGGTCCGCGAACATGCCGATTTTTACAATGAAAGCGTGTTCATCAGCTTAACTGCCCGTTTCCCCAAGCCATGAACTGTTCCGCCGTTCTCGTCGTCGCCCGCCCCGGGCGTCTCGACGCCGCCGCGGAGGCCGTCGCGCAAGTCGAGGGCGTCTTCGTTCACCAGCGTGACGAAGACCACGACCGCCTCATCTGCACGATCGAAGCCGAGACGGAACGCGAAGAAGTCGCCCGCTTCAACGCCGTTTCCCGCCTTGAACCCGTCCTCGACGCGAGCCTCCTCTCGCACTACGTCGGCCTCGACGCCGACGAGTGACGCCCCCACACTTCTCCGGAGACCCACCATGACCCAACAACAGCCCCTCCGATTCCAACGCCGAGACATGATCCGCTCCGGCCTCGCCGCGGGCGCCGCGCTCTCGCTCGGGTTCCCCGTCACCGCCGCCGAAACCGAGGCCGCCAAAGCCGTCGACGACGGCATCACCTGGCAAAAGGGCGTCTGCCGCTTCTGCGGCACCGGCTGCGGCCTGCAGGTCGGCACCCGAGACGGCCGCGTCGTCGCCACGAAGGGCGACCCGGACGCGCCCGTGAACCGCGGCCTCAACTGCGTCAAGGGCTACTTCAACGCGAAGATCCTCTACGGGAAGGACCGTCTGACGAAGCCGCTCCTCAGGAAGAAGAACGGCAAATTCGACAAGACCGGGCGCTTCGAGCCCGTCTCCTGGGAAGAGGCCTTCGACGTGATGGCCGGGGAGCTCATGCGCGTCTACCGCGAAAAGGGCCCCGCCGGCGTCTCGATCATCGGTTCCGGTCAGTACACGATTCCGGAAGCCTACTGCGCGAGCAAGTTCATCAAGGGCGGCCTGCGCTCGAACAACATCGACCCGAACGCCCGCATGTGCATGGCGAGCGCGGTGGTCGGGTTCTATCAGACCTTCGGCGTCGACGAACCCGCCAACAACTACGAAGACATCGAAAAGTCCGACGTGATGCTCCTTTGGGGGAACAACCCCGCGGAAGCGCACCCGGTGCTCTGGTCGCGCATGACGAACCGGAAGCTGACGCACAAGCCTACGAAGATCGTCTCCTTGACGACGCACCTTCACAGCTCGTCGAACCTCTCCGACCTCACGATCGTCTTCAAGCCCAACACCGACCTTGCGATCGCGAACTTCCTCATCCGCGAAATCATCCGCCGCGACGTGGTCGACCACGACTTCGTCTCGAAGCACTGCGTCTTCAGCACGGGTCCGACCGACATCGGCTACGGGCTCCGGAACACCGACAAGTGGTCGCGCCCTGCGGAGCGCGATACGCTGGAGCGGCAGCTCCGCGTCAAGCTCGACCGCTGGGAAGCCGCCGCCCAGGGGAAGAAGGTGGGCGAAGTCGTCGAGCAGAAGAACGCGGGCGGCCCCGCCGGCAACCACTGGGCGATCACGTTCGAGGACTTCAAGCGCTCGGTCGAGCCCTACACGATCGACTTCGTGACCGAACTCGCGAAGGGCGACCAGGAAGAGTCCGCCGACACGTTCCGCCGGAAGTTGGCCGAGCTCGCCGACCTCGTCTGCGACCGCACCCGCAACATCATGAGCTACTGGTGCATGGGCGTGAACCAGCACCAGCGCGGCGTCTGGATGAACGAACTCATCTACGACATTCATCTTCTCCTCGGCAAGCACGCCCAGCCCGGGAACGGCGCCTTCTCGCTCACCGGTCAGCCTTCCGCCTGCGGCTCCGCGCGCGAGGTCGGGGCCTTCTGCCACCGTCTTCCCGCCGACATGCTGGTCGCGAACGAAGCGCACCGCGAAAAGACCGAGAAGATCTGGTCGATCCCGAAGGGGACGCTCAACCCCAAGGTGGGTGCCTCCGTCATGGAAATCCTGCGCGGCCTTGAAGACAGCTCGATCGACTTCCTCTGGATGCAGGTCGTCAACGTCATGCAGTCCGCCCCCAACAACACGCACTGGACCGAAGCGACCCGGCGGCCCGGCTCCTTCGTCGTCGTGTCGGACATCTATCCCACGTACTCGGCGCGCGCCGCCGACCTGATCCTCCCCGCGGCGGGCCACTTCGAGAAGTGGGGCCTCTACGGGAACGGGGAGCGCCGCACGCAGGCGTGGCCGCAGGTCGTGAAGGCCCCGGGCGAAGCCCGCACCGACGTCTGGATGATGATGGAACTCGCGAAGCGCATCCGCATCGCGGACACCTGGGGCGAACTGCCCTTGAAGGGCGTCCCCGGCGACAAGCTCCCGAGCGTGCTGGACGAAGCCCAAAAGATGGGGATCAAGCCCGACGCCACGCTCTTTGACGTGCTCTACGCCCCGACGGGCGGGCGCGCCGAAGCGGTCTGGCCGGATCCGAAGTACCCGAACCGCTCGAACGCCACGGGCGAAGCGCTCGGGCTCGCCTACTTCCCCGAAAAGGCGCTCTTCAACGAGTACCGTCAGTTCACGGTCGGGAACGGTCACGACCTCGCCGACTTCGACACGTACCAGTCGGACGCGTGCCGCGGCCTCCTCTGGCCGGTGGTCGACGGCAAGGAAACGCCCTACCGCTTCAACACCGCGTTCGATCCGTACGCGAAGGAAGAGAAGCTCTTCTACGGTCCGCTCATGAAGGCGATGCCGACGGGGAACCTCTCGGGCGTCACCGACAAGGAGCAGAAGGCCTATCCGGGCCGCGCGAAGATCTTCGCGCGTCCGTACGCGGCGCCCGTGGAGCAGCCCGACGCCGAGTACGACCTTTGGCTCACCACGGGCCGCATCCTCGAGCACTGGCACACGGGCTCGATGACGCGCCGCGTGCCGGAACTCCACCGCGCCGCCCCGGAAGCGCTCCTCTACATGAACCCGCAGGACGCCGAAAAGCGAGGCATGAAGCGCGGGGATTTGGCTGAGGTGACGAGCCGCTACGGCACCTGCCGCGCCAAGGTTGAGACGCAGGTCCGCCAGAAGATGCCCAAGGGCAGCGTCTGGATGGCCTTCTTCGACGAGCGCGCCATGGTCAACAGCGTCGTGATCGACGCGACCGACCCGATCTCGCTTGAGCCCGACTACAAGAAGACCGCGGTCAAGGTTCGCAAGGCCTCGTGATGACGCCGGTCCGCATCGACCGACGCACCTTCCTCGCCGGCTGCGCTTTGGCCGCAGCCGCCGCGGGAGGGGCGGG
>NZ_JH604939.1:17542-21932 GCF_000250875.1 Sutterella parvirubra YIT 11816 | reverse complement strand
CGGACGCGCCGCGCCCGTGGGTGCCCCGGCCGCCCGGGGCGCTCCCCGGGAAGGCCTTTCTCGCCGCCTGCGCGCGCTGCGGGCAGTGCGTCAAAGCCTGTCCCTACGACACGCTCCGCTTGGCCGCCATCGGCGACCCGGCGCCGATCGGGACGCCCTACTTCACGCCGCGGGACATCCCCTGCTACATGTGCGCGGACATCCCCTGCGTGAAGGCGTGCCCGACGGGGGCGCTCGACCCGGAGTTGGACGACATCGCGAAGGCCCGCATGGGCGTCGCCGTCGTCGACCCGGCCTCGTGCCTCTCGACTCAGGGGCTTCGCTGCGAGGTGTGCCTGCGGGAGTGCCCCGAGACCGGGAAGGCGCTGACGCTCGAGATGCACCCGCGCGGACTCTCCCGCCACACGATCTTCGTCCCGACGGTGCACCCCGACGCCTGCACCGGGTGCGGACTTTGCGAAAAGTCCTGCCCCACGGACAAGCCCGCGATCCGGGTCGTCGACCCGGATGCGGTGTTGGGCGCGATCGGGAAACACTACCGGTTGAGTTGGCTCCCGTCGGACGACCCGAAGAACCTACGCGAGGAGGTGCCCGAAGAGAAGACGCCGTCTTCTGAGGAAGCGGGCGGCCTCGACTACCTGAACGAGAACATCCTATGACGAGCGTGCGGCATCTCCCCGAACCCCGCACCCTGCGGGAAAAGCTCCGCCGCGTGCGCTGGACGCTCGCGCGGCGCGTGACCGCGCTCGGCCTCCTCACGCTGATGGCGGCTTCGGCGCGCTTCGGCTGGACCTGGCTCTCGGGCGACCTGAGCGCCTCGCTCTGGCTGGGCGCGGTGCATCTCTCGGACCCCTTCGCGGCGTTGGAGCGCCTCGCCGCCGGGATGATCCCGACGGCGGCGGTTCTCTCGGGCGCGGGACTGGCGTTGCTCTTCTACGCCCTCGTCGGCTCGCGCGCCTTCTGCGGGTGGGTGTGTCCGATGAACGCCGTCACCGAAACGGCGACGTGGTTCCGGAAGCGCCTCGGGCTTACCGCCGACCTTCGGATTCCGAACGGCGTGCGCTACGCGCTCTGCGCGGGCGTCCTGTTGGCGAGCGCCGTCACGGGTTCGGCCGCGTTCGAGCCCGTGAGCCCGCAGGGGCTTCTCTGGCGCGACGTCGTCTGGGGGACGGGCCTCTCGGGCCTTTCCGCCGCGCTGGGGTTGGCCGCCTTGGAGATCGCCCTCGGCCCCAACCTCTGGTGCTCGAAACTCTGCCCCTTGGGCGCCTTCTGGGCCGTGGTCGGGCGCCTCAACCCCAAACCCCTCGTGCGGATCCGCTTCGTCGACGCGCGCTGCACGCGCTGCGGCGACTGCCTGCGGGTCTGTCCCGAGCAGCAGATTCTGAAATTCAAAACGATGGCGCAAAAGGGCGCCGTCCCCACGGGCGAATGTCTTCTCTGCGGCCGCTGCACGGCCGTCTGCCCCGAAGACGCGCTCCGCTGGTCGACGCCCCTTCACCGCCGCCCCGACAACAAGGAGACCCCATCATGATCCGTACGCGCCTTCTTGCCGCCGCCACGGCGGCCCTCGTCCTCACGGGTACGGCCGCCTTCGCCGCGGACGCCCCGCTCGTCGGCGCTCCCGGCGTCGTGCCGCACCCGGTCGAGAGCTACCTCCCGATCACGAAGGACAACAACGCCTGCATCATGTGCCACCGCGCGCAGAAGGGCGAGACCCGCCAAAAGGGCGAGATCCCCAAGTCGCACTACGACGCGAAGGGCGGTTTGGACGGCCTTCGTTGGGAGTGCATGCTCTGCCACGGGCAGTCCTCCGCCGCGCCCGCCTACCCGGCCTCGGACCCGAACGACAGCGTCCGCTGAAGCGCATGAGGTCTCTCTGTGGGCCTGACGATCCTCGGGATCGTCAGGCCTACGGACGGCCGAAAACTTTGTCAGCCCGACCCATTGAAAACGCCCGGACTCTCCTGGAGAATTCGGGCGTTTCGGCGTTCCGGCGGTGAAATTTTTGCGTCGTGACGACGCGGCGGTCAGTGCTCCTGCGCGGAGGCCCACACGGCCGCTTCGACGCGGCTCTTGACGCCGAGCTTCTTCAGAAGATGCTTGACGTGGCCCTTGACGGTGCCGTCCGAGATCGCGAGTTCGCGGGCGATCTGCTTGTTGGTGAGCCCGCGCACGATGAGATCCAAAACCTCGCGCTCACGCTCCGTGAAGCGGATGGGCGCCACTTCCGGTGCGGCCTGCGCCTTCGTGCGGAGCATTTCGGTGAGCATCCCCACCATCGACGGGTCGACGATGGTGCCGCCTTCCAACGTGTGCTTGATGTTTTCGAGGAAGAGCTCGGGCTCCATGTCCTTGAGGAAGTACCCGTCCGCGCCCGCGCGGATGCAGGCGGACAAGTCCGCCGCCGCGTCGCTCACCGTCAGGATGACGACGCGTCGCGAAGGATCTTCGTCTTTCAAGGCCGTAAGGATTTCGACGCCCGAAGACCCCTTGATGTTGAGGTCGAGCACGATCAGGTCGGGCTCGAACTTGCGGGCGAGCTCCAGGGCGTCGTCGCGCCCGCCCGCTTCACCCACGACCTCGATCGAGGATTCCAGGCTGAGGAGCTCCCGCACGCCGCGGCGAAAGAGCGGATGGTCGTCGACGACGAGTACGGTGTGTCGATCGGCGGTTCGGATCGTTGAGGTCATGGCGGGTCTCAAGGAAATATGGGCAGTGAATTCAGTATAAGGCCGGACGGATCAATTCGACTTTGGTTCCGCCTTCGGGCCTGCGCGAGCAGGTTAGCGTCCCGTGGAGCGCCTGGGCGCGCTCGGCCATGATCCCGAGCCCGAAGTGCGAGGCCTTCTCGGCCTTCTCCGGAAGGCCGATCCCGTCGTCTTCGACCGCCAACCGGAAGCCGCCGCCTTCCAACCCCTCCACCGTCACCGCAACGCTCTTCGCGCGGGCGTGCTTTTCGACGTTGGACAAGGCTTCGCGCAGGATGTGGGTGAGATGCACCAACTCGTTCGCGGTGAGCTCCGCCCCGAGGTAGCGGTTCTGAAGCCGCACGGGAACCCCAGTGCGGTTTTCGAACGCGCGCACCGTCTCGTCGACGGCGCCCGCCAACCCCGAAGCGTTCACCTGGAGGCGGAAGGCCGTCAACACTTCACGGAGCTGCCGGTAGGCGCTTGAAATCCCTTCGCGGAGTTCCGCCGTGATGGACGACACTTCGTCCCTTGCGGCGCCCCCGTCGACCGCGCGCTGCAGGCGCAGAAGCTGAATGCGCGAGAAGGAGAGCGACTGCGCGATCGAGTCGTGGAGCTCGCGCGCGATGGTGGAGCGCTCCTCCAGCACGGCGAGGCGCCGCTCGTCCTGCTTTTTCACGGCGCGCTCCAAGGCGCGCCCCATGATGCCGGCCAGGGTTTCGAGCGCGTTGACGCTCCCGTCGTCGTCGGGGAGCCCCAGGGCGCGCATTTCCCCCATCACGTCGCCCGAGGCGCCGCGCATCTCGGCGCGGCGAGCCTCGGCGTCGGTCCAGTCGTCCGTCGCCGCAAAGCGGATGAGTTCGGTCCCGTCCGCAGGGCGCACGTAGACCGCGAGCCCCGTGCACTTCAGAAAGCCTTCCGCTTCCCGGAGCACGTCCCGCACGGCGGCCTCAAAGCCCGCACCTTCGCTCTGGAGCGCCTCCGCGGCGCGGTTCAAGAGCCCGAGGAGTTCGTTTCTCTGATGCAGGTCCGCGGTCTTCGCGGCCACTTCCGCTTCCAAGGACCCGTAGAGCCTTCCCAACTCCTCGGTCATGAAGTTGAAGTCGCGGCGAAGGAGACCGATTTCGTTGCGTTCGCCCTCTTCGACGCGCACGTCGAACCCGCCTTCCCGCACGCTTCCCAAGGCGCGGCCCAATTCCAGAATCGGGTCGAAGATCCGGCGCCGCATGATCCAGAGCATCAGGAAGGTGACGCCGAGCGCGCCCGACAGAGTGACGGTCAGCACGATTTTGAGCAGCCGCAGGCGGGCGTTCAGGTCCGCTTCCAGGGCAAAGACGAAGCCGTCCACCCGGTCGACGAAGGTGGGGATGTTGTCGAGGAACCGGCGCCGGTCCTCTTCGCTCGTGATCGACCCGATCGCGCTCGGCTGGATCACGTTGGTGAAGGTCTTTTCCAGTTCGTCGTAGCGGATCCTCACCGGGTGCTCGCGCCCGGCGGGAAGGCCGTTCAGGAGGCCCTGGCTTCGGAGCCTTCTGCCGAACTCCTCCACGGCTTCGCGCGTGCGCACGCCGCGGACCTCCGCCGTGGTGTAGGGCGAGGCGATCGCCAGCGCCATCTTGTAGCTCTGCATGCGCAGACTCCCCGCCACGTTGATCGCGCCCCCCGAACCCGTCGAGAGTTCGGTGAGCCACACGGCGGGGCCC
>NZ_JH604939.1:5400-17532 GCF_000250875.1 Sutterella parvirubra YIT 11816 | reverse complement strand
GAAGACCGTCTTGAACTGCTTGTAAAGACTGGTGTGCCGGATCATCCGAAAAGGGGTTCCGCTCAAAGGAAAAACGAAAGGCCCGCGGGCCGTGCGAACAATCGTACGGGCCGCGGGCCTCAGAGGGCAAGGGGCGCGGGAAGCGTCAGATGTCTTCGCCCACCATGTCGATCGCACCGCAGGGGCATTCCTGCGCGCAGATGCCGCAGCCCTTGCAGTAGTCGTAGTTGAAGCGGAACTTCTTGCCCGGACCCAACTTGATGACGGCGTTGTCGGGACAGACGCCGTAGCAGTTGTCGCACTCGAAGCAGTTGCCGCAGCTCATGCAGCGGCGCGCTTCAAAGAGGGCGTTCTCTTCGGTCAGGCCCTGGAGGACTTCGTCGAACGTGCTCTGGCGGCGAACGGCGTCCAGCTGCGGGCGGACCTGCTTCGGGGCGTCGGCGTAGTACCAGGTGTTCAAGCGCGCGACCGTCGCCGGCGCGGCGGGCGCGGGCGCTTCGTAGACGCGGCCCTCGAGGTACGCGTTGATCGCGCGCGCCGCACGCTTCCCGTGGCCGATCGCCACGGTGACGTTGCGGTCGCCCTTGACCATGTCGCCGCCGGCGAAGACGCCGGGGCAGCCCGTCATCATGTTCGCATCGACGTCGACCACGCCCTTTTCGTGCACGAGCCCTTCGACGTTCGAGAGGAACCCGAGGTCGGTTTCCTGACCGAGCGCGAGCACGACGCTGTCGGCTTCGAGCGTTTCGTATTCACCGGTGGGCTGCGGATAGCCGTCGGCGTCCAAGGCCATCTTTTCGATGCGGATCTCGCCTTCTTCGGCGGACGCGATCGTCGAGAGCCACTTCATCGAAACGCCTTCCTCGATCGCCTCTTCGATTTCGAAGCTGTGCGCCGGGGCGCGCTCGCGCGTGCGGCGGTAGACGACGATCGATTCGGACCCCAAGCGCCGCGCCGTACGCGCGACGTCGATCGCGGTGTTGCCGCCGCCGTAGACGACGACCTTGCGCCCGAGCAGGGGCTTTTCTTCCCCTTCCATCGAGCGCAGAACGCTCACGGCGTCGAGGATGTGGGTCGAGTCGCCCGCCGGGATGTAGGCGCGGCGGGCGAGCGTCGCACCGGTCCCGAGGAAGACGGCGTCGTAGCCGCCCGCGGTCATTTCGGCCTGGAGGTCCTCCACCTTGTGGTTCATCCGGATCGTGACGCCGAGCGCCTCGATGCGGGCGATTTCCTTGTCGAGGATCTCGCGCGGCAGACGGTACTTCGGGATGCCGTAGCGCATCATGCCGCCCGGCGCCTCGGCGCCGTCGACGACGTCGACCGCATGGCCCATGCGCGCGAGGTGGTACGCGGCGGAGAGGCCCGCCGGGCCCGCGCCTACGACCAGGACGCGCTTCCCGGTCGGGGCGGCCTTCGTGAAGGCCCAGCCCTTTTCGAGCGCATGGTCCCCGAGGAAGCGTTCGACCGCATTGATGCCGACCGATTCGTCGACCTCACCGCGGTTGCAGGCGCCTTCGCACGTGTGGTAGCACACGCGCCCCATCGTCGCCGGGAAGGGGTTGTCTTCGGTGATCTTCTTCCAGGCGCTCTCGTAGTCGCCGCTCTCGGCGTGGAAGAGCCAGGCCTGGCACTGCTCGCCCGCGGGGCACTTCGCGTTGCAGGGCGGCAGGCGGTTCACGTAGACGGGTTTGACCGTACGCCACGAACCGGTTCGGTTGGCAAGCGAAGAACCGACGTCGAGCGTGATGGCGAAAGGTTTGTTCACGGCGGTCTCCTTAAATCTGGTGCGAGCGTTCCTCGGCCTGTTCGGGCACGGGGATGATCTGCTCGGGTTCGTCCGCAAGCAGGCCGAACTTCCGAATGTTGTGGTCGGCCATGCGCTGGATGCGGGCGATGACTTCCGGATTCCCGCGCTTGCCGAAGAGGTGCGCGAAGCGCTTCTGCAGCTTCAGGTACGCCTCGACGGGCTCCTTGCGGCGGATGTGGCGCACGCCGGTCACTTCGCCGAATTCGGCTTCAAAGACCGGGAAGATGCCGGTTTCGGCCGCGAGGCGCGCGAGGTGGATCGTCTGACCCGAGGCGGCGCCCCAACCGAGCGGGCACGGCACGAAGATGTGGATGTAGCGGGCGCCGCGCACGCTCATCGCCTTTTCAACCTTGCGTTCGAGGTCGCGCAGGTCCGCGACCGTCGCGGTCGCGACGTAGGGGATGCCGTGCGCCATGGCGATCAAGGGCACGTTCTTCCCCTGCCCCCACGGATTCCCGGGTTCGTCCCCGGCGATCTGCGTCGTGGCGGTGCGGGCGGCCGGCGGCGTCGCCGACGAGCGCTGCACGCCCGTATTCATGTACGCCTCGTTGTCGAAGCAGATGTAGAGCACGTCGTCGTTTCGCTCGAACATGCCCGAGAGGCACCCGAAGCCGATGTCGGTCGTGCCGCCGTCGCCGCCCATGGCGACGACGCGCACCGGGTCTTTGCCCGCCTTCTTCGCGCGCATGCGGAAGCCCGCGGCCATGCCGGTCGCGACGGCCGCGGTGTTCCCGAAGAGCGAGTGGAACCACGGGAGCTGCCAGCTCGTTTCCGGGTACGGGGTCGAGAAGACCTCAAGGCACCCCGTCGCGTTCGTGACGGCGAGGCGCCCCTGGACGGCCCGCATCGCCGCGTCGATCGCGTAGCGGGCGCCCAAGGCTTCCCCGCAGCCCTGGCAGGCGCGGTGGCCGGAATTGAGCGAGTTCGCACGTTCCATCGAGGCCTGGTTCGAGCGGGCCTCGGGTTCGAGGAGTCGGTTGCCGACGGTGAAGGTGCCGGTCTGATAGAAGTGGATGGGCGTTTCCATTTAGATCTCCTCCCCGCGGGCGAGCTTGCGCTCCGCGACGTCGCGGTTCAACGCCTCAGGAATGGGGCCGGTGTGGCGCGCGGCGCCTTCGCGTTCCAGCTGCCGCGCGATGAGCGACGCGTCGAGGTCGAGGAAATGCGGTTCTTCCGTGATTTCGCCCGCCATCGCCTTCTTGAAGACGTCTTCCAACGAAGCGCGCGTGACGGCGCGCCCGCCCAGACCCGCGACGACGGTGTTCTGTTCGACGGCGAGACCGCGCAGCGCACGCATGACGTCGAGCGAGAGCACCGCACCGGTGCCCGCGCTCACGGTGCGCTCGATGATGACGACGCGCTTGACGTTCTTCAGCGCTTCGCGCACGGCCGCATCCGGGAACGGGCGATAGCACTTGAGGCCCACGACGCCGATCTTGACGCCCGCGTCGCGCATCGCGTCGACGGTGTCCTTGATCGTACCGAGGATGGAACCCATCGCGAAGACCGCGACTTCGGCGTCTTCCATGCGGTAGGAGGAGACGAGCCCCCCGGAGGCGCGGCCGAACTTCTCGGCGAACTCCTTTCCGACCCGCTCGACCACGGGGATCGCGTCCATCATGCGGCGGTGCGCGAGGTAGCGCACTTCGGTGAAGGCTTCGGGGCCCACCATCGCGCCGATCGAATAGGGCTGCGCGGGATCGAGAACCTGACGCGGTTCATAGGGCGGAAGGAACGCGTCGACTTCTTCCTGCGTCGGGATGTCCATGCGCTCGAAGGCGTGCGTCAGCACGAACCCGTCCATGCAGACCATGACCGGAATCGAGATTTCTTCGGCGATGCGGAAGGCCTGGATGTGCAGGTCCACCGCTTCCTGGTTCGTTTCGCAGAAGAGTTGGATCCAGCCGCTGTCGCGCTGGCTCATCGAGTCGGAATGGTCGTTCCAGATGTTGATCGGGGCGCCGATCGCGCGGTTGGCGACCGTCATGACGACGGGCAGCCCCAGCCCCGAGCAGTTGTAGACCGCCTCCACCATGTAGAGGAGCCCCTGGGACGCGGTCGCCGTGTAGGCGCGCGCACCCGCGACCGAGGCGCCGATCGCGACCGACATCGCGGCGAATTCGCTCTCGACGTTGATGTACTCGCAGTCCTGGAGCTCGCCCTTGCGGCAGAGCAGCCCCAAGTTTTCGACGATGTGCGTCTGCGGGGAAATCGGATAGGCGCAGACCACTTCCGGGCGGCAGAGCGCCACGGCCTGGGCGACGCCCTGGCTGCCTTCGAGTTGCTTAAGCATGCTCACCTCCCAGCGCGCGCTTCACCGCCTCGAAGGCCATCGAGGCGACTTCGGCGTTGGCGGCCGCAACGGCGCCCTTGAATTTTTCGTTGTAGGCCGCCTGAACGCTCTCCAACTTCATCGTGCCCGTCATGGCGGCCATGCCGGCGAGCATCGCGGCGCCGGGAAGCGGACGGCCGATCTTTTCCATCGCGAAGCGCGTGGCGGGAACCGTGAGGACGTGCCCCGCGGGGAGCTTGGCGATCAGGTCGCCGAGACCGAGCTCTTCGGCGCTGCGGCTCGAATTGATGAGGACGTAGCCTTCGGGGCGAAGGCCCGCGAACACGTTCACGCTGTCCAGGAGCGTGCGGTCCTGCACGAGCACGACGTCGGGCTCGAGCACGGGCTCGCGAAGGCGGATCTCATTGGGGGCGAGACGGGCGAAGGCCGTCACGGGCGCGCCGGTGCGCTCCGAGCCGAAGCTCGGGAAGGCCTGCGCGTGGTGGCCTTCCATGAAGCCCGCAAGCGCGAGCATCTCGGCGGCGGTGACGACGCCCTGGCCTCCGCGGCCATGAATGCGGATTTGGAACACTGCTGTTTCCCTCGAGAATGCCAAAAAAAAAGGCGCATGACGACAGCC
Organism: Sutterella parvirubra YIT 11816; assembly: GCF_000250875.1. Lineage (GTDB taxonomy): Bacteria > Pseudomonadota > Gammaproteobacteria > Burkholderiales > Burkholderiaceae_F > Sutterella > Sutterella parvirubra. The sequence goes on along the minus strand of NZ_JH604939.1, from coordinate 12,813 downwards.
GGTCGACCCGAGGGGTCCGGGACGGCCGCGGTCTGCTTGGCGGATGGCTTAACTCTACCAACAAGAGCGCCCCGATAGAAGCCTTTCCAAACGAAATCACCGCCCGAAGTACCCCATCGAGACTAGACTTAAAGACTGATATTCCTCCACCGACCCGCAATCCCATGCTTCGCCGACCGTCCGTTTTCGCCGTCGTTTTGTCCAGCGCGCTGCTCCTTGCAGGGTGCGCGGGGCTCGGTCCCACCGAGGTTCCGCCGAAGGACGCCGTCGCCGTGCAGAGTTGGTTCGCCGAGGGCGACATGCGTTTTCGCTGCGAATACGATGAAGAAGGTTTCTATTGGGCCTTTCAGGGTCCGGACGCGAGGCTCTGGAACGATGCGGTCAAACCCCGGCGCCTCGAAGCGCGCCTGACCGACGGCTTCACCGTGCGCCACCGCGACGGCTCGGTTCTGACCGCCAAAATCATCGAAAACCGCGGGAGGGCCTCGGAAGAGAATCTGCGCGACGCGGTCTTCGAGACGATGCCCCCGGAAACCGGGGCGCTTCGGGGCGTGCGCTGGATGGAGCGGCGCCGCGCCGAGGGCGGAATGCCCGTGACGCGCTGCTCGCCTTCGCAGCGCGGCATGACCCTGCGCGTGCCCTTCACGGCGCGCTGGATTCTCTACCGGTGAGTGGCGGGGGATTCGGACAAGTTGGTCGAAAACGCAGAGACGATCTTCATTTTTTGGTAAAATTGAAGGTCTTTACCGACCGCGCCGGAGCGGTCTGATCGTCTTTTTTCCGGGAGTTGTTCGACATGGTTCCTACCGCCACCACGGTTGGGGGTTACCTCCAAAGCCTTCCCAACGAGCGCCGCGTCTCGATGGCGCGCGTCTGCAGCATGATCCGCCGCTCGGCACGCGGCGTGCGCGAAAGCATGCGCTTCGGTTTGGCGTTTTATGAACTCGACGGCCCCGTCTTCGCCGTGGAATCCCGCGAACGCTCGCTCGTCTTCTACTTCGCCGAAGAGGCCGCCGCCGAAGGCTTGGGTCCGAAGGCGAAGGGGCTCGACGCCGAGCACCGCAAGATCGAATTCCCGGACCTCAACTGCCTGCCGCTCGACGTCGTCGAAACGGTCGTGCGCAACACGCTGAAGCTTCGCCGTGCGCGCGAGGGTGCGCTCCCGACGCAGGCGGAACTCCTTGAAGTTTGGGAAATCCGCGAAGAGGACGCCGCCGTGGCGCCTCCGATCGTGCGCATCGTCGTGCATCCGGAAGCGAGCCAAGCCTGATTCCTTCGGGAGTCTCCCTTCGAAAGACCGCCCGTCCGCGAGGACCGGGCGGTTTTTGTTCGTCGGCCCGGGTCAGCCGGGGAACGTCCGCCCGAGCCATGCGGCCATCGCGCCGCTCACTTCGTCGGGGCACTCGGTCAGGGGCCAGTGCACGCAGGGCACCGTCTCATAGGCGCCGCCCGGCATCCCTTCGACCCAGCGCGCCATCCTCACGGGGCCCGTGAAGCTCCCGCTGCGGCTCCCGAAGACGAGGACCGGAATCCCGAGGCCCCGGATGTCCGGAGAGGGGCGCCCCGTTTCCAAGAGATCTCGCATGTAGTGCTCGAGATGGATGTGCCCGAGGTCGCGCCAGGGGGACGAATACTCCTTGATGAAGGCCTCCAGGGCGTCGCCCCCGGCTTTGAGCATCTCGCGGGCGCGCTGATCGTGCTCGCGAAGGCTGTAGTGCGGCAGCCGGCGGCGCCAGCCCACGGCGTGCAGAAACCGTCCCCAACCTTCGAGCGCCCGCACGAGCGGGCGGCGCGCCGCCATCTTCTCGGCCTTGGGCGTCAGGGCTTCGTCAACGAGGGGGTCCAGAAGCACGAGCCCGGCGGTGCGCTCGGGGTAGAGCGTCGCCGTCATCATCGCGATCTGGGCGCCGAGACTGTGCCCGACCCAGACGGCCCGGCGGATCTCCAGCGCGTCGAGGAGCGCAACCAGGTCTTCGGCGTGCTTTTCCAGGGTCGCCGGCACGGTCGTGACGCTCGCCGCATGGCCGCGAAGGTCGAGCCGCACGACGTTCCAATCGCGCCGCAGGGGCGTCCTCTCCGTGAACTCCTCCCAGCGGCTCGCGTTCGAGGCGACGCCGTGGATGAGAACAAGCGTTCCTCTCGCGGCTTCACGCCCGAGCGGCGCGGGCGCGAAGGACGCCGAGAGCGCTCCATCCGGGCGGACGACTTCGACGCGGGTTTCGCCCGGGGTGAGCGCGAAGGCGAGTTCCCGGCGGGGTAGGATGGGCATGGTCAGCAACTCCGTACACAAAGGACTGAAAGCGGTTCCCGCGAGCCTAGCACGAGGAATACGGAGCGTTTCCGCGGACACAAAAAAGGGCGCTCCGGGAAAACACTTTTCAGATAAAAACGTTTAATATCTATTAGTTCGTCAATAGACGTTATCAATACCGGAGTTAGCCCAGATGACGAAACCGACCCGCTCAGTCCGAGAGCCGCGCCTGATCGTTGAGATCGCCGTGGTGATCGCCTGCAAGCTCGCCGTGATCTTCGCCCTTTGGTACCTGTTCTTCAGTCCGGAACACCGGACGCAGGTGACCCCGGAGCGCGTCGAGAAAGCGATTTTCTCGTCGGAGCACCCCGCTTCGCACGCGCCCTGATGGCGTTGACCCAACGGACGACCCCTCACAACCACAAAACAACGGCAACGACGCTCATTCCTTTAGGGAGCACCTATGATCTCCACGGATTTGGTCGACCTTTCGCGGCTGCAGTTCGCGCTCACCGCGATGTACCACTTCATCTTCGTCCCGCTCACGCTCGGGCTTTCCTTCATGCTCGTCGCGATGGAAGTCGCCTACGTGACGACCGGCAAGGAGATGTACAAGGACATGACCCGCTTCTGGGGCAAGCTCTTCGGCATCAACTTCGCCCTCGGCGTGGCCACCGGCATCACGATGGAATTCCAGTTCGGGACGAACTGGGCCTACTACTCGCACTACGTCGGCGACATCTTCGGCGCGCCGCTCGCGATCGAAGGTCTGATGGCCTTCTTCCTTGAATCCACCTTCATCGGTCTCTTCTTCTTCGGTTGGGACCGCCTCTCGAAGGGCAAGCACCTCCTCGCGACCTTCCTCATGGCGTTGGGTTCGAACCTCTCCGCCCTTTGGATTCTGGTCGCCAACGCCTGGATGATGAATCCGGTCGGCTCCGAATTCAATTTCGAAACGATGCGCATGGAAATGACGAACTTCTGGGCGGTCGTTTCGAGCGAATGGGCCCAGGCGAAGTTCGTCCACACCGTGGCGGGCGGCTACATGACCGGCGCCTTCTTCGTGATGGCGATCTCGGCCTACTACCTCATCCGCCGTCAGGACGTGCCCTTTGCGCGCTCCTCCTTCCGCATGGCCGCCGTGTTCGGTCTCATCGCCTCCGTGATGACGATCCACATGGGCGACGAATCCGGCTTCCTCGTCACGCGCGACCAGCCGACGAAGATCGCCGCGATGGAAGCCATCTGGGACACGCACGAAGCGCCCGCGCCGCTCACGCTCTTCGCGCTCCCCGACGAAGCCAACCGCACGAACCACTTCCAGATCGACTTCCCGTACCTCTTCGGTCTGATGGGTACGCGCTCGCTCTCCACTGAGATCCCCGGCATCAACCAGCTTGAAGCCGCCGCGGAAGAGCGCATCAAGAACGGTCAGAAGGCCGTCGCGACGCTGGAGCAACTCCGCGCCGACCCGAAGAACGAAGCGCTCCGTGAAGAATTCATGGGCCTCAAGGACGACCTCGGCTTCGGTCTCCTCTTGAAGCGCTACACGAACGACATCGCCGCCGCCACGCCCGAACAGATCAAGCAGGCCGCCGCCGACACGATCCCCGGCGTCGCCCCGATGTTCTGGTCCTTCCGCCTGATGGTGGGCTCCGGCATCGCCATGCTCCTCATCTTCGGTCTCGGCGTCTTCTTCTCGATGAAGCGCACGCTCGAAGAGAAGAAGTGGTTCCTCAAGCTCGCGCTTCTCGCGCTCCCCGTGCCCTGGATCGCCTGCGAAGCGGGTTGGTTCGTCGCCGAATACGGCCGTCAGCCCTGGACGATCTACAACGTGCTCCCGACGCACCTCTCCGTCTCGAGCCTTTCCGCGGGTGAGGTTCTCGGCTCGATCATCGGCTTCGTGATCCTCTACAGCGCGCTCCTCGTCGTGGAAATGTGGCTGATGATCCGCTTCGGCCGCAAGGGGCCGAGCTCGCTCGGTACGGGCCGCTACCACTTTGAACGTCAGTAACCCGACGACCCGGAGTTTCTCAAATGATCGACTATGAAATCCTCAAGCTCGTCTGGTGGCTCTTCATCGGCGTGCTCCTGATCGGCTTCGCCATCATGGACGGGCACGACATGGGCGTCGGCTCGCTCCTGCCCTTCCTCGGCCGCGACGACAACGAACGCCGCGTCATGATCAACTCGGTCGCCCCGCACTGGGACGGCAACCAGGTGTGGCTCATCACCGGGGGCGGCGCGATGTTCGCCGCCTGGCCGATGATGTACGCCGCCGCGTTCTCGGGCTTTTACTGGGCGATGCTGATCGTGCTCGCCGCGCTCATCTTCCGTCCGGTCGCCTTCGACTTCCGCAGCAAGGTCGCCGCCACGCGTTGGCGCAGCACCTGGGACTGGGCCCTCTTCTTCGGCTCGGCCGTCCCGCCGATCATCTTCGGCGTCGCCTTCGGGAACCTGCTCCAGGGCGTGCCCTTTGAGATCGACGCGACGCTCCGTCCGGTCTACACGGGCTCGTTCTTCGGGCTCTTGAACCCGTTCGGACTCCTCTGCGGCGTGCTCTCGCTCGTCATGATCGTCTTCCACGGCGCGAACTACCTTGTTCTCCGCACGGAAGGCGACCTCCAGGCGCGCGCCAAGAACGTCGCGTTCCTCACCGGGATCCTGAGCGCCGTGCTCTTCATCCTGGGCGGCGTCTGGGCCGCGACCCTTGACGGCTACGCCGTCACTGGCGGCCTCGATCCGGCCGGTCCCGCGAACCCGCTCGCGAAGACCGTCGCGATCGTCGAAGGCGCCTGGATGCAGAACTACGCCGACTATCCGGTCCTCTGGCTCGTCCCCGCGCTGGGCGTTCTCGGCACCTTGGCCGGCGCCTTCATGATCCGTGCGGGCCGCGCCGTCGCCGCGATCGTCGCCTCGAGCGTCGCGCTCCTCGGCATCATCCTGACGCCGTTGGTCGTGATGTTCCCGTTCGTCATGCCCTCCTCGACGATGCCCAACGCCGGCCTCACGCTTTGGGACTGCACGAGCTCGCACCTCACGCTTGAAGTGATGTTCTTCGTCACGCTCCTCTTCCTCCCCTGCGTCCTCTTCTACACGAGCTGGGCGTACAAGGTGATGAGCGGGAAGCTCAATGCCTCCTACATCGAAAAGAACACCCACAGCCTCTACTAACCGGCTTCTCCGAGGGGGCCGCCGCCCCCTCGGAACCGACTGGATAAAGGAAATCAAGATGTCCTACTTCTACTGGATCATGGGTCTCGGCTTCGCCGTCCTGCTCGCCAACGTCGTCGAGATCAATCTCGCCCGCCGCGAAGACTGATCATGCGGGGTTTCGTTCGGCTCATCACCTTCCTCGCGGCCATCGGCTTCGCGGGACTGATCGTGCTCTACCCCCGCGCGATCGCCGAAGACATGCACAGCGTCGACCACGGGAGCCTCGTCCTGCTCCTCCTCGGCATGAGCTCGGCCTGGGTCTGCGGCCTGGGGTTTGAGCCCCGCCGCGCGATCCTGCGCGTCTTCTTCAACCCGGTGTCGGCCTGGGTGCTGATGATCCTCGGCGCCTGGCTCACGTTCTTCCGGGGTTGACCGAAAGACCCCAAGACCCCAGACGCGAAAAGACCGCGCGATCTCCCGAGGATCCGCGGTCTTTTTCGTGAAGGGTACATCGCGTTCAGAGCCAAGGCTTCTGATTTTCGCGCTTCATCCAGATCGGGTCGACCTGCACGTTCGTGCGGTCGTCGCTCACCCAGATCGTGCCGTCCTGAATCGTGACGGCGAGCTTCATGTTGCGGTTCGCCATGGCGGCCAAAGCCGCGCTGGCCTCGTCCGAGACCCCCACGACCACGAGCTTGTCGATGCGGCCGAGTTCCCCCGCGTTCGCCGTCCACCAGGGCTCCACCTTCGCCTCGTCGTAGGCGAGGATGCGCACGTGGGCGCTCTTCCCCGCCGCGCGGCGGACCTGCTTCACGTCGGGCGTGCCGAGCTCGATCCACTCTTCGATCTCGCCCGTGTCGTCGATCGCCCAAAGGGCGGGTTCGCCTTCGGTGGAGAGCCCGCGCCCGAAGGAAAGCCGCTCGCCCGCGTGCATCGCGAAGGCGAGGATGCGCAGCATCAGGCGCTCTTCGGTTTCCGAAGGGTGCCGCGCCACCGTGAGGGGAAAGGTCCCGTAGAGATTTCTGTCGAGGTCCGAAAGGTCGAGAACCGCCTTGTAGACCGTTGCGCCGAGCGCCATGCCGAGCTCCCGCGTGCTGCGTTGATTGCGAAAGCCCGGAGTATAAGACTTCAGCGGGCGTCGGGCGCGGTTTCGCCCATGGCGAGCGCGCGCCAGCCGGTGATGAGCTTCCAGGCGAACCAGATCATGAAGGTCAAACCCGCCACCCAAAGGAGGCCGACCCCGATGGGGCCGAGGAAGATGAGCGGGAAGCTCAGGATGAAGACGGCGAGGATGAAGAGAATCGCCCGCCAAAAGAGCAGGATCTGAAGTTCGAAGTGGCTCTCGAGCCAAGTGCCGCGGACGTCGCCGCGCAGAACGTAGTTGATGATCACCCCGACGATCGAGGCGGTCCCCACGGAGATCCCCCACGGGAAGAAGGCCGAGGCGATGAGGCTCGGAATGATCGTGATCGCGTGAAGCCCGTAGACGACGTGCGTCATCGTGACGGTGCCGGGCATCGGATCGTAGAAGTTGCGCGTGCTCATGAGCCTTCCTGTTAAGCTTTTGCCGACAAGTTACCACGCCCGCGACATGCTTCCCACCGCCCAACCGCTTCTTTCGCCTGAAATCCTCGCCTTTGCGCTCGCGCTCGCAGGCCTCCTTCACGTCGAAACGGCGGCCTTCCTCTTCGGCATCCTCTTCTTCATGGGAGACGCGCCCCTTTGGGCCGTCGCCTTCGTTGCGCTCGGTGCGGCGCTTTCGGCGCCTTGGCGTCGCCGGTGGGGGTTTTGGTCGGGAAGTTGGGCCGGTACGGCTGTAGAATTTCCCTTTGCGCCCTTGGATGCGGCCCTTCGCCGCTCCCGATGGCGCGACGCGCCCGCGCCCCGACTCATGGCCGACGTTTTTCTGAGGTCGCTCCTCTGGAGCGCGCTTCTCGCGGCGGCCGCGTGGATCGTGCTCTGGCGCACGACCGACGGACCCGACGCGATGCGCGGGCGGATCTGGG
>NZ_JH604939.1:0-5390 GCF_000250875.1 Sutterella parvirubra YIT 11816 | reverse complement strand
GACGCGATGCGCGGGCGGATCTGGGGTCTCCTTCTTCTCGCGCCCGTCGCCGCGGTGACGCTGCGCGCCCTTGTCGGACGGGCTTTCCGACGCCACTCTGAGACTTGACACCCATGCGCATTCTGATCGTAGAAGACGACGACATGATCGGCGAGAGCGTCGTTGCCGGCCTCGAAAGCGAAGACTATGCGGTCGACTGGGTCCGGGACGGCAATTCCGCCCTAATCGCCCTCAAGACGACGCCTTTTTCACTGGTGGTGCTCGACTTGGGGCTGCCCGGCAAGGACGGTCTCAAGGTCCTTCAGGAAATGCGCGCGCGGCGCATGTCGACCCCGGTCCTCGTCACGACGGCGAGGGACACGGTCGAAGACCGCATCAAGGGGTTGGACGCCGGCGCCGACGACTACCTGATCAAGCCCTACGACTTGGACGAACTCTCCGCGCGCGTGCGCGCGCTCCTGCGCCGGTCGGCGGGCCGCGCCGAGCCGCTCATCGTCCGCGGCGACCTCGTGATCGCCCCCGACACCCGCAAGGTGACCTACCGCGGCAAGGACGTCATCCTCTCCTCGAAGGAATACGCGCTTCTGGTCGCCTTGGCCGAGCGCGAAGGCGTCGTCTGGAGCCGCACCCAGTTGGAAGAGAAGCTCTACAACTGGGACAACACCGTGGGATCGAACGCGATCGAAGTGCACATCCACCATCTGCGCAAGAAGCTCTCCGACGGCGCGATCAAGACGGTGCGCGGCGTCGGCTACCTCTTGGAAACCTGAGCGTCCGAAGCCCTCTGACCCAACCACACACCGGACGCCCCCATGAGTTCCATCCGCCGCAAGCTTCTTCTCACGCTCATCGGGGCGCTCCTCGCGATGGGCTTCGTCGCCGCCGTCGCGACCTTCTTCTCCGCGCAGCTCGAATTCAACAAGTTCCTCGACACGCATCTCAAAGAAACCGCCGAGGCCCTCTCCGAATCCGTGATGCACAATTTCCCGGGGAAGTCGCCCACGCACCTCACGATCGTCGGGGACGCCGACAGCTACCAGATCGTCATCCAGGTTTACGACTCGGCGACAAACAGCCTCTGGCAGCGTGACGGCACGCCCACGCTCCCGCTCCCCGAAGCGCCCGGCTTCGGGATGGAGAAGGTGGACGGGCGCACCTGGCGCACGTACTCCGCGGCGGCCGGCCCCCTCATCATCACCGTGGCGCAGGACACCGCGGTGCGCACGCAGTTGGCGGCGAGCTCCGCCTTCAGCATCCTGCACCCGCTCCTGCTCCTCATCCCCTTCGTCGCGATCGCCGTCTGGATCGTCGTGGGCTCGGGGCTCGCCCCCTTGGAGCGCACCGCGCGCTCGGTCGCGCGTCGCTCGCCGGGATCCCTCACCCCGATTTCGACCAAGGGACTCCCGGCGGAGCTCTCGGGGCTTGTTCGCGCCATCAACGAACTCATGCTCCGCCTCAACGAGAGCCTCACGGCGCAGCAGCGCTTTGCGTCGGACGCCGCGCATGAGCTCCGGACCCCGCTCACCGCGCTCAAGCTCCAGGTTCAGTTGGCGCAGCGCGCCAAGACCCCGGAAGCGCAGCAGAAGTGCTTCGTGAAGCTCAACGAAGGCATCAACCGCGCGACGAGGTTGGTGAGCCAGCTTCTCACCTTGGCGCGCCTTGACCCCGACGCGCGCTCGAAGCCCGTCTCCACGATCCGTTTGGCGCCCCTGGCGATGAGCGTCGCCGAAGACATGACCCCGATCGCCGCGCAGAAGTCGATCTCGGTGCGCGCGGTCGCGGAGGAAGCGCAGTTGGACGGCATGGAGGACGCCGTGCGCCTCATGATCTCGAACCTCACCGACAATGCCGTGCGCTACACGCCCGAGGGCGGTCACATCGAGATCCGCACGAAGGCCGAGGGCGAGAACGTCGTCATTGAAGTCGCCGACGACGGCCCCGGCATCGCCCCCGAAGAGCGCGAGCGCGTCTTCGACCGCTTCTACCGCGCTTTGGGCACCAAGACGAGCGGGACGGGCCTGGGGCTCGCCATCGTCAAGCGCATCGTCGACATCCACTGCGGCACGATCGAAATCGACGACGGGATCGGCGGAAGAGGCACGTGCTTCCGTCTGCGCTTCCCCAGGTTGGGCGCATCCTCGGCCCAATAGCCGCACACGGCGAAGCCGGACACCGTTCTGTTACAAATGAAACCCGACCCGCACAAGGCTCGTTAAAACCCTTACGGGTGCGGGCGCGCCTTTGGCATAAAGTTTTCTCATTCGTTCCAAGACGCCCGGAGAAGCGGGCGCCCATCCAGAAGGAGATCCTTTTCATGCAGATCGCTTCCTTTGGCCTGAAGTCCACGCTCGCGGGCGCCGTTGCGGCTGCCCTCATGCTGGGCACGGCCCTGCCCGTGGCGGCGGCCGAAGAGGCCGCCGCGACGACCGCCCCCGTCGTCCAACAGGCGGCGCTGCCCGATTTCGTCAGCCTCGTCAAGGAAAACGGCCCGGCCGTCGTCAACATCGCCGTCGTGAAGAACGCCCGCGTGGTCAACACGCCGTTTGCGTTCCCCGGCATGGACGAGCGCCAGGCGGAAATCTTCCGCCGCTTCGGCTTCCCGCTTCCCTTCGGCGGCCCGCAGGAAATTCCCGAACAGCGCGGCACCGGCTCGGGCTTCATCATCTCGTCGGACGGCATCATCATGACGAACGCCCACGTCGTGGACGGCGTGGACGAAATCACGGTCCGTCTGACCGACAAGCGCGAATTCAAGGGCAAAGTCCTCGGCACCGACAAGCAGACCGACATCGCCGTCGTGAAGATCGACGCGAAGGACCTCCCGGTGCTCCGGATCGGCAGCAGCAAGGACCTTCAGGTCGGCGAATGGGTGGCCGCGATCGGCAGCCCCTTCGGCCTCGACAACACGGTGACGGCCGGGATCGTCTCGGCGCTCTCGCGCAATCTTCCGTCCGACACCTACGTCCCCTTCATCCAGACCGACGTCGCGGTGAACCCGGGCAACTCCGGCGGCCCGCTCTTCAACATGAAGGGCGAAGTGGTCGGGATCAACTCGCAGATCTTCTCGACGTCGGGCGGCTTCATGGGGCTCTCCTTCGCGATCCCGATCGACCTCGCGATGCAGATCAAGGATCAGCTCGTCAAGGACGGAAAGGTGACGCGCGGCTACATCGGCGTCTACATCCAGGAACTCAATCAGGAGCTCGCCGACAACTTTGGACTGAAGACGCCTGAAGGCGCTCTCGTCACCAAGGTCGAGAAGGAAAGCCCGGCCGAGAAGGCGGGCCTTCGTGAGGGCGACGTCATCACGACGATCGACGGCCGCAAGGTGACGAGCTCGGTGAGCCTCCCGATGCTCGTGAGCGCGATCCCGCCGGGCGGCAAGGCCGAACTCACGGTGATCCGCGACAAGAAGGAACAGAAGATCTCGGTGACGGTCGGCACGAACAAGCAGGCCGAAGCGCAGAAGACCGTGGACCAGAACACGCAGCGCCTCGGGATCCAGGCCCGCGCCCTCACGGATGAGGAAGCGCGTCAGGCCGACACCACCGGCGTGCTCGTGCTGGAGTCGACGGGTCTCGCCGCCAAGAGCGGCATCCGCAAGGGCGACATCATCGTGAGCGCGAACGGCACGCTCGTGAAGACGGTGGAGGCGCTCCGTCAGGCCTGCACCAAGGACCGCGTGCTGCTGCTCGTGCAACGCGACGGCGGCCGCATCTTCATCCCGATCCAGTTCGACAAGAAGGACGAGGGCTCGAAGAAGTAACCTTCCCCGCCCAAGCTCGACCGGTCGCAAATCGGCCCGGCGCCTCACGAGGCGGCCGGGCCGTTTTGCATTCAGAGGAAGACCGTCAGTCGCGGCGCATCTTCGGATCGAGGGCGTCGCGAAGGGCGTCGCCGAGGATGTTGAAGGCGAGCACCGTGATGAAGATCGCGCCCACCGCGAAGAGCGCGGCGTGCGGGGCCGTGAGGATGTCCTCACGGGCTTCGTTGAGGATCGCGCCCCATTCGGGAGAAGGCGGCTGGGCGCCCAGCCCCAGGAACGAGAGCGACGACGCGGTGATGATCGCCGAGCCGATCCTCATCGAGAGATAGACGAGGATCACCGAGATCGTCCCGGGAAGAATGTGTCGGAAGATGATGACGGCGTCGCCCGCACCGATGCTCCTCGCGGCTTCGACGTAGGTCTCGTGCTTGAGAACAAGGACGTTCCCGCGCACGAGGCGCGCGAACGCGGGCACCGAGAAGATCGCCACCGCCATGACGACGTTCAGGAGGCCGCCCCCCAGAATCGCCACGATCCCGATCGCGAGCAGAATGCCGGGAAACGCGAAGAGCACGTCCGAGATGCGCATCACGATGCGGTCGGTCCAGCCTTCGTAGTAACCGGCGAGAAGCCCCAGCACGGTGCCGATGACGGCGCCCGCGAAGACACTCCCCAGGCCCGTCATCAGCGAGAGCCTCGTCCCCGCGATGATGCGGCTGAAGACGTCGCGCCCCAGGCTGTCGACCCCGAACCAGTACATGGCCGAGGGGCCTTCGTTCAGGTGGTCGTAGTCGAAGAAGTTTTCGGGGTCGTACGGGACCACCCAGGGGCCCACGACCGCGGTGAGGATGAGGAGCGCCACCACGATGAGCGAGATCATCCCCACGCGGTCCTTCGTGAAACGGCGCAGAAAGTTCGACCACGGACTCGAACGGTCGTCAAGACGAAGCATCATCGACCCCCCTTCGCGAAGCGCACCGCCGGGTTGATCCACCCGTAGAGGAGGTCGACGGCAAGATTGATCAGCATGAATTCAAGCGAGAAAAGAAGCACGCAGGCCTGCATGACGGGGTAGTCGCGCATGTCGACCGCGTCGACCAACAGGCGCCCGATGCCGGGCCAGTTGAAGACCTTTTCGACGACGATCGAGCCGCCCAGGAGGAACCCGAACTGAAGGCCCAGCATCGTGACGACGGGAATGAGGGCGTTGCGAAGAGCGTGGCGCATCACGACGGAGCGCTCGCCCAACCCCTTGGCCCGCGCCGTGCGCACGTAGTCGGCGTCCAGAACTTCCATCATGGAGGAGCGCGTGAAGCGCGCCATCACGGCGGCGACCCCGGCCCCCAGCGTGATCGAGGGGAGCACGTAGTGGAGCCAGCTGTCCGCCCCCACCGTCGGGAACCACCCCAGCTGCACCGAGAAGACCTCCATCAGGAGGATCCCCAGCGCGAAGGGCGGCACCGAAATCCCCGAGACCGCGAAGACCATCGCCGCGCGGTCGGCAAGCCGCCCGCGCTTCACCGCGGCGAGGATGCCGAGCCCCAGTCCGAAAACGACCGCCCAGAGCATCGAGAGCGCAGTGAGCGCCAAGGTCGGCCCGAAGCGCTCGGCGATTTCGTCCGCC
>NZ_JH604937.1:21068-21831 GCF_000250875.1 Sutterella parvirubra YIT 11816 | reverse complement strand
AGGAGGGCGCCGCCCTTCCGACCGGCCCCGAGGGCTTTCCGAGGGCGGCGTCGGGAACGCTTGGGGACCATCTTGGGGAGAAGGGTGCGCGGGGGCGCAGGACCCCATGCGTCGGCCCCGGATGCGCGAAGAGGCGGGCCATGCCGCCTCTTCCGTTGGAATTCAGGTTGTGGGTGCTCAGCGCTTCGCTTCTTCCGCCGTCGGCGCACCGGCCGCATTGGCCTTCGGAACCGGCTTCGCGAACTTCATGTGCACTTCCATGATCTGGGCGCGCATGAGCGTGCGGTCCTCGCTGCAGAGCTTGGGCCTCGCGCCGTGGTGGCGGCGCTGCTCGTTCTGCACGGTGAAGCGCTGGCGGATCGCTTCGCGGTCCGCTTCGTTCAGATGCGCCTGCATCGCGTCGCGTTCGCGCTTCGTCATCTCCCGCCAATGGGAGGCGCGCGCCACGCCGTCGAGATAGGGCCAGAGCTCCGCACGTTCCGCGGCGCTCATGTCCCGCCAAAGACGCACGCAGGGATGCGCGGGGTCCGCGCAGTCGGCGAGCGTTTGGGGATCGGCATTGAGCACGGGGCCGCGCCACTCCGCCTGCACCACGCCCGAGGTCAAGGCGAGTACGGCGATGATCAGGCCCGTCTTGGTTGGATGAAGCATGGTGTTAACCCGGATGGGTCTCCGTTTCGTCGAGCTGACTATATCAGCGGGTTCCCGACCTGAGCGCGCACAAGTTTTTCCAATGTGTTGCAGGGGGTGAATCTTTCGGCGG
>NZ_JH604937.1:3479-20981 GCF_000250875.1 Sutterella parvirubra YIT 11816 | reverse complement strand
CCTTTCGCCGCGAAACGCACAGCTTTCGGCAGGCCCGTCCGCCGTCGGCTTCTCCCGGGGTTTCGCGCCGTCCTTTTTACAGATTCTTCACATACCCCGGGCGGCGTGAGGGTGCCGCGCCACAGCCGCAGAAGAAACATGTGCCGTGAAAAACATCCGGCAACGGGTTGGCGGCCCCGGAGGCGGTTGAAGTGTTGTTTCGGGATCGGTGCGGGGGTCGGGGCCTGCCCGGGACGCCCGGCTCTCCCTGAACGTCGCTCAGGCGTCCCCCTTCCGGACCCGGATGGGGAATGCTGATGGCGGAAGTGGGGAGATCTTGTTGGCGGAAGTGGGGAATTCTTATTGACGGAACCGGTGACTTCTTGTTGGCGGAGGTGGGGAATTCTTATTGACGTTTTTCAGCGGCGACCTCACCGACCCTCATCCCGGTCACCGGTTCGGCCCCGCACCGCGGCCTCCGCAGCCTTCTTCGGCCGCCTTCGTCCCATCCACCGCCCTCATTCCCACCCCGAACAAGCGTCAAACGGAGACGCTTGTTTCAGCATTCAAACGCCCAAAAACACCCTCATTCAAGAGATTTGTTCCTGAAAATCAACCACCTGAAAAGGGGCCCCTACCATTTTTCGATGTTACAACTCACCCTCACCACTTTGTAACACCCTGTTCCCAAGGCGTGACGTGGCACACGAATGTATCTCACAATAGGCGTCAACGAATCCACACGGGGTTCACCAGCCGGAGAACGCACCCCGACACGCTTCCCCAAGAAGCCAGGTCGGCCTCCGGACGGATCGCCGGGCCTTCACCACGTTTCGCCCGGTCTCCCGAAAGCGCCCCGTCATTCCTTGTAAGGAGTTCAGCACATGGAACGCAATCCCAAGATTCTCGTCGTCGACGACGACCCCCGCCTGCGCGACCTTCTCCGCCGCTATCTCGGCGAGAACGGCTTCCAGGTTCAGGTGGCGGACGGTGCCGCGTCCATGAACCGCCTGTGGCTGCGCGAACCCTTCGACGCGCTCATTCTCGACCTGATGATGCCGGGCGAAGACGGCCTCGCGATCCTGAAGCGCCTGCGCGCCCAGAAGGACATGACGCCGGTCATCATGCTCACGGCCCGCGGCGAAGAAATCGACCGCATCGTGGGGTTGGAACTCGGTGCCGACGACTACATCGCGAAGCCCTTCAACCCGCGCGAACTTTTGGCCCGCATCCACGCGGTGCTGCGCCGTCGTCCCGCGCCGGACGCCCCGGGCGCGCCCTCGCGCGAAAACGAAATCGTCACGTTCGGCGACTTCGAACTCGACCTCGGCACGCGCGTCCTGAAGAAGAACGGCGAGCCCGTGCCGCTCACCACCGGCGAATTCGCGGTTCTGAAGGCCTTTGCGCGCCACCCGCGCCAGCCGCTCTCCCGCGACAAGCTGATGGAAATGGCCCGCGGCCGCGAATACGAAGCCTTCGACCGCTCGCTCGACGTCCAGGTCTCGCGCCTTCGCAAGCTGATCGAGCAGGATTCCTCGAAGCCGCGCTACCTCCAGACCGTTTGGGGTCTCGGCTACGTCTTCATTCCGGACGGCCACAACTAAGAAGTCACCGTTCATTGCCCACCCGCGCCCGAACCCCAAGACCGGGCGCGTCCGTGGGACAATCCCTTGAGGAAGGACGCTCCCGGCGCCGTCTGCGCGCATCTGCGGCGCGTCCTTTTTCGTTCGGGCCCGCCCGTTCCGACCAACCCCAAACCTGAGGGAACGCCTTCCGTGTCCTGGATCGCCAAACTCAAAACCCGTCGCCCGAGCCTCTTCTGGCGCACGTTCCTGATGCTCTGCGGCCTGATCTTCTTCTCGGTGATCGGGTGGCTGCAGAGCTTCCGCGTGCTCTCGGAACTCCCCTATTCGCAGGGCGTCGCGCAGCACATCGTCTCGACGGTCAACATCACGAAGTACGCGCTCGTCACGGCGGACCCGCTCTACCGCACGGACTTCCTCCAGGCGCTCGCGGCCCGCGAAGGCGTCCTCATCTCGCCGCGCGACGACACCGACCGCGTGGTCCGGATCGCGAGCGACGGCTCGACCGGGTTGATCGAGCAGTTGGTGAGGGCCCAGCTCGGGCAAGACACCGTGCTCGCCACCAAGGTGAACGGCAACGAAGGTCTTTGGGTGACGTTCGACATCGACGGCGACCAGTACTGGCTCCAGACGAAGGACGACGCCCTCGATCCCCCGTACGGGACCGCGTGGCTCTGGTGGGCGATTGCGGCCGGCGCCGCGTCGCTTTTCGGCGCGACGCTTTTGACCCGCCACGTGATCGACCCGCTCGCGCGCCTCTCCCAATTCGCGACGCAGTTGGGCCAAGGCCGCCAGCCCGATCCGCTCCCTGAAAACGCCTCGACCGCGGAAATCCAGGCGGTCAACGTCTCCTTCAACCGCATGGTGAAGGACCTCCAGAACATTGAAGCCGACCGCGAGCTTTTGCTCGCCGGGGTCTCGCACGACCTGCGCACGCCGATCACGCGCCTGCGTTTGGAGATCGAGCTCTCGAGCCTTTCGGACGACTCCCGCACCGCCATGGTGAGCGACCTGGAGCAGATGGAAAACATCGTCAACCAGTTCCTCGCCTACTCGCGGCGCTCGAGTGAAGCGCAGGTGATGGTGAACCTCTCCGAAGCGCTCGACGCGGCGCTTCACAACGCCCGCATCGAGAGCGACAGCTCGGTGGACCTGCGGAAGATGACGGGCAAGGAAAAGATCGGCCCGGACGGGAGCTTCCCCGAACTTTGGGTGATGGCGCACCCGCTCGAACTCTCCCGCGCGATTCAGAACCTGATCACGAACGCCATGCGCTACGGCCGAAGCGACGACGGCATCCTGCATCTCTCGATCGGGTTGGAGAAGAGCGAGGACCAGCGCGACGCCGTCCTCACGGTTGAAGACCGCGGTCAGGGGCTCCCGCCCGAAGAGCGCGAACGCGTGATGCGTCCGTTTGAACGCGGCGAGAGCGCCCGCACCGGCGTATCCGGTTCCGGCCTCGGCCTCTCCATCGTCGACCGCATCGTGCGCCGCTCCGGCGGCTCCGTCGAACTCCTCTCGGCCGTCCCCCGCGGGCTTTTGGTCAAGGTGAAGTTCCCGGTGCTCGCCCCTTCGGCCTTGAAGAAGGCGCTCAAAGAAACCGACAAGGCCGCGGACAAGATCGCGAAGGACGAGCCGGAAGCGGAGGCGTAAGCCAACCGGCCTCCCCGGCCCGCTCAGGCCTTCCGGCCGCTTGAACCCCAATCGCACGTCGCCCCGGCGGAAACCGCCGGGGCGAAGCTTTTTCGATCATGCCGATCATGGACTCGGTGCGGGAAGATCCGCCCCCACGGGGGAACGGTTCCCCTTGCGGAAACCCCCGGGCGGCTCGCGTCGCCCGGGGGTTTCCGCAGGCTGATCGAATCAGCGGACCGGGATCACGCCCCGGATCAGTGCACGTACGTGGTCCCGGAGGTGTCCCCCACGGGCTTCGCGCGCTTCGGTGCCTTGATGACGAGTGAGGGCTTCGTCACTTCAGCGGCGGGCAGAGGCGCGATCGCGGCGAGGTCGCCGTGGCGCTTCCGGAGTTCCTCGATGTCGCCGAACTCGATCGCGCGCTGCGTGCAGCTTTCGACGCAGATGGGACCGAGGCCGCGCTCCAGGCGGTCCAGACACCCGTCGCACTTCGTCATCTTCCGGAGGTCCGGATTCAGCTGCGGCGCGCCGTACGGGCACGCCTTCGCGCACATCCCGCAACCGATGCACTTCGCCGCATCGATGACGACGAGGCCGTCTTCCTTCCTCTTGTAGTGGGCCTTCGTGGGGCAGACCTTCACGCAGGCAGGGTCCGCGCAGTGGTTGCACCCGATCGAGAGGTAGTAGGCGAAGACGTCCTGGTGCCAGGCGCCCGTCGAGCGGTCCTGACGCCAGCCGCCGCCCGCGTACTCCAGCACGTGGCGGAAGTTGATGCCGACGGGCGAATCATGCGCGTCCTTGCAGGCGACCGTGCAGGTCTTGCACCCCGTGCACTTCGAGGCGTCGATGAAAAAGCCGAGTTGCTTCATGGTTCATTCCTCCTCGAAATCAGGCGCGGGGCGCCTTGGCGACGTCGACCAAAATCGTGTGCTGGGCGTTCCCCTTGGCGAGCGGGCTCGGGCGCAGCGACGTGAGCGTGTTGATGTTGCCGCCCACGTCGACGCTCTTCCCGTCCTTTTCGACCGGCGTGTACCACGCCCCCTGCGGGATGGAACACACGCCCGGCATGATGCGCGGCGTCACCTTCGCGATCAGCTGCACGCGGCCGCGGTCGTTGAAGACCTGCACGACGTCGTCGTTGGCGATGCCGCGGGACTTGGCGTCGATCGGGTTGATGAGCACGTGGTCGGGGAAATGCTCTCGCAGCCACGGGAGGTTGTGGAAGGTCGAGTGGATGCGCCCGTGACCGTGGTAGCCGTAGCACTGCAAGGGGTACTTCCGCTGCAGGTCGTCCCCCGGCATTTCCCAGGTCGGCACGAACTTCGGAAGGGCCGAGATGACGTCCCCCTTCGGGAGCACCCAGGTCTTCGCGATGTCGGCGAGGCGCTCCGAATAGATCTCGATCTTGCCGGAGGGGGTCTTCAAGGGGTTCTTCACGGGGTCTTCGCGGAATTCAGATAGCGCCACCATGTTCTTGCGAACCCCGTAGACCTGTTGGGGACCCTGCGCCCAGAAGGTCTTGAAGTCGGGGAGCGTCGGATACTTCTTCCGCGTCTCCTCGTAGCACCACTCGATCCAGCCCAGCTGGTCGCGGCCTTCGGTGAAGGCTTCTTCGAGGCCCAACTCCTTGGCGATCCCGCGGCAGATGTCCCAGGTCGGACGCTGCTCCCAGGCGGGTTCGACCGCCTTCTTCATGGGCAGCAACGACGCGACGTCGCCGTTCGAACCGCCCGCGCTCGCGAGGTCGTCCGTTTCGGGCCCGAGCGTGTCGGGAAGGAGAATGTCGGCGTAGCGGGCCGACGGGGTCATCATGTTGTCGCAGACCACGATGAACTCGCACTTCGACGTGTCGCGCAGGATCTTGTCCGTCGCGTTCGAGTCGGCGTGCTGGTTGATCATCGTGTTCCCGCCCGAATTCACGATCATCTTGATCGGGGTCGTGAGCTTTTCGACGCCTTTGAGGCCGTCGTGAATGGCGTCCATCTCGGCGCCGCGCGTGATCGCGTCGGTCCAGAGGAAGCAGGGGATCGTCGCCTTCACGGGGTTCTTGCCCGAAGGCAGGTACTGCACCGGGAAGGACGTGTTCCCTTCATGCTGACCGGTGGACGTACCCGGAAGGCCGACGTTCCCGGTCAGGATCGGGAGCATCGCGATCGCGCGCGAGGTCTGCTCGCCGTTCGCCTGGCGCTGCGGGCCCCAGCCCTGCGCGAAGAAGACGGGCTTCGTCGTCCCGATCTCGCGCGCAAGTTCCACGATCGTCTCGACCGGAATCCCGGTGATGCGGGACGCGCGCTCGGGGGTCTTCGGTTCGCCGTCGGCGTCCCCCAGGATGTACGACTTGTAGTCGCTCTTCGGGGGCGCGGATTTGGGGAGCGTCTTTTCGTCGTAGCCGACGCAGTACTTCTCGAGGAACGCTTCGTCGGTCCAGCCGTTGCGGATCAATTCGTACGCAATGCCTTCGACCAACGCCGCGTCGGTGCCGGGACGGATCGGGATCCACTGATCGACCTTGCCCACCACCGTGTCGGTGTGGATCGGGTCGATGACGATGGTCTTCGGTTCACCTTTGTCCAAGGCGCAGCGGAGCTGATAGGACTTCCCGCCGCCCGAGCCGCGGGTGACGGAGGGGTTGTTGCCGAACGCGACGTAGAGCTTGGCGTTCCCGATCTCGCTCGTGTCGGACGCGGGGCTTCCGCCGTAGGTCATCGGGAAGGCGGCGGAAATCTGGGCGGTCGAATAGGACCCGTAGTACTTGAGGTAGCCGCCCATGAGGTTCATGAGGCGCCACCAGGCGACGCGACCGTTCACCATGGACTGCTGCCCCGAGCAGTACTGCCAGTAGAGGGCTTCGTTCCCGTAGGTTTCGACCGTGTACTTGAGCTTTTGGGCGACGGTCTTCAACGCTTCGTCCCAGCTGATGCGCTCGAACTTCCCTTCGCCGCGTTCGCCCACGCGCTTCATCGGGTACTTGAGGCGGTCGCCCGAATAGAGGCGCTGACGCATGGAGCGGCCCTTCAAGCACGCGCGCAGCTGCCGCGGCGAGCAGCCGTCCTTGATCGTGTTGTCGGTTTCGATGCGGATGACGCGCCCGTTCTTGGTGTAGGCGCGAAGCGGACAGCGGTGCCCGCAGTTGATCACGCATGCGGTCCAGGAAAAGACCATGTCGTCCGCGGCCTTTTCGATGGCGGCCATCAAGGGCGTGGGCAGGAAGCCCGCGGCCGCGGCCATCGCGGACATGCACAAAAAGCCCCGACGCGTGGTCGGAGCCGAGAGAAAGTTACCGTTCACTTGGGGTCTCCTAAACGGCGTAATTTAAAAGAAGGAGATCTCGGACAAAGACATCCTCCCAAAGAATTATCCTCCCCACCCCTAAGTTCAACACCCCAAGCACTTGGGGTTTTCACACCGACTTTCCCTGAGTTTCAGGGTTTTCGACGATATGATCCGGCCCATATCGGTGACCGATTCGTAGAAGAACGCGGGAGAGCGCCGCCGCGCTTCCCGCGTTTTCCGATGAGGCGTTCAGATCGACGCCGCTCCGGTCACAAGCGTCACATGCGGCACATCAGCACCACCGCGTGGGCCATCATCCCGGCTTCGCGGCCGACGTCGTCCATCTTCTCGTTCGTCTTGGCTTTGAGGTTCACGACCTCAGGCGAGACGCCCAAAAGCCGCGCGACGTTCCCGCGCATCTTCTCGGCGTGCGGGGCGATCTTCGGGCGCTCGCAGACGAGCGTCGCGTCGGCGTTGACGACCGACCAGCCCTTCTCTTTGGCGAGCCGCACGACGGCTTCGAGGAGCTTCCCGCTGTCCGCACCCTTCCACTTCGGGTCCGAAGGCGGAAAGTGACGCCCGATGTCGCCCAGGGCCGCCGCGCCCAGCACGGCGTCGGTGACGGCGTGCAGGAGCACGTCGGCGTCGGAGTGCCCGTCCAGCCCCTTTTCAAACGGAATCTCGATCCCGCCCAGAATGAGGGGGCGGCCCTCCACCAAGCGGTGCGAATCGTAGCCCTGGCCCACGCGGATCGGCATCACGGCGGCATCTCCCAAAATCAGACCGGCGATGCGCTCATCGCCCGGATGGGTCACCTTCAGATTGGTGGGGCGACCCGACACCACCTTGACCGCGAGCCCTAGGTGCTCAACGGCGCTCGCTTCGTCCGTCAGCTCGGCGCCCGCCGCCTGCGCGGCGGAGAGGGCTTCGGACAAGACGCCCGCGCGGAAGAGCTGCGGCGTCGCCGCGCGCCAGAGGTCCTTACGCGGCACCGTCTCGAGGATCCGGCGGCGCTCGTCCGTGCGCTTCACCGTATCCGTCATCGGAAGCGCCAGGATCCCGCCCGCGACGGCGTCGTCGCCCAGCACCTCGTCGATCAGGTGGTCGACCTCCGCGGCCCGCAGGCACGGCCTCGCCGCGTCATGAACGAGCACCCAGGCGTCCGCAGGCCAGCCCGCCGCGGCGATCCCGTTTTGGACGGTCTCGGCGCGGGTGGCGCCCCCCACCTTGAGGACGCGGGCCTTCGCGGGGAAGTGCGCCGCAGCTTCGTCAACGTAGGCGTCCTCCGCGCTCACGACGACCACGACGTCGTCGACGCGCTCGACCGAAGCGATCGCGTGCACGGTGTGCTCCAGCATCGTCCGGCTCCCGAGCCTCAGATACTGCTTCGGCCGGTCGAGCCCCATGCGGGCCCCGACCCCGGCCGCGCAGACGAGCGCGGTCATGCGTACGGAAGTCATGGCGGGCGTCTCCATTTGGTGTGTGAGGTTTTGAAGAAGTGACATCGGATGCGGGACCGGTACCGACATGGCGCTCCGTCGTGCGGCGCGGTCCCCGTTCAGAGTGGGAGTTTAGCGGCCGCGGCGGCACTTCTGTATCCGTTCGCATCCATCGGCTAAGAAATCGCCCCGGTACCCGGGTCAGTACGGCGTCTTCCCGTAGAATGGCGGACCTTTTTCAACCTCCAACACCACGGACCAACCCAAAAAACATGGAACAGCTCGTCGAACGAACGCTCTACGCTTCGCGCTGGCTCTTGGCGCCGATCTACATCGGGCTCTCGCTCGCCCTTCTCGCCCTCGCGATCAAATTCTTCCAGGAAGTCTTCCACGTGCTCCCGCACGTCTTGGACCTCTCCGAATCCGACCTCATCCTGGGGCTTCTCTCCATGATCGACATGGGCCTCGTCGGGGGCCTCATCGTCATGGTGATGCTCTCGGGCTATGAGAACTTCGTCTCCGCCCTCTCGCTCTCCCACGACACCGAGAAGCTCGACTGGTTGGGGAAGATGGACGCCGGCTCCCTGAAGAACAAGGTCGCCGCCTCCATCGTCGCGATCTCGTCGATTCACCTTCTTCGCGTCTTTATGGACGTGAAGGCGACGCCGAACGACAAGCTGATGTGGTACGTCCTCATCCATCTGACCTTCGTCTTCTCCGCGCTCGTCATGGCCTGGATCGACCGCATGCACCGCGACGCGCACTGAGCGAGGCCCGACGCACGCTTCCAAGACGCCCCGCAGGCACGCCGCCTTCGGGGCGTTTTTGTACCGGCTCAACGCTCCGGAGGGGGTCCGGGAGCGTCGCAAAGCCCTCAAAACCCTCTAAAAGCCCCTCTTCCGAATTTTTTCGGACTACCCAACCGGCCTCATCCCGCATACCCCCGGTTCATCCGTTCGGCGTGACCTTCCACATCTTCTCCCCCGTTTTTCGGGGAATCTGCGCAAATCAAGGATCCGCCGCCATCTCATCCGAGTTTGGTATGGGGAATTTTTACTAGGGTTTACCCCGAATTTCACCCACGTTTGACGGCCTTCCGGCGTCGGAAAATCCGCTCCGACTTTTTCCTGCGGGCTGACCTCCCACGTTTTTCAGGCCCCCAGTGACTCTTTCCCAATACCGGAGACCTTTCACCGTGAAGAACATCAAACTTGCCGCCGCCATCGCGGCCGCGCTCTCCGCCGTCGCCGGCACCGCCCACGCCGCGGGCTTCCAGCTCACCGAACAGTCCGCGCTCGCGCTCGGGCGCGCCTACGCCGGCGTCGGCGTCGACGGCACCGACATTTCGGGCGTCTACTACAACCCGGCCACGATGACGCTCCACAAGGGCACGAAGGTGCAGGCGGGCGGCGTCGGCGTGGGTCTGAACCTCGAATTCTCGGACGACCACGACGAAAGCCACGACCAGAACGGCCGCGGTGCCGAACAGTTCATTCCGCACGGCTTCTTCACGCACCAGATCAACGACTCCACCTGGTTCGGCCTCGGCATCACGGTTCCGTTCGGCATGGGCACGGAATACGGCGACCACTGGGCCCACAACACCACGGGCGTGTCGGCCAACATCATCACGGTCGACTTCAACCCGAACATCGCCTGGAAGGTGAACGAAAAGTTCTCGATCGGCGCGGGCGTGTCGCTGCAGTACGCGCAGGCCGACCTCAAGAAGCAGAGCACCATCATCGGTCTTTCCGCCATGTCCGAAATCGACGCGGACAGCACCGCCTGGGGTTGGAACGTCGGCCTGATGTGGTCTCCGCTTGAAAACCTCCGCTTCGGCCTTTCCTACCGCTCGAACGTCGTGCATGACGCGGAAGGCACCCTGACGCTCGAAGGCATTACGTCGCATGATCTCGGTAATGGCGTGAATGCCGACATGTTCAATGGCACCCATGACGGCTTCGCCACTGTGGAAGCTCCGGCCTGGGCGATGGCGACGGCCGCTTGGGACGTCAATGACCTGCTGAGCCTCTACGCGACCTTCCGTTGGGCCAACTGGTCTAGCTTTGATCAACTTGACATTGAAGGCACGGTCGACCTGCCTATTGGGATTAGCCAAAACGTCAGTTCCACCATTAAAAACAACTGGAAGGACACCTACCTCTTCTCCGTGGGCGGTGACCTGCGCCTCACGAACTTCTGGACGCTCCGCGGCGGCATCGGCTACGAAACCTCGCCGATCAAGGATCCGAAGACCCGTACGTCCATTATTCCTGACGCCAACCGCTGGTGGTTCGCCGTCGGTTCGTCCTTCAAGTGGTCCGAACAGTTCTCGACGGACGTGTCGTTCGCCCACCTGCACGGCGTCGGCGAACGCAACCTTTGGGAAGACGGTAAAAAGGTCGGCCGCTTCCGCCGCCTCGACGCCTACCTCCTCGGCGTTCAGATGCAGTACCAGTTCTAACCTTGGTTCGCTGCGGTGGCGACGACCCTTCGTCGGCACCCTCATCACGCCAAACCCACACCAAGGATGAGGCCTCACGGCCTCATCCTTTTTCATGGTCTGAAGAACCATTCGCCGCTCAGCATTCACCATAGAAGACGTATACAAGCTTTTACCTAAGACACGAATGATGAGCGTACATGCGTGATCATCCGTTCGGCCGACGCTCGCTTGAGACTTGACCCTTAAGCGTTACTCCCTATACTTCGCGGCTTTGAACACCTCTGGTGTCGGGCGATCCGGAAATTCCTCTTCCGTCGAGCGCCATCCACAAGACTCTCCAACCTACCGGACAAAGAAACCGTGAAGAACGTCAAACTCGCCGCCGCCATCGCGGCCGCGCTCTCCGCCGTCGCCGGCACCGCCCACGCCGCGGGCTTCCAGCTCACCGAACAGTCCGCGCTCGCGCTCGGGCGCGCCTACGCCGGCGTCGGCGTCGACGGCACCGACATTTCGGGCGTCTACTACAACCCGGCCACGATGGTCCTCCACAAGGGCACGAAGGTTCAGGGGGGCGGCGTTCTGGTCGGCCTCAACCTCGACTACGCCGACAAGAAGCCCGGCAACGACCAGAACGGTCGTGGTTCCGAGCAGTTCGTTCCGCACGGCTTCATGACGCACCAGATCAACGACACGACCTGGGTCGGTCTGGGCATCACGGTTCCCTTCGGCATGGCGACCGAATACTCCAAGAACTGGGCCCGCAAGGATCACGGCACGGACGCTGAGATCATGGTGATCGACTTCAACCCGAACGTCGCCTGGAAGCTCACGGACCGCTTCTCGATCGGCGCGGGCGTGTCGCTCCAGTACGCGGACGCGACGCTCGGCATCGGCGCCGACGTGCCCACCCTGGGTGACAGCATCCGCGGCGAACTCGAGGTCGACACCTGGGCCTGGGGTTGGAACATCGGCGCGATGTGGATGCCCTTGGACAACCTCCGCTTCGGCGTCTCCTACCGCTCCGAAGTCCGCCACACCGCCGAAGGCGACCTCAAGGTTTCGGGCGCCGGCGTGACGTCGGGGCAGACCGCTCTTCAGGCGATGAACGGCAAGTACGACGGCTCCGTCGAAATGTCCGCGCCGGCCTGGGCGATGGCGACCGCCGCCTGGGACGTGAACGACATGTTGAGCCTCTACGCCACCTTCCGCTGGACCGACTGGTCGAGCTTCAAGCAGCTCAACATTGAGTCCTCCGGCCTTGACGCTCAGCTCGGCGTCATCGGCAACGGCCTGATTCAGGCTGGTCAGACCAACATGGCCCAGGTCCTCAAAAAGGTCGCCTACGGCATGTCTCACATCACGAACGACTGGCGCGACACCTACATGGGTTCGCTCGGCGCCGACCTCCGCGTGAACGACTTCTGGACCCTTCGCGGCGGCGTCGCCTACGAAACGAGCCCGATCGCCCGTGCCGGAACCCGTACGGCGATCATTCCGGACGCCAACCGTTGGTGGTTCGCCGTGGGTTCGTCCTTCAAGTGGTCGAAGCAGTTCCAGACGGACGTCGCCTTCGCGCACCTCCACGGCGTGGGCGAACGCAACCTCTACGCGAAGGACACGGGTGAAAAGATCGGCCGCTTCCGCCGTCTCGACGCCTACCTGATCGGCGTTCAGGCCCAGTACGCGTTCTAATCCGCGTCAACAAGCCTGAAAGATCAAAAAAGCCGGGGCCCGCAAGGGCTTCCGGCTTTTTTACGTTCCGACGCTGCGACGCGCCAACCGCTGGAATGGTTCAGGCGTCCGTTCCGCAAGGCTTCACGCCTGCGCGACGACTTCCAGAGGATCCTCGTCCTCGACGAACCCCACCAAGAGGTCCCCGAGACTCTTCCCGTCGGGAAGCGCCCGGCGCTGCGCCACCCTGCTCTCCTCGCAGTCGGACATCCCGGCGTGGCGGCAGAGCGTGGCGGTGTAGAGCGCCATCCCCATCTCCATCGTCGGGGCGACGCCCAGGCGGTCGAGCAGATCCTTCGCGAGCGTCTCGTCCTCCTCCCATACGGAAAGCGGGGCCGGCCCCATCGTCGAGGTCAGCACGGCGGGGATGTGGTCGGGCCGGGCGAAGCACTCGCCCGGCGTCGGGGCCGTACGGCTCATGTAGTCTTGGGCGATCTGCCTCGCGAGACTCGTCTCAACGCTCTCCGCAACGTGCAGAACGCGCGCGATCTCCATGATCCGTGTGGCGTAGCGGTGGCATCGATAGTCTCTCAGCATGGCGCACGTCGGAAACGGATGATCTTCCGCCAATCCTACGCCGCACGTGCCGCCCTCGGCGGGCTTCTCGGACGAATTCCCCTATTTTTGGTAGGGACAGAAAAATGCGACGCTTCCGCGCCGCCCGGGTTCGATGATTTTCTCCGGCGCACCGCATCGGAAGCGATGAGGTGTGAAGGCGCATTTCGTCCGTAGATCTCGAGAGGTGTTCGAGGCCGAAAACGTTACGATTTGCGGGATGCGCACTCAGCCGGACCACCCCGCGCTTGCCCGCAAGATGTGGAGCACGAAATGTATAATACGATATACTATAAACTATTATACTTTCCATCCTTGGCAGAGACCTTTCGACAGGACGACCTCCATGCAGTTTTTCGGCCGTAAATTTGAACTTGAGGGACTCGAGGACATCTACGAGAAACCGGGCTTCCAACTCATCGTTGTCTATGGGCGCCGACGAGTCGGCAAAAGCACGCTCATACAGGAATTCATCAAAGATAAGCGCTCCATCTACTTCATGAGTGCTGAAGGCGGAGTGAAGACCAATCTCAAAGTCCTCTCCGGCGCCATATTCACCGGGCTTGGTGAGACCGAAGGCCCTGCCTTCCAGAACTATGAAGATGCGCTGATCTACGTCTTCAAAAAGAGCCTCAATGAGCGGCTCGTGTTCGTCCTGGATGAGTTTCCGTATGCGGCGCGTGGGGACGAAACTCTCCTCTCCGTGCTTCAGCGTCAAATCGACCTGAACAAACACGGCTCGAACCTCATGCTGATTCTCTGCGGCTCTTCCATCTCCTACATGACGGACAAGGTGCTCGCCTACCGCTCACCACTCTACGGTCGCCGCACGGGACAGCTGCGCATCGAACCCTTCGACTTTTTCGAGTCGCTTGAGATGCTGAAGGGGTTCGATCCCTTCGACGCCGCCGTCATTTACGGCACCACGGGAGGAACGCCCCTCTATCTCGAGCAATTTCAACCCTCGAAAAGCCTGCGCGTCAACCTTTACCGCGAATGGTTCCGTCCCCTCGGCTTCTTCTTTGATGAGCCGATGACGTTCCTGCGTCAGGAAGTCCGTTCCGTCAAAACGTACTATGACCTCCTGGTCAATCTCGCGAATGGAGGCGTCCGCCTTTCGGAACTCGCCAATGCTTTGGACACGCAGCCCGGAGCCATCATGCCGCATATCGACACGCTGATCACGTTGGGCATCATCCGCAAGGAAACCGCTCACGGCGAAAAATCGAACAGCAAAAAGACGCAGTATCGCATTGCCGACAACATGTTCCGATTCTGGTTCACCTTCATAAACCAAGGCTCCTCCCAAATCATGCTGAAAAACGGCAGGACCATTCTGAAGGCGGCGGAAGCACAACTTCCCACTTACATGGGCCCCGTTTTCGAAGACATCTGCCGGGACTACCTCCAACGTCTTCAAAGGGCCGGCCGTTGCCCCGTCGCTTTCACGGACCTGGATCGTTGGTGGGGAAAGATCTCCCTGCCGAAGGAAAAACCGACGAACCCCATCGAGGCCTCTGATGACAAAACTCCCCGGAGCACGGAGGCCGAGATTGACATCATCGGCGCCGAAGACAAGAACACGGCGCTCTTTGCCGAGTGCAAGTGGAAGAATGAGCTCGTCCCCGTCTCCGTCCTTGAGAAGCTTGATGAATTGAGCCGCTCGCAATTCCGCTACGAGAACCGGCATCTCTTCATTTTTTCAAAGTCCGGCTTCACCGACGCTTGTCGTCAAAAGGCGAAAGAGATGGGGAACGTTCATCTCGTGACGTTCTTGGAGATGATCGAAGCCGTGAACGAAATGGGGGACGACGATGAGGAACTTTGGTGAGTTTGAGTCGAATCACTCAACCTAAAATGTATAATTTATTATAGTATTTTTAATTATACTTTTTAGGCACACCGTCAAAAAATGGGCACCGCCCACGCCGGACGATGCCCTTTTTCTTGTTCCGTTTCCGCAGCAACGGTCTTTGCAGACCTCTGGACAGAAATGAAGATGAAGCCGGACAGGCTTCACCCTCTATGATGAAAGACAGCAGTAACCTTGCTTCTTTCATGAAAAATCCGGCAGAGCCTTGCGCCGCCTTACGCGGCCTCCTCCGTCGTGCGCATCACCGGCGCGCGCTTCTTCGTCAGCATCGCGAGCGCAAACGCCGCCGCGGCCGGGATGATCCATTCGAGCCCGACGTCCGCCAAGGGGAGCGACCGCTGCGCCGAGGCGAGCGCTTCAGGAAGGAGCCCGCAGGAAGCGAGGGCCGACGCGACCGAGACGACGCCCGTCACCGCCACCGTCACCGGGTAGACCGCCGGACGGTGACGCACGGCGTCGAACCCGAGCGTGAGGAGCGACAACACGATCAGCACGATCGCCGCCGGGTAGATCGCGACCAGAACCGGAATCGAGAACTTCAGGATCGTCGTCAGCCCGGCGTTCGCGACCACCGCGCTGATGAGGGCGAAGATCACCACCCAGCCGCGGTAGCCCGGGCCCGGGATGATCGTGCGGAAGTAGTCGGAGCAGCACGAAAGCAGGCCCACGCAGGTGTTCAAGCACGCGATGAAGAAGATCAGGCCCATCAGCACCGGACCCGCGGGCCCGAAGACCGCCCCGGCGGCGTGGGTCAAGGTCTGCGCGCCGTTTTCCATCCCGGCGAAGGCCCCGCCCGCTTCCGCGCCGATGTGCGCCAAGGCGCCATAGATCACGCAGAAGACGAGGGCCGCGATGGCGCCCGCCTTCACGGTTTCCGAAATCACCGCCTTCTCGCTCGTGACGCCCATCGCGCGGATGTTCATCGCGATGATGATGCCGAAATTCAACGCGGCGATCGTGTCCATCGTCTGGTAGCCCTCGATGAAGCCGCGCGCGAAGGCGCCGGTCGCGTAGGCCGACTGCGCCTCACCGTAGAGACCGAGGGGCGAGAGGAGCACGCCGATGAAGAGCGCGCCGATCAAGGTGATCAGCGCGGGCGAGAGGAATTTGCCGAGACGCTGCGTGAGCTTTTCAGGGGTCATCGCGACCCAGGCGGCGAGCGCGAAGAAGAGCACCGCGTAGAGCGCCTGCGCGGCGTCCAACATCCCGAAGCCGGCGATCTTGGCGTCCAAAAGACCGTTCGCGTCCAACACGGGGCGCAGCACCATCTCAAAGGACGTCCCCGCCGTGCGCGGGATCGCCAGCGCCGGGCCGATCGAGACGTAGATCAGCAGCGTGAAGACGAACGCAAAGACCGGATGCACGCGGCCCGCGAGGGTTTTGAGGCCCCCCGACTCCGCCACGGCCATCACGCCCAAAATCGGAAAACCCACGGCCGTGACGACGAACCCGGCCATCGCCCACCAGGTGGCCTCACCCGCCTGCGCGCCGAGAAAGGGCGGGAAGATCAGATTCCCCGCGCCGAAGAACATCGAAAAAAGCGTGAGCCCCACGAGGAGCCGGTTCTTGAAGGGGAGGCCGGTCATGTCAGGGTTTTATCCTAAGGTGAAAAGAAGTCCATTCTGCCACGTCCCCGAAGGCGACGGTTCAATGTGTCCATCCTCCGAAGGTCGGGGGCGAAAACTGCGGCCTTTCCGCAACGATTCCGGCGGGGGCGCAAAGCGTTCCTCTCTGCGTGGCACAATGGCGCATCCATTCAGGAATTCCGTCATGCCCCAAGACCTCCGCACGCTCCGCATCTTCGAAGACGATCTGCTCCGCTATCCGCCGGGCACCAAGCGCCGCGCGCAGCTCTCCCGCGCCGCGGGGGACGCGTTGGCGTTGGCGAACTTCGTGCGGGGCGCGAAGACGGAGAAGCGCCGCGTCCTCGTCGTCTGCGCGGATGCGGCGGACGCCGTGAGGTTGACGCACGAGGTGCGGTGGCTGGTGGGGTCTGAAGCCGACGTGCGGCTTCTCCCCGACTGGGAGACGCTCCCCTACGACATGCTCTCGCCCCAGGAAGACTTGGTCTCGGAGCGCCTCGAGACCCTCTGGCGGCTCACGCACCCCAAAGCGGGCTGCGACATGCTGGTCACTTCGGCCGTCACCGCCGCGCAGCGGCTCGCCCCCGTCTCCTGGGTGGGCGCGAACACGTTCCTTTTGAAGACCGGGGACGAGATCTCGATCGACAAACTGAAGTCGAACCTCGCCGCCGCGGGCTACGCCCACGTGCGCGAGGTTCTGGCCGCGGGTGAGTTCGCGGTGCGGGGCGGGATCGTCGACGTCTTCCCGATGGGGTCCGAGCGCCCCTTCCGTCTCGACTTCATGGACGACGAGATCGACACGATCCGCTGGTTCGACGTCGAGACGCAGCGCTCGTCCGAGAAGGTGAACGAAATCCGGCTTCTCCCCGGGCACGAATTCCCGAGCAACGCGGACGCGCTGGCCGCCTTCCGGCTCCGTTGGCGCACGACCTTCCCCGGCGACCCGAAGAAGTCCTCCGTCTACGACGATGCGGGGAAAGGCATCCTCGCGCCGGGGATCGAGTACTACCTGCCGCTCTTCTTCGACGAGACGGCGGTGCTCGCCGACTATCTGGACGACTCCACCTGCGTGGTGCTCTTTGGGAACATCACCGACGTCCTTCAGGGGTTCGAGAAGGACACCGAATCCCGCGCGAAGCTCCGCTACGCGGACCTCTCGCGCCCGGCGCTCCCGCCCAAGGCGATCTGGCAGCCCGCGGACGACTTCTTCGTGAGCCTTCAGAAGTTCCCGCGCTTCACGGTGGAACGCACGGACGACGGCGAAGGCGCGGCGCTCCTCACCGGGCCCCTCATTGAACGCAAACTCGAAAACCCCGTGACGCGGCTCGCGGAGCGCGTTGAGCTCGCCCGCGCGAAGGGCCTGCGCACGCTCGTTGCGGCGTCATCCCCCGGCCGCCGCGAGACG